>JALOTN010000062.1 GCA_025457885.1 Thermoplasmatota archaeon | reverse complement strand
GGTGTGTAAGCTGATAAGGGGCATTTTTTTAGTCTCCGAATTTTATTTAATTGTATCAATTTTATATTGGTAAGTATATATAATTTTCCCTTTTTTTGGCGTTTTCCCACGTTTTCAAAAAAAAACACCGTCTTCGAACCAACAATCCTTAAATCATCACAGGAGTTACCAGCACCTGAGATGAAATCATGCGACTTGCTCTTATCTCTGCACGACCCACGATTGCCAACAAACAAAAAAACATCCAGACCATGGAGAACTATATCAAGAAAACCAAGGCGGACCTGTACATCTTTGGCGAGTACTTCCTCACCGGAGACCGCTGCAAAGACGAGTTCCGAGACCTTGCCGAACCCCTCGATGGACCCTCCGTCAAGCAGCTGAAAAAGATCGCGAAAACCAACAAATGCCACCTCATCTTCGGGATGCCCTGCAAGGATAACACCGTGGATGGCCTTATCTATAACGCCGCTGTCCTCATCCAACCAGACGGAACCGTTGGTGCCTACCGGAAATGGTTCCTCCCCAACGCAGGACCCTTCGAAGAAAAGGAGAAGACCTCCCTGTGTTCACCACCGCAGTAGGGAAAATAGGCTTACTCATCTGCTACGACCTCAACTTCCCAGAACTCGCCAAAGCACTCACCCTGCAAGGAGCGGACCTCCTCATCTGCATCTCCGCATCACCGACCACCACGCAACGATACTTCGAAACACTCCTCCCAGCTCGAGCCTTGGAGAACACGGTGTTCATGGCGTATGTCAACCTCGCGGGGAACCAGGAAGACCTCATCTACTGGGGCGGCTCCCAGGTGTATGATCCCCTGGGAAACGTACTCGTCAAAGCCCCGTACCTCAAGGAAAGCATCATCACCTGCGACATCAACCTCAGACTCCTTGAATCCGCACGGGCACGTCGACCAGTATTACGAGACATACGACCTGAGATCTACCAGGACCTCTATACCTTATCACGACATCATACAAAACAGAAGGAACCAGAACCCACCACCCGGAATTGTTAACATCCACCAAGGTTTTTAGGATATTTTCGCCACAAGATTCGCCCTAGAAAGCCGAACGAAGGAAAAAAATGTTTTTATAGATGAAATATGTTGTATAAAGCATAGAAGGGGGAAAGTACGATGGATAAGAAACCTCTACTAGCGGTAAGTCTCTGTGCTGTCGTTCTTCTTATTCTAAGTTCGTTAACTAATGTAGTTGGATATCAATCAGTGAAATCAACTACTGTATCTGATTCACCCTTGTTCCAGACCAGGACACAGAAAGCAACAAATCAACAACGCAATATCCTGACACCTCAATATCTCGGGAAAGGAAATGAATGGAACATCCCGCAGAGTGATAATCGGAATGAACAGCTGAAAAAGGCTTTAGAATTCATTAGTAGAATGGATGAAAAATCATTTACCCAGTTCACAGAAATATGTATAAAAAGAATACATCAAGACAAGTCACTAAAAGAAATCTCATCAAGAAGTATTGAA
This sequence comes from Thermoplasmatota archaeon, assembly GCA_025457885.1. GTDB lineage: Archaea > Thermoplasmatota > E2 > DHVEG-1 > DHVEG-1 > SM1-50. The sequence continues at coordinate 14,832 of JALOTN010000062.1, read as the reverse complement.
ACATCTTTCCATATTTTAAGAACAAATCCTGTAGCAATCATGAACTCTTTTTCACAGAGAAATAATCAGACAATAACAGCATATGGGACAATTACGCTTTGTGTTTGGTTCCCAGGATGTATTCCTATTTTCATTTTATATTTGGTAGTTTCAACCATTATTAGTCTTATGAAACAAATAATTTTTACGTATAAAGATTTATGTACCGATAGAGAAAAAATACAATTGATGCTGGAGGAACAACCATAAAAAAAATCTTCACCATTGGACTTGGTATCATTGCTGCTGTTATCGTATTACTTACATCGTATACAAACGTTGTTGGATATCAAACTGTCCAGACCTCACAACAGAACCTCATCAAAGAAAGAATCAATCAGAGGGAGTTGTTATTCCAGACCATCGTTGATATTGCCAACAACAAGGAGATTCAACGAATCATTCTGAAATCCCAGATGAGTCGAGGGATATTTCCACCATCAGAGATTCCGGTAATAACAAAGACTGAAATTAGACAGATGTATTTCCTTGGTTTGATTCTGTCAAAAGTTATAAGTAAGTCAAGGATTCAATCGATGGTTGGGAATTATTCTGAGAAGAACTCGATATTAAACATTAATATCATTTTTGGATTCATATTAGCTGTTATAATGATGACAAGTGCTTTGTTGTTTATACCTACTATTTGGACGGTGATATTATTACTTAAAATTGGTATTTTACCGAGGTTAGAAGGATTTTTAGAAATTACTGCTCTCATTTTAGGTGGTATTGCTTTTTACTGCTGGGCTATTATGCCAGATGAATTTTGGGATTGGTTATACAATTTGTTTCCATTTCTATTCGAATACACGTTATATGTAAATAGAGGTAATATATGACTTCCTATAGAAACAAACCTTTAACGATTGGAATCATTCTCTTGTTCGTTGGAACCAACATCACTCCATTAGTATCATCAGAACTAACTCTTGGTAATACTATCATTACTGTTGATGATGAACCTGGTGATGCAGATTATACATCTATTAAGGAAGCATTAAATCATTCAAATCCTGGTGATACTATCGAGGTCTATAGTGGGACATATAACGAATCTAATATCACCATAATGATACCTAATTTAACTTTAAAAGGAATACCTAACGAATTAGGGGATGGAAACGATTCTGGAAAACCAATCATTGATATTCCATACCAATGGTATAATTTGTTAATTATTAAAGTCGATAATATCTCAATTATCGGTTTCAAGATAATTTCCTCCCAAGGCGATTATGGTCCTAGAACAGTCTGGGTATCAAATGTCAAGCATTTTTATTTCACTAATAATGAAATCCTTATTACAAAAGAGACACTAGTTGAAGTAATGGTCATTTCTAAATCAACTTATATAACGATTCAAAACAATCTAGTAGATGGTGGGCAAAATCAACTATATATCCAAGAGTCACATAACTGTCGGATTTTAAACAACACTTTTGTAAACAGTGATTTTGGAATAACTTTAATTGGTAGTAATATGACGGTGTCTCATAATTTGATAAATAATTCAAATGAGGCACTTGCTATTGTTGGAAGTAATTTCAATTTAACTCAGAATATAATTTATAATTGTGGTTATGGTATACTTGTAGAAATGGGTAGCCATATTGTTATCGATAGAAATGAACTACGGAACAATTCTTGTGGTGTCGCTTTCTTGGATACAAGAGCCTTTAGTACGAAGGTAACTCGGAATAATATTATCCGAAATAATATGGATGCTATTATCGTAGGTAGTAGTATATTCTTTTCTAATTTTATCTTTCGAGAAAATTACTGGAGTCGCCCTCATATTCTTCCAAAATTAATACTTGGATTTGGCATTGTATTACTTCCTTTTCCAGGAGAAGTTCCTATAGGAATTCCAATACCATGGTTTTGTTTTGATTGGCATCCTGCACAAGAACCTTTTGACATCCCTGGGATGAGTTGATGGAAATGAAGAGAATACTTACCGTAGGTGTTATCCTCTTATTTGTTGGTGTAGCAGTCGCACCAAGCATCAACCAGAGTGTTGTCAAAGCAACTGATGATCACCTGGTGGAAGTCACCACTCAAGCGTGTGGCATCCAGGGATATGGGAATACCACGGTGAAACTCACCAGAGAACAATACCAGAACCTGGAACTGTATCTAGTTGAGTTCAGAGCTAGGTTGAATCAGACATCAACAAGGGAGGAAGCAGCACCTATCTTCAAGGAGGCTGTGGTGGAGTTGGATAAGTATGGGTTGTTACCAAAGGGGATGAGCGTAAATCAAACCTACAGATTAATTATGAAACCAATCGAACAACGATTACAACTCTTTGATGCTAATTACTTCTGTTTAGTGTCTGGAAATACTTTGAACACAGGCGTCTATGGTCCATTTGCTATTTTTGCAGAACATGTTATTCATAATATTCTATCAAGACTAGTGAATCCATCAAAAACAAGTTATTTCCCTGGGTCTCTATTTGAAAATTTTATTGAATGGTTGTTAAACCTTCTCTATATCTTAACAAATGCTGTTGTGACTGGTGTTGCAGCACTTTTTTTTATTATGTGTTTTACTGGTGGTTTCTTTGGTATTATTTCACCAGTTGGGTTGTTGTCTCTTCTTACTTTTGGAACAATCTGGAGTTTGGGGGGAGACGGTGATAAAGAACCTTCCTCAGGGTGGGTTTATTCAATTGGTTTAACTGGAATAAAAAAATACGAAGGACCTGAACTCTGGGGCACAGCAAGAAAAAAACCTTACTATTCAATCCCTATTGGATTTTCGTATCCTGGTGTGTTAGGTTTTTCAGGACTTAAGCTGGGGGATCCTTTTGAAAATACTTTTTTCCTTGGCTCAGCATTGAAAGTCAACCTGTCAACTGATTTTCCAGGAATTTACTGGATGGCCAAATAGGACTATCTGAAAATTGTCTGAAATGATATCTAAAGAATAAATGTTTTTGAATTCAATTGTATCACATATAGAAAAAAAAACAGAATTCCATTTTTGTTCGGCTAGAAAGCGAAAAAGTTTCAACAGAGATATAACAGAAGAGGTCATAAGTGCTGGGTGTAGGCCGTAAGCCTCTTTGCAACAGGAGAATATATGATTTAATTAAGGATTTTTATGATAAAATAAACATGAAAATGGAAAGTTATTTATACCATGGTATACATAGGTATACTAAGGTATATTATGAGCGCGACGACCATCAAAATCCAAAACGATACGAAAGCACAAATCGATCAATTCCGTGAATATAAAAATGAAAGTTACGATGAGGTCATTAAAAAACTCATTTTCATTGTAAAGAACTTAAAAAAAGAACCAGAACTGAGCAAAGAAACAATCAAAGCAATAGAAGCAGCAAGAGAACGAATTAAAAAAGGACATTTCGTCAGCGAGGAAGAAGCCAAATATCGACTGGGGCTCTAATGAATGTTTTCAGTCATTTATGATGATGTAGCTTTATACGATCTAGGTAAATTAGAAAAGAAAATCAGAAAAAGAATTTTTGAAAAAATTCATTCCACGAAAGAAAATCCATTTCATTATTTTGAAAAATTGACTGCTAGAAATGAATACAAACTACGTGTGGGGGATTATCGGATTATCGCTGATATCGATGAAAAAACAAAAAGAATTTCAATTCTATTCATTGATCATCGGAAAAATGTTTATAAAAAATGGTAATTTATTTGGCGCTTGGTATAGACCATAAGCCTCTTTCCCTTCCGAGAAATGAGAAAATTTGCCACATTATGGAACAGAAGTCGTTTGTTAGATTTTATTGAAGGGAGAAGAGCAGAAAGCTGTTTTTTTTTTACAAAAAGTATATAGTGGGAAAATCTATTCTGGGATGTTTACTTTCATTTGGGCTTGAACTGGGCGGGGCGAACCTTTGAAGCATCATGATGAGGAATTTATCAGAAGATTAGACCTTACTGCTGTGAAAATCAGAAAGCATATCATTGAGATGCTGTACCTAGCGAAATCCGGTCATCCTGGCGGGTCTCTTTCTGCGGTCGAGGCAATCGTCGCATTGTATTTCCATCATATGCGTCATAATCCGAAAAATCCAAATGACCCAGACCGGGATCGTTTTGTGTTAAGCAAGGGTCATGCGGCACCAACGTTGTATGCTGCGTTGGCGGAATGTGGGTATTTTGATGTCGAAGAACTTAGACATCTACGGCAGATCAACTGTATGCTACAGGGTCACCCGGTCTGCACACATATCCCAGGGGTGGAGGCATCAACAGGAAGTCTTGGTCATGGGTTGTCCTTCGCAGTGGGCATTGCATTAGCCGGAAAGTTGGATAAGAAGGATTACCGGGTGTATGTGATGGTGGGGGATGGGGAGACCAATGAAGGGCAGATCTGGGAGGCAGCATCCTCCGCGGCTCATTATAAACTGGATAATCTCACCGCTATGATTGATAGAAATTTCCTTCAGATCGATGGGAGGACCGAGGATGTCCTGCGGTTAGAGTCCGTCCGGGACCGTTGGAGTAGTTTCGGCTGGCATGTTATTGAAGTTGATGGTCATGATATTGAGGAGATCATCGATGCGTTGCTGTCTGCAAATGAGCAGGAGAACCAGCCGACGATGATCATTTTAAACACGGTGAAGGGGAAAGGCGTCTCGTTCATGGAGAACAACATTGATTTCCATGGGGTGCCTCCCAATGAGATGGAATACAAGCTTGCTCTCAAAGAGTTGGAGTTAGCGCAGAAAGCCTTGGAGGCCACCTTATGAATAAGAAGGTGATGGCCAACCCGCGGGATGCGTATGGGGAGACCTTGGTGGAGCTTGGGGGGAAGTATCCGAATATCGTGGTGTTGGACGCGGATTTGTCGAAATCAACGAAAACCATCTTGTTTGCGAAGAAATACCCGGAGCGGTTCTTTGAGATGGGCATAGCGGAGGCAAACATGATCTCTGCAGCAGCGGGACTTGCATCCTGTGGGAAGATCCCGTTTGCGAGCACGTTTGCGGTGTTTGCGACTGGTCGGGTCTATGATCAGATCCGGATTGATGTGGCGTATTCTGAGGCGAACGTGAAAATCTTTGCGACGCATGGGGGGATCAGTGTCGGCAAAGATGGAGCGAGTCATCAGATGATTGAGGATCTAACGTTGATGCGGGTGCTGCCGAACATGACGGTGCTTGCACCAAGTGATGCGACCCAGACGCGTTGTCTGGTGGAGCTCATGGCGACAACCCCGGGTCCGATGTATGCACGCATCGGCCGGGCGAACTCACCAGTGCTGTATTCAAAAGCGGATTTGAAGGATCTTGAGATCGGGAAAGGATGGATCGCACGAGAAGGCTCAGATGTCAGCATCATCGCGTGTGGTACGATGGTGGACCAGGCGGTGGATGCTTCCGAGCAGCTGCATAAGGAAGGATTATCTGTTCGTGTGGTGGATATGCATACGATCAAACCATTAGATGAGAAGCTGGTGTTGAAGTGTGCGAAGAATTCCAATGCAGTGGTGACAGTTGAGGAGCATTCGGTGATTGGTGGGTTGGGTGGTGCTGTAAGTGAGGTGCTGGCGGAGCAGGGGTTGTCGGTGCCGTTTCAGCGGATTGGGGTGCAGGATATGTTCTGTGAGTCCGGGGAGCCGGATGAGTTGTTTGATAAGTATGGGTTAAGTACTCCGCATATCATGAAAACCGTTACGAAGCTGTTGAAGAAATAATCGATTTTTTTTACCTAGTTTTTTTTAGAGGAGGTGTGGATATTTTTTCGTTTTGTCAATTGTTCCGCTAGGGAGAATTACACCATATATTTATATATTATAATTGTTAAAGTATAACATAATAAGTTTAAATATTAAAAATAAAACAGTATAACGTTTGGTGGTGGAAGGAACCATGACTCACAACCCTAGTCGCACGATCCTCTGCGTCTTTTGCCTCCTGTTCATCAGTCAGCTCCCTTTCATCTCCACTCCACCCCAACAAGCAATGCTCTTTCAGACCTACCCATCAGCTGACAACCCTGACCTCCTGGTCATCCTCTCCCCTCAATACAACCAAGACCAAGACATCATCACCGCCATCCATGCGTATCTCAATGCAGTCCACAACGACCTTGGATGGGATGCACAACTCCTACAAATCCAGAACAAAAACAACACCTACCAACAGATTGACGCACAAATCGAATCCAGCAACACCAACCACACCCTGAAAGCCTGCCTCATGGTCGGAGAAGACCTTGATACCGCTCTTGCAGGGGACAGCGACCATCTCGAACAACCCAGCATCCTCCCCTGGGCAACCCTGGGAGGACCCTCAGCATATGACATCACAGACCAAGGGATTATCGCCAAACCAAGCATGATTTCCCTATGCATCTCCCTGCTCTATCCCCCCAGTCAATTCTCCTATGAACAAAAGAAAGACGCGTTACTTCTTGCTTTTGAGAAATTCACCACCCAACGACACCACCCACTCCAACAATCCATCCAGGTCTTTGAAAGCTCCAACCTGAACATCCACTCCAAAGCACTCTATCAAGACCTCGCAGACTACACATCACTAGAGTATACAGAGGATGCGACCCCACAGGAACTCACTAATTCCTTCACCCACACATACACTGCTTTCTTCGTCCATGGACACTCCAACCCCTCCGGGACAGACATCTCCGCAGACCCCCACACCGGATGGTTCCCAACAGAGACCCTCACCACCCTTACAACCCCGTTCTTCGGAGCGGACGGCTGCTACGTCGCCGGCTGGTGGTCCCTACAAAAAGACAACAACCACCTTGATAAAAGCACCGGAACGAGCTGGTACGGGGCAAGTATCTTCACCAGTCAAACCATTCAAGCCATGGCTCTTGGATTACTCTCCCAGAACGGATGTTCCACTCCAGTCAGTTTCCTGGAAAACGCCATGCCTGAACTACTGAGCGGAAAAACCCTGGCAGAATCCCTCCTTGGAGACACCACCCTGGGAGACACCATCATTATCGGAGACCCTTCCTTCCATTATACCCTCTAAGAAAAAAGGGTTTTGAATCAATTAGCTTTTAATACCAACAACACCATATTTATTGAGCAGACTGAATATAATGACGCGAGAAACCTTCAACTCATTCATCCCAGCGGAAAAAACAATTCCAGAGCTCACAACAAAAGCTATCCTGGTCGGTATTTTCCTTGCAGTGATTCTAGGTGCAGCCAACGCATACCTCGGATTATATGCAGGAATGACGGTATCCGCAATCATCCCTGGAGCAGTCATGGCTCTTGCATTCATGAAGCCATTCAAACCAACCATCCTTGAGGTCAACATCGCAACCATGGGAGCCTCCGCTGGTGAATGCATCGCTGCAGGCGTCATCTTCACCATCCCTGCCCTCATCCTCGTGGGAGCATGGACCGAGATTCATTACCTTGAGACGACCTTCATCGCCCTCATCGGAGGGATGCTGGGGGTCTTCTGGATGGTCCCCCTCAGACGCGCCCTGGTGGTAAAAACAGACCTGCCGTTCCCTGAGGGGATCGCGGTCGCCGCGGTCCTGACGACCACCGTAGGCGGCGAGCATTCAGACAAAAAAGACAAGGTAAGCGGCGTCTGGCTCATCATTGGTGCACTCACCGCAGCACTCTTCAAATTCGGTCAACTCTCCCTCAACGTGTTCCGTGATACAATCGACGGAGTCATCAGCATCGGGAAATACGCGATCTTCGGGAAGGAAAACGAAGGGTATTTCTACGCTGGGACCACCACATCCCCCGCGTTGCTTGCGGTCGGCTGGATCATCGGACCACGCATCTCCTCCTATGTTTTTGTCGGAGGACTCATCGGATGGGTCATCATCGCACCCCTCCTTATTCTATCAACCGGTTTACCCGCTCCATCCCCGGAATACGCCGGGCTTGGTGATCTCATCGGCGGTTTCTATAAGGTCTGGGGTGAACAGGTCCGCTACATCGGCGTCGGAGCCATGCTCATCGGCGGCCTCTGGGCGGTGTACTCGATTCGCAATAATCTTGTCGACAGCGTCAAAGAAGCAGTCATCGGGTTCAAAAGCCAAGGGACCACGACGCATCGACGCACCGATTCTGATCTGAATTACAAACTGGTGTTCATCGCCATTGGAGCGATGACGATCCCGATCTTCATCCTGTATCAAGTCCTCTCCGGGATACTGGGGGTCTCCTTGATCATGGCGGTGCTCACTATCTTCCTTGCATTCATCGCAAGCGCACTGGCTGGATACCTCACCGGTCTAGTTGGATCCTCCAACTGCCCGATCTCCGGGGTGACGGTCACCATCTTATTAATCGTCAGTCTCCTCATGTTAGGACTTGGGGCGACCGGGGTGCAAGGCATGGCGATCGTGATCTTCATCTCCGCTGTTGTCTGCATCGGAGGGTCCATCTCCGGGGACCTGCTGCAGACCATGGCCTCAGGGCAGATGATCGGGGCGACACCAAAGAAACTGCAGATCTCCATGATCTTCGGGGTAGTCGCTATCTCCGCAACCGTGGGAATCGTCATCGGTGTTCTGCATCAGGCATTCACCATTGGGAGTACTAAACTACCCGCTCCTCAAGCGTTCCTGATGAAAGGCATCGTCCAAGGAATCCTTGGGGGAAACATGCTATGGCCATACGTGGTTGCCGGAGCAGTACTTGCATTCGTCCTCATCCTCATCGGTTTACCGGTGTTGCCGGTCGCCATCGGCATCTATCTTCCCTTCACGTTGTCCATCCCGATCTTCCTTGGTGGTAGCATCCGTCATTTCACAGACGTAGTGCTGAAGAAACGGTTCGGGAGCGCGCAGGAGGAAGAGTACAGTGACTGGGAGCTGGCCATCAAACAGACAGGGATCACCCCAAAAGAAAAAGCGATCCGGACCGGATTACTGTTCACCGCAGGACTCGTAGCCGGGGAAGCCCTCATGGGAGTCGTCATCGCGGTGCTGATCGTTCTTGGAGTTCAACTGACGCTCTTTGAGACAGCACCCTGGTGGCCAGGGTTGCTCATCTTCGGGTTCATCGCAGCCCTGCTGGCATATATCCCGATCCGGGAGATCATCTCACAAAAAAAAGAATAAAAAATTAGGAATTGATTTGTGTGTAAATCAGGTAGTGTTTGCCGTAGAGGACTTTTGTGTACCCTTCGATTTTTACCTGAATTCGGATATCTCCAAACCCTAGGAACAAACCACTGCTCACCCGCACAGTATCATTAGGTGCGATGGTCGCAATCGACCCGCTTTTCACGATGTTGATATACCCTAGGAGGCCACCCTGGACGATGATCTGCCAATCAATGTCAGAGACATCAAAGGTCCCGTTATTTTTCATTTCAAGGTGTATCCCAAAACCACTCGTTATTGTAAAGTCTAACAAGGTGTATAACGTAATTATCTCTTCTTGGCTCAGCACTCGGTTGTAAATGCGGACTTCATCAAGGATGCCGTTGAAGAAATAGGCTAGTTTGTTGGAGGGTGCTCCCATTCGTAGATCTTCTGATGGCCCGGTGTACCATGCGCCGCTATCGTAGGTACCGATGGGAAGACCATTCACATAGAGTTGCACGGACCCAGGTGTTTGGGAGCCATCCCAGGTCCCAACCAGGAACACCCAGTCACCAGTGGATGCTGGGGAATCAGACACCTGAAGCATCGATGCACCATTGTTTGCTGCACCAAATTCCCAGTTGTCACGATACTCAATAGAAAAATAAAACCCATAGCTCTCTCGAGTTTGACCACCGTTGCTGAGAAGGTAAGCTGTTACTGATCCTGGGAGCTCTGAGGCGTTTGCCCATGCACAGACCGTATATGGGGGATTATTTAACACCGGTGACTGACATTGTATATAATCATCGTCGCCGTCGAAATACACCCCAGCTCCATAGATCCCATCGGTCCAGGTCGCACCATGTATTGTCCCATCGTATCCCCCGATGAGATCATGGGCGATAGTTCCAGATCCTTCATCGAAATTCCAATACGCGATAAGATCATCATCATAAGTAAGAGGTTCGTTTGGTTCGATGTCTTGTTGTGTTTTTATCGGAGTAGCGATGGTAGGAACCATAGATGTTCCTGCAATCATCAACAGCAGCCCAACGATGCAAAGTTTTTCAAATAACTTTTTTTTCATGATACTTTCACTCCCCAATGAATATCTAGGTTTTAATAATCAGATTGTTATATTTAAAGGTGTTGAAAGTAGATTATCACAACAAATGTTACAATTTCATTCATTTCTTTTGGGGATCACTCTGTGTTTTTCATGTCTGGAGGTCACAAGAGAAATGGGTACTGATTGTACAATATCATATTAACAAGGGAATAATAATCATTGATGGTGATTGAGTCGTTTACTACAACAGGGTAATCTTTGAAAGGAAAATCTTTGCTTGGATACTTTTTTCTGCAGCTATCCCTTCCATGCAGCTCACCATGACTGATATCGTGGGAAGCGGTCTGAGCAGGCCAAGTCCGATTCCTTTGGGTGCACCAACTACCGTAAAAGCGGCACCACTTTCCAGGGTTTCTTGGTTTCCAGTGAATGTTTTTGGGGAGATGAACAACCCTCCGCTGATGGTGACATCGCAGGTGACAGTTGCGGCAGCTGCATCACCGACATTTTGGATTTGAACAGTGAGTCCTTTCCCACCATTTATTTCTATGGAAAAAGCGGGTGCGGGGGGTCCAGGGAGGTGTTTGAAGATTCCTGCGGTGAATTCATCGATGTTATATGAGCCAGCCCAGCCGATCTTCCCCTGGGTAAACCCAAGGGCGAATAAGGGGATGCCGACCATGTCTGGATACTCCATCCATGTATGGCCTCCATCAAGACTGTAGGAGACTCCTGAGGTGTTTGCTGTCGACCCGGTGCTCATATACATGTTTACTGTACCGGGGATATAGCACAGATCTGTGCTAAAGCAGGGGCCGGTGAAATCGATACTGTGCCAGGTTAGTCCACCATCGGAGGTTTCTGCGATGGTGGGAGATCCTACCGAGTTGATGTCGAACACCAGGCCATGTGTTTCATTTTTGAATGTTGGTTTGAGATACGAACGCAGAGGGGTTTGAGAAACAGTCCAGTGCAGTCCCTTATCGTTTGATTTGTAGAGTCGACCAAGATTGGTCCCAAACCTGATGGTATCACCCACGACACAATAGGAGCCGATCATTCCGTACTCGTTTTGTAACGGGGCAGGGATGTTGTCTTGGGGGATCCGAACCCAGGTGGTTCCGCCATCCGTAGTAAGATAGATCTCAAAGTATCCATCCGCAGGGTCTCCCATGCACCAGCCGATGGATTCATCCCAGAAATGCACACAATCAGGGAAGGAATGCACAGAGGAAAAGACCGCAGTGTCTTGTCGGACCCAGGTGGTTCCACCGTCTGATGTCCGGTAAATCCCCATCACTCCGTTTTGATGTGCGTAGAGGGGTGCCCATGCGGTGGTCGCATCAAGAGCAAAAATCATGGAAAAATATTGATTCACTGCATCAGGGACGGTCGCCGCGTTCCAGGTGATGCCCCCATCGGTGGTTTTTGTGAAATCTTGACAGGGATACCCCGGGTTGTCTCCATTGAATGCCGATGCCCAGACGATGGTTTCATTGACGCAGGAGATATAGCCGATTCCTCGGTTTCGTTCTGAGAAAGCGGTGGCTTGTTCAAGCCATTCTCCGTTGAGTCCTAACGATTGTAGGAAATGAGGTTTTGGATGTATTGATATTGGTTGAGGGGCTATCGCGGCCCCTGTTTGGACGAATAGTGATGTTCCTAGTGTTCCAAACAGTATGAAAATGACTGCGATAAAAACAGGTTTCTTCCACCATGGTTTTTTTTCCATCATCTTCCTCCATATACATCATTCATATGTGAGTGCATGTTAAAAAACGTATGTGTTGATTTTTTGTGTTTTTGAGAAATAGAAAAGGTTTGTTCTTATTTTTTTATGCTTTCTGAGAATGGGTAAGAAGTGTTCAATTTCATCCATGGAGCTTTATTTTAATCGGGGTGATGGAAAAAGGGGAGAGGGAAAGTATGGAGGCAATATGAAGAGTCTACGATCCCTGTGTGGATTCAAAGGGGGAATGTGATGACCATGAATACCTTCCCAATCTCTACATATAAATATAAATGCCCAAGAGTATTAATAATTTTCTATATGAATATATGCAATTGTCGATAATTATTCCTTTTTTTCAACCTTGAACACAAAACCCAAAGCATCCTCTCCTTTCTTCCGACCTTTATCCTTATACCGCCAACCATACCCAGGGTACCGCATCTGTGCAAAATCCTTCAGAAACACCTCAAACTTTCGCGGACTATCAAACGAAACAGTCCGAACCACGCTCCCTGTTTTTTCATCAAACAACTCAATGATTTTTTTCTTCATCGACCGAAAACGACTCATACCTCCCTCCACATACTTATCCTCTATAACACAAAGATAACCTCAATAAAATTTCAACCCCCGCAACGTCGAGGTATACAAAATCCCATCAATCCGGCGAATCTTCTCCACCACAATCTCACTCAACCGCTCATAATCTGACGCCTCAATTTTCGCAATAAGATCATACGGACCAAACAAGTAATGCAGCTCGACAACCTCAGGAATCTCCCGTAGCTTTCGAAACACCTCCCGTTCATGGACTGGAGAAACATGGATAAGAACAAAACCAACAATCATAAAGCAACCACCAGGGCCCTCATTTTTTCCTCCACAGTACATTCTATTTAGAAGTTTCCTCTATAAAAACATATCCGTGAAAAGGAAGCACCACAGGTCAATTATTGCTCTACAACCTCAAATAGATTCCCACAGAAATCCCGGACGAACAACAACTGCTTCCCGTTCTTCTCCACAAAGAACGGCGCAAGACCCTGCTGCTGACACCGAGCCACAAAATCGGTTTTACTCTCCACCGCAATCCCCACATGGACAAACCTCAATGGCACAGGCTCCGGGGTGATAAACACCTCCACTCGCATCCTGCCATTGTCATAGGTCTCCATCTGCACAGACCGGTCAACCTCGAAAATCGATGCACACAACTCAGCGGACAGCATCGTGCTTTTCACCTTTGGAATCCCAAGCACGTTGGAAAAAAAAAGATCAGCAGACTGCACATCGGAACATTCCAGGGCGACATGATGAATCAGCGTTGGTGTAACCATAGACACTCCCTCAAACACACGAATAAACAGTGAGGATATAAAACAGACTCTCCCGTCAACCTCAGAATAATCACAATGTTCTAAAAGAATGAACCAATGTCTCTGTGATGAATCAACCTGACCCGATGAGACAAGACAGTATCTACCATGTCTTCATCGATCGGTTCGCGGGATTCCAAGACAAAAACAATTGGGATCAACCAGAGTTCCTTGGAGGAACCCTCAGGGGCGTCATCGAAAAAATCCCGTATTTTTGTGACCTTGGGATCACCACCCTCTGGATCTCCCCGTTCTATCAAACCTCCGCGTACCATGGATATCACATCACGGATTTCTACCAGGTCGACCCCCATTACGGGACTGCTGAAGACCTCAAAGAACTCATCAGACAATCCCATCACCACCATCTTCGCATCATCGCAGATTTCGTCCCCAACCACTGCTCGCGACAACACCCGTTCTTCAAAGACGCCCAACAAGACAAGACCAGCAGATACAAAGACTGGTTCATTTTCACCCGCTGGCCCGATGAGTACCTCTGTTTCCTCAGCGTCCGAGACATCCCAAAACTCAACCTCGACAACCCGGAAACCCAGGAGCATATCATCAACGCAGCAAAGTATTGGCTCAGCCTGGGATTGGACGGCTTCCGACTTGACCATGTCATCGGACCAACCCACCGATTCTGGGAACAATTCAACAAAAAAATCAAATCCCAGTACCCACACTGTGTGCTCATCGGTGAAGCCTGGATGATGGGCATCACACGACAAGAGCTACGCACCCTTGGTGTGCGACACAAATACCTCAAATGGCTCTCCGGGGATTCCTCAGACAGCCTCTTCAAAGAATACATTGGAACGCTTGATGGGGTGCTGGATTTCAAAGTCCAGGAGCTCATCAAACAATTCATTATCAGAAAAAGCATCTCAGAAAACACGTTACGAAAACAGCTTCACAAACACTATGCACAGTATCCTGAGGATTTTCTCCTACCAACATTCCTGGATAATCATGACATGGACCGGTTCCTCTTCCAAGCAGGAAACGACAAAGAAAAACTCAAAGCAGCAGCAACCCTCCAACTCGGTTTACCGCAACCAGCGATCATCTACTACGGCACCGAAACCGGCATGACCCAGACAACATCACTGTGGAAAATCCCCTCAAATGGTGATCTCCAGGCGCGTGCCCCTATGAACTGGGACACAATTGATACAGATCTGTACCTGTTTTACAAAAAAGAATTACAAAAAAAAGAATAAAAAGTAGAATTTATCCATGATATACTTTTTATAGGAGAACATTGTTATAAAATAGTCAGAACGGGGAAAGTAATATGAATAAAACACCTAAGATTTGGTTCATTATTGGTATTTTATTAACTGCCAATGTCTCAATCGTTCTCGGTGATATCAGAGTTCTGTCAAATCCAAGAATGGGTCCTAACTTAGCACCCAATCCATCCTTCGAAGATGGCGAAACCATGCCAACAGGTTGGACATATACTCCGAACTCAACAGGGATGTATACCTGGGATTCCGCTTATGCATTGTCTGGGGAGAAGTCAGTTGGGTTGTTGAACTTGACAGACATCTATCCGTATGAAATCCAGTG
>JALOTN010000098.1 GCA_025457885.1 Thermoplasmatota archaeon | reverse complement strand
GTAGAATTGGTTGCCGACGGTGTTGGGGTCGCGTCCTGCATCGACTGCTTGGTCATGTGATTTGATTTCTTGCATGATGATGATAAAATCACCATTCGGGAGGAGTGTGATGTCATGGGTGGCGTAGCTGCTGTCTCGTGTGTAGTGGTACTCCCAGAGGATCGTGCCGTCATAGGCGATTTTTTGGATTCCACCTCGGCCTGATTGGATGGCAAGGTAGATGGAGCCGTTATCCCCCATATAGGAGTCATATAAGGGGTAATAGGCGCTCTCCCAGGTGTGGTTGACGGCGCCGGTTTCATTGATGAGATAGGTCGTCTTCGAATGATAGGGGGTGTAGAGGAAGTGGCCTTCCTTATGATCGAGTGGCAGGGGTACCTTCAGATTCTCCATGTTCTGTGAAAGAGCTCCAGAATTGAAGAGAGTCACCATAAAAAGAACGATTATCACCAGCGTCACAAATTTGACGTAATTCTTATGATTCATGTTTATTTTCCCCATTCTATGATTTATTTTTACAAGTAAACACCAATTACTTTTCCTTCCTCATCACTTCAATAGAGAGAGGATGAGCAGTTGTTTACCTTCAGCAATCTGAGTCTCATCGCCGACTCTTACGGTCACCTGGATGCCGCCAAGGCCGAAGAACATCTTCGTTCCCACAGTCTTCGTCTCACCGACAGCAACATCGACGGTCCCATTCACCGTATGGTTCATCCGGTGGAGGATGCCGCCTTCGACATGAACCTGCCATATAACATTGGTCGCGTTCGCGGTCCCGCTGTTAGTAATTTTCATATGGATGCCAAGGCCACCTGTTACCGTGAATGAGAGGTCAGGCATCCCCGGCTCTGGGGTGAATTTAATAAGCCAAACGTCACCATTGTAATATCCATTATTCGATCCAGCGATGATGAAGCCACCGTCACTGGTCTGCTGCCCTGCGGTGAATGGTGTCGGGATCGTGATGTTCCATGCCTCGTTCCCGGAGCTGTCGGTCTTGATAATCCCGTTGCCGGTTGCGATGTACCCACCATCAGTGGTTTGTTTGGCTGAGTAGCAGAAGTATGAGATATCATTCAGAAACGGAGTCTTCCTCCACGTCTCGTTGCCGTTAACATCGATCTTCAACAGACACGCCTGGTAATTCATCGCACCAGCGATGATGAACCCGCTGTCGCTAGTCTGTTGCACCGAGTTGCCGTAGTTCTCTAGTCCGACATGTACTTTGCTAGTAGCTCCCTCGAATTTTTTATCCCAGACAACCGTACCACTGACGTCTGTTTTAAGTAGCCAGATTTTCCCCCAGTCCGTGACATAATTACAATCCGACATCCCTGTGATGATAAACCCGTTGTCTGTCATCTCTTGGACCATGTGACCTTCCTCATCCATATCACTTGTCCCATAGGTCCTCAACCACTGAAGCGATCCATCAGGATGAGCCTTCAGAAGAAACAGGTCTGGGGAACCTTCAGTGCTTGCATTTCCACCGCCGGTCGCGATGTACCCTCCATCGGTGGTCTGTCGGACACAGAAACACCAGGAATAGTTCAGTCCTGGGTACGTCCGGTTCCATTCTTCATTCCCCTGAGAATCTGTTTTAATGAGCACCAATGAGGAGATGAATCCATGATTCATTCTAAGAAACGGTCGTGCCTCCCCAAAGTTTGGAAGCGTCGCGTTAAAGAACGTACATCCGAGGATGTATCCACTGTCCGTGGTCTGCTGCAGGGACCATATTCTCCCTGAAACTGATGGGAGAGAATAGTAATCAAACGTCTTGTTCCACTCCGTGTTTCCTTTGGAGTCGGTCTTGATCAACCATGGATTTACTATAGCGATACCGAAAGATTTGGCGTATCCCCCAATGATGAATCCCCCGTCGTTCGTCTCTTGCACATCATACGCGGCATCATCAAGGAAAGGATTCCCAAACGTCTTATTCCATTCCTCCGAAGGAGGAATCCCTCCCAACATATTTAGATGGGGATCTACAACGGTCAGATACGAATCACCGCTGATACATGAGGTGATACACATACCAAGACTCAAGACAAGTATTCCTACAACGACACTCTTTTTGACAGTTTCTTTGGTCATGAAATCAAACTCCCTCGAAATTCTAATGTATGTTTTAATATCCGGTAGATTAATTTAAATGTTTGGAATCAATAAAAATAAGGGAATGAAGGTATTGGTACGATTTTTTTCTCTTGTTGGATGGACGTAGAGTGCCCCCGTTGGGAATACCTGCCAAGACTTCTATGCGTCCCCTGGTGGGAGACTTGAAGGACTGGCAGAAAATCCCCTAGAATGATTACTGGCAAAAGGTTCAATGCACCATCGCCGAAACTAGGATCATAACGTTTTTAATGTCTCATGATCTTTTATACAGATTAGAATCCGATGATATGAAGTTTCATAAGCTAATAATAATGAATCAATTTTTTTTCATTGTCTTTGATGGTAAATCTTATCGTGATGTTCAAACGCATCGAAAATGATGTTGTTCGCTTGAACATGGAATAGAAGAACATAGCTGCCGAGATGGACACGTTTGTAGTCACTCAGTGGACTGCGAAGGTTTTTGAAATGCTGAATTGAGACAGAATCTAAATAAGCGATTTGCATTATTTTCTTCTCAACCATTTGAAACATCGTTGTATCTTTTCTTTTCAAAATAGCTAATGTTTTCCTGAGATTATCAGAGATGATGATGCGGTAGTTCATAACTCCTTAAACCATTGTTTTAGTTGATCCGGTTTTACTGGTTTAGAGTATGTATTTTTTCGTATCTCACCTATCTTTTTCACAAACTCTTTTTTTATCGGGAGTTCATCAACAGGATGCCAATCAATCTGTTCGCAAAACTTTTCTTCATCCTTTGTGAGTTCCCCTGTTTTCATATATTTTTCAAAAAGATATCGTTTAAGGAGCTCTTCTCTGCCAATTTCAGACCAATTTATCCAAGAGAATCGAGAGAGTCTCTCTTTAAATGTTTTATCAACGGATATCGTAATGCAGGCCATGTTATAATTCTCCTTTTGCATGTAATTTTTCTAAGAGCTCCAGCCTTCTATTTAATCCCTCTTTTAGTACTTCAGGCCAGTTGATATCTGATTTAGAATCAAGTTTTTTCTTCAAATCATCTGAGATGGAAAACGTCGAGATGGAAAACGTCATTCTCACCATAATATATCATCTCATGCAAATGCATGTATATATGTATATGCATGAAACTATTTAAATATTTCTCCTGAAGAAACAGTAAACGGATGCTCCCGTCGGGATTTGAACCCGAGTCGAAGCCTCGAGAGGGCTTCATGATTGGCCGCTACACTACGGGAGCATGAAAATTTTTCTATCCACCAGAGGCAACCTGAAGAATCTGTAAACTCTGCTCATCCTCTAAAGCATCATCCACCGGAATGGGAGTGGATCCCCGCATCACGATGACTGCATCAGCACGAAGATGAAGTTTCTTTAAGAGTATCTCCACTGTTTCTCCTTTTTTTAGCTCAACAACAGTAGAGGTATCCTTACGTTTTTGCTGGGGTAGCCAAGCTCGGTCCACGGCGGCGGTCTCGAAAACCGCTGGTGACAACACCTCAGGAGTTCAAATCTCCTCCCCAGCGTTTTTTTCTTATTTCTACAGGAGTAAACGAATATGTAATAAAAAATTGATTTGAGCTCCTGTTTACCGGTAAATTAAGGTTAAATATGGTTCAATCTTTCTTATGATGTCGTAATATTATTGTTACAAAGATTATTGTTAACAGATTTATAGGAATCAATAATATATAGACATCATGTTAGTTTATAGCCATAATACTTTCATAATACAAAAAAGTCGAATCATAGTTTAAAAAAATAATGTATGATGCATTGAACATTGACATTCAGGATTTTCCAACACTCCGATTTGTATAAATATATCCCGTGCATTCAAGCCCCCTAACTATATAAATAGTAAAAGATTCTACGTTGTTTTTATCCATTTAATAAAACGAGGAAAAAATTACTAACAAACCGGGGGCGAAACTATCAATGTTTGACACTGGAAATGTCGGTTTCATGCTGGTTGCTACAAGCCTAGTGATGTTGATGACGCCCGGTTTAGCTTTTTTTTATGGCGGGCTTGTCGGAAAAAAAAACGTGCTTTCAATTATGATTCAAAGCTTCGTGTCTATGGCCGTCGTCGATATCATCTGGTTCTCTGTAGGCTATTCTTTATGTTTTAGTGGCGGTGCTGGTGGCATTATCGGCAATCTTGACAATATCTTTCTTCAAGGAATTTCACCAACGACCCCCTTCGCAGGTAATCCGAGTATCCCTCTTTACGTTTTCATAGTCTATCAAATGATGTTTGCA
>JALOTN010000061.1 GCA_025457885.1 Thermoplasmatota archaeon | reverse complement strand
GAAGGCAACCCTCACCAACAATGGACCCATCGCTCTGACTCACATCAATTGGTCAATCACCCTTGATGGAGGCCTCATCCTCGCAGGTAAAACAACCACTGGGACCATCCCTGGCATAGAGCCTGGTGCGGAACGCGTTGTGAAACCCTCCTTGGTTCTTGGATTTGGGAAGACGACGATCACCATAGCAGCGACTTGTGATGAAGGGATCGAAGCAAGCATCACCGCGAGTGGCTTTGTCCTCGGACCATTCGTCCTTGGAGTGAAATAAAACACCACTCCCCTCTTTTTTTTCTTTTTCAGCTCATCCACACCTGTTTTTTTTAAAAATTTTTTAAACCAAACTCTTTAATAGCATAATAAATACAGAATCACCACCATCTAAGGAGGAATCCAATGATCATTCCATTATATCAGGTCGACGCGTTCACCAAGCGACTCTTCCATGGTAACCCCGCAGGGGTCTGCGTGCTAGAGGAATGGATAAGCCCTGGACTCATGCAGCAGATCGCCATGGAAAACAACCTTTCGGAGACCGCGTTTATTGTCAAAAAAGAACATACTTATCATATCCGCTGGTTCACCCCTAAAACAGAAGTCGATCTCTGCGGACATGCCACACTTGCTACCGCCTATGTTCTTTTCACACACTACCATGTTGCAGGAAGAGAGCTTCGATTCTACAGCCGACACAGTGGTCTGCTAAATGTTCGAAGAGAAAATGACGCGTTGACCTTGGATTTCCCTGCTGACCTGGTGAAAAAAACAACAGCACCAAAAGGTCTTATCAGAAGCCTGGGGAAAACACCAAAGGAGATCTGGAAAGGAAAAACAGATTACCTCCTTGTCTATGGTACAGAACAAGACATCAGATCGATTCAACCTGATTTCTATCAGCTAAAGCAGGTCGACGCTCGAGGTGTCATCATCACGGCACCAGGGGATCATTGTGATTTTGTCAGCCGATTCTTCGCCCCGCAGGTCGGTATCGATGAAGACCCTGTCACCGGCTCGGCGTATACCACGCTTACCCCGTATTGGACAGACCGTTTGAATAAAAAACGACTCACCGCCAGACAACTCTCAGAACGACAAGGTGCCCTCCGTTGTCGCATGGAACATGAACGAGTCCTCATCTCAGGAAATGCGATTACCTACATGCAAGGTAACATTGTCCTCCCTGACTAGGTGGAAAAAATTAAATTGATAATTCACTCCAGACATTAGTGAACTCTTCATACAAATCAAACGGCTTATACTGGATGAGCCACGTGATTATTTCCTGTCGATTTTTTAGCTGATACCCTTTGTTTTCGCCATATCGCTGGACCTCTACAATCTCATGTTTCACTAATTTGTTTAGATGATAGGACAACGTGGAAGGAGATATGGCAACGTTTTCAAGGATATCCTTATGCAGCACAGTTTGATTTTTTAGGAGAAACAACACAATGCTCAGAAGCGTCTTTTGTCTCAATATGGAGAGGTACCGTTTGTCCTGAGTCCCGATGGTTCCCTTGATATAGAATCGTTTGAACCCTGTTGATTTTTCTACAACGACAAGATCGTATTTCTCAAGATAATTCACATGATATTCGACATGCGAGATGCGCATGTTAAGAAGATCAGCGATTTTACTGAGATGAAGTCCAGGATTTTTCGAGATGGTATCGAAGATTTTTCTCCGTGTCTCCAGTTCGAGTACATCCTCCATAATCGAACTCTCTATTTTGTTAAAACCGCGATGAAAAGGAACACCAGGATGAGCAGATCAAAAAACTCAAGAGCAAGAATCGTGAAATTATTCGGTATCTGTTCGGTGAACAAAAAGAAGCTCAGAAGAAGATTTTTTAGGGAAAAAAGAAGAAGCAGAAGACTGACGAAGAAGATCTTCTTGTTCTTCGATTTATGATAACTTATAAGTGAAATCATGAGGAGCCCAAGGGAAAAAACTGTAGTAATCCCAACAATCCCGATATTCACCAACGATACATAGTCCATGGAATCACCCTTTTTTTGGAAGATGATAACATGATATAAAGATGTTTGTCAGGATTATCGTTTCTTCCGATAATAAATAATACCGTAGAAAACAATCCCTGAGACAAGACAAGCCACGAGATAGATAATTGAGAAATACTCAGATTGCAGAACAGCGGGGAGGATACCTCCAAGATATTCAACGACACCGACCTTAGGATCATGAATGATACGTTCTCCCCTCGGGTATGAGAAGATGACTTGCGTTTGTGTAGACGTTTCTGTGCTGTTTCCAGCGAATGTCTGCTCAGTTTCTGTAATGACGGTCACATTCACCGGATATGTCGTATTATCAACATTCGCTTCATTTGCCCAGGTGAAGAACCCGCTTCGGCTTGTTGAAGAGATGTTCAGTCCGCTTTCTTGTGTTGCGGTTCCTTGTTCTTCATCATAGGTGTTCTGCTCAGGGGTCACCATGAACGGTGTTTCTACTTGTGTGACAAGGGCGAGTTGACTGGTTTGATTTAAGAAAGGATAGTTGTTGATTACAAAATCAATTTTTATTTCTTTTTGGGTGATGGTGGTATTTGAGACCGTGATTCGTTCGCTTACCAGATAAAGGATGATAGCAAAGAGATCATCTGGAGTATGGGTCTCAACGATTGTAAAGGTTTTTCCATCGAGAGCCGTCCAATTCGTATATGTGATATTGGTGAACGTGATATTCGACATACGAAGGGAACTGACAACACCGTCATTGTGATCGTATTTGCCATTGGCATTGATATCGATATATTCGATGAGTTGTTCGATGGTTAAGCTGAAATGGCGTTGACCATTGCTTGCATTCAGGGAAGGGATATACGTAAGCTCAAACGTTGGTGCATTATCATTTGTAAAAAAGATTTCAAAAGCTTCCTCTGTGGCATTATTGCGACATTGTGAGCGCAACCGAGTGTAGTTTTCCGCTCCTTCCATAAGCATATATCGTCTCTGATACCGGTGTCGATATTGCGGTCCTCCTTCAGAGGAGTTTTGATGATACCCTCCTTGTTGACCTGTACCATTATGATTATTTCCTCCCCCTTGTTGCCCACCAGGACCCCCCATCTGATAGGTCGTATTAGGAGAATCTTGTTGTTGGTACCCTGAGGAGTTCCCTTCACCGTACGTATACTGATTCCCATCACCCCCGCTTGCAGAACCACTAGGGATGATAGCGAGAAGGATAAGGGAGATTATGAGAAGAAAAACAACCAGGGTTCTTTTTTGGTTTTTCATAAGCTTTCCACCTATAGTGATCTTTCGTTTTCTTCGTTTAAATAGGTTTTTGGAAGGTTATCGAATTTTTGAAAGGTTATCGAATAAGAGATTTTCAATGATTTCGGTCTCTTGAAACATGGACACACCTTTTCAAAAAAGGAAAAGAAATTTCTTTTATCATTGAAAATGAAAAGGAGGGAATATGCTCCCTCCAAAAGGTATCCCTTTCTATGGTTGTCCAGGTCCGTTCCCGTGTCCGTAGCGCCAGCGCCATTCATGCTGAGCAGCCCAGATAGGTTGACCAGGTTCTCGGTAGACTTCACCGTTGATGGTAAAGACACTCATCCAGTTCACTGATTGGTAGTGCCCTTCCACAGTAACCGTGGTGTTCACAAGCCCAAGGAGCTCGTCAATGATGAGCTCAAGTTGGCTATCACCATCATAGTCAACAGAGGACATAGCTGAGGTGATATACCAGGTTGGACCGAAATGCAGCTCAACAAGTTCAATATAGAAATTTGTTCCATCATAGGTCAAAATACCTGTCAGTTCCGAGAGATTCGAACACCCTTGACAGTTTCCCAACATATCACGGATTCGATTTCTTATTTGTTGCATCAGCCCATTACCGCCAGGTGCTGGTTGAGATTGATACTGGTACTGGTTTTTTTCTCCTTGGTTTTGACAGTTACCGGCCTGTTGCTGCGCAGCTGAAACCACTCCTGAGAGCAGGAGGAGCGCTGCGATTGCGATGATCCATATTTTCCATTTCATAGTTCATATCTCCTATTTTTCATATTCTTTGGTTTTTTTTCATTCTTACTTTGGATACTTAAGGGAAGCTATCGTATTAATACATTATTGGAGGATTTTCGAATTTTTGGAGATATTTCGAAGGGCAGACAAACAAGGATGAAAACAATACGTTCACCTCTGAGTGAGGTTACAGTTTTCATTAAAAAAAAGAGAAAGAAGGGTAAATATCAGTGTTTATTCCCAACCAGGTCCATCTGGAATACCATCACCGGAATTGGGCGCTGGACCAGGACCATACCCTTGACCCTTTGGTTCACGGGTCATTTCAAACCCGCTCCCATCAGGGATACAATCCCCTGAGTTCGGCGCAGGACCAGGACCTGCTGCCAAAGCGGTTCCAATTCCAGCAATTCCTATTGCTACACACGCTAGTATCACAATGGTTTTTGTTTTCATATTTTTTTCACCTTACCACCCCTTAGTGTTTTTTTCATTTAAACGATTTCTTGGAGATTTTTCGAATTTTTGGAAGAATTTCGAAGAAAAAATATACAGAATATATCTCGTTGAATATCGCTCCATCGATACTTAACATTGAAGGATTCCCTACCATGGTATTCCCAATAGTACTATTATCAATTGAATATTACCCCAAAATAATTAATCGTGGTACTCATGATACATACGATGACTGCAGTGACCTGAACAGGTATCTGAAAAAATATAGCAAAATAATGGGCAAACCCAAGACGAACCACCGCACCAAAAGAAATCATACTTAGTATGGAGGAATACATTGTGGAACTGACCATCAAGGCTTCAACCATCATCCTCACCCTAGGAGACATCACCCGGGAAACCACCGATGCCATCGTCAATGCCGCCAACAGCAGACTCGCGGGTGGGGGTGGCGTCGACGGAGCGATCCATCGAGCAGGCGGGCCAGGAATCATGCAAGAATGTAGAAAGATAGGTGGATGCCCCACAGGACAGGCAGTCATCACAACTGGTGGTAACCTGAAAGCAAAATACGTGATTCACACCGTTGGACCCCGCTACCAGGATGGAACCCGTAACGAAGCAACGCTCCTGAGAAGTGCGTACCTTGAGTGTCTCAGACTCGCCTCAAAAAAACATCTGAGAAGCATCGCGTTCCCTGCTATCAGCACTGGAGCCTACGGTTACCCACTTCCCGAGGCAGCCCGCATCGCTCTCCAAACCACCATTGATTACCTCTCCTCTCATCAGGAAATCGCCCAGATAAAATTCGTTTTATACAATCAACACAGCTTTGAGGTTTTCACCGAAGAACTTGAAAAAATCAAAGATTCTCTCGTTTCCCACGGAGTAGGGAATACATTCCACTAATCATCTCCTATAGTTCTCAGGATTTAACAAATCGTATCAACTATTCGATTGGTTTTTCTAAAGAACAATCCTAGTTCCTTCAGGCATTCTTTTTAATTCTCTAAAGGATCGTAAAACCTGATCCCTCTACTGTGATACTGAATGTACTCCCGATATGCTGTGCAGCACTTCTGCTTGATTTGAAATACAAATACAACCACCTGGATAATTAGGTCACCTAAACGACCAATCTCCAAGTCTAGTCCCATTGATATACATACAATATGTTTCTTCAACTGAGTATTGAGGAATAAAATCATTCTTGAAATCATTACAAATTAGATATGCAAAACTTTTAAAAATCCAAGAGTTATAATGAGTACGCACTCTATGATGAAACCAATCTCTGTCTACAAATGGGAATGCCAAAAATGTGTTCATAAAATCAACACGTTCGGTCGAGCAAGAGGGAGATCATCAAAGAACTGGTTATCACGTCACCTGGTCAACCGCGTCATCCACCAGCACATCAAACTCTACCATGGTGGAGAAGCAATCATGGTGTTACTCAAAAAACGCACCACCAATGGAAAACAAACCGAGAAAGTAGAGATGTTTTATTAAAAAAATAAAAGACAATCCTCTTTTTTACTGTAAATGATACTATATAAAACATGAATCAAGTGAAAATGGTTTCGAATCAATCTTAGGTTTTATTATTCCAAACATTTAAAAGAAACCTCAGTATATTTATACATACGTAGATTGAATAAGGGGGAAACTTATATGAGAAAAGAGAAATGGACTAAAGCAGTAGCGATAATCCTTATAGGATTGTTTTTTGGAGCAAGTGTCGTTCCGATCATTACAGGATCTTTTACGAATAACATGAATGATTCATCACCACAAGCACTCTCTGAAATACAGACCATGCATTCGTCTTCTTCAATCTCTTATAATACAGTTGCAACGACCTGGGATGTCTCATTTAACCCTAATGAACTTTGGACCACACCATTCACATCCCAGGACGTCCATCAAGGAAGCGCACCGCTGTTCGTCGATGATGCCATAATATCGCAGCCCATGAACAATGACGTTCTGCGTGGAGGGGATCTCATTGAGATAGAAGGCGCCGCGAACGGTTCGAACTTCCAGTATTACATCATCGAATGGGGTGTCGGTGAATATCCCACCACCTGGTTCACCACTGATATCGTATTGGAAAACGGTGGTCTTCTCCCGGTCATTGATGGCCTCCTAGGAACGTGGGACACCAGTTTTGTGCAGGATGAAGAATTTCTTACTCTTCGTTTAACGGTGAATTTTACCACCTCTGCAACTCAAGTCTACATCCGTAACATGTGTTTCGACCCGACGCTGAAAGAAGGCTGGCCGATACGCGTCCCCTTCTATTATGATGCACAAGGTGGATCCTACTGGTCTCTTGGGTATCTGGAGCCCGTGGTCGCGGATATCAACAACGATGGCTACGGTGAAGTCATCGTCTACCGACCTGCCATCCCACAAGAACTCCAGGTTTACACCCATGATGGATCACTGCTGTGGATCTCCCCTGTAGGAGCCCCAGAAACAGGTAATGGAGGAAACGTGATGCTCCCGGTGATCGATGACATCAACCAGGATGGATTTCTCGAAATCATCGTCTACCGGTTCCTCATGTTTAAGAATTATTGCGAACTGTATGTTTTTGATCAGTACGGAAATATCTTGGATGGTTGGCCAATCCAGCTACCAAAAGAATACCACCCCTCCGTACTGTGCGCAGATGTCAACATCGATGGATACAACGAGATCATCTTCAAAGGAAACGATGCTAACAACATTAAACTCAGCATCGTGGATCACACCGGAGCAGTCCTTGCTCAATGGAATTTACCACCCATTCATTGGGGCAGCTCCCTGGTTGCCACCCCTGCGGTGGGTAACTTCGATGATGACCCTGAGCTGGAGATCGTCTGCGGCAGCCCCAGCGAGAACGCCGGCTACAACTTTACCTCCGGTGAATGGATCAACGAAGGATTCCTCGTGGTCTACAACATCGATGGAACCATTCTCCCCGGCTGGCCGAAATACACTGACGGCATCATCTTCACCTCCCCTGCAACAGGCGACATCAACAACGATGGTATAGTTGAAATCATCGTCTGCTTACAATATGCGGGGAACGCTCCAGATTATCGGTATGGAGGCTTATATGCATATGACGAGGACGGGAACGTTCTCCCAGGCTTTCCCTTCGAGAAAGGCTGGAACTTCTGCTCAGCACCTGGTCTTGCGGATTTCGATAAGGATGGAGATCTGGAGATCGCCTGCAGCCGCCTTGGGTTCTACTCATATGTCATCCATCATGATGGGACCCTAGCGGCGGGTTGGCCACAGCAGACCACCTGGAACGATTACTACTCAAGCATCATCGGCGATATCACCAATGATGGCATCCCTGACATCCTCTGCACCGCAGGGGACGGGTTCTACCCAAACACCCAGAACCATGGAGGAGTCTACGCCTGGGAGTTTGATGGAACCCCAATACCGGGATTCCCCAAAGCAACTGAGGTGGATGCCCAGGCACCCGCGACCATCGCAGACATGGATAACGATGGTCTAATCGAGATCATCGCAAGCAGCAACTGGGACCATGACTGGGTTGAAAGCATGGATAAATACCGAGGTAGCCTCTATGTCTGGGAAATCGACGTTACAGTGAATCACTCCATGGAATGGCCGGTCTTCCACCGTGACCTGCTTCGCACTGGAATGTACCCCTTCGTCGGACGATTCGTCTGTGATGCTGGGGGGCCGTACACCAGTGATATAGAGCAACCGATACAATTCACAGGCTCCGCCCGCTATGGTACGCAACCGTACACCTGGGCATGGGACTTCGGTGATGGAGCAACCTCGACAGAACAGAATCCCACCCATACCTACACGACACCTGGGACATACACGGTCACTTTGATTGTCACCGACGCGGTCTCCGACACAGCAACGGATGCAACAACCGCAACTATCGCAGGATCACCACCTGAGCTTGAAATCGGGAACATCAATGGAGGCGTCCTTAAGGTAAGAACCAACATCCGAAACACCGGTTCCGTACCTGTGAACAACATCAATTGGAGTATCACCCTTGTCGACGGGTTCCTCCTGCTAGGGCGGCAGACCAATGGATCTATCACAACCCTGAACCCCGGGGAAGAACAAGAGATTCTTTCCAAATCCATCTTTGGGCTAGGAAAAACCGTAGTCCAGGTCACCATCGAGGCTCCAGGAATAAGCGTCTCTAAGGAACAGAACGCAACTATCCTGCTGTTTTTCATCAGGGTAAAATAAAACATGACGCAACAACCCACAATTCAGATGACCTAAAAAAGGTCACCCTCTATTTTTTTTCCTCCTTTTTCCACTATAAAATATTTATAATCCTAGAATATTTCAAAGTCATAGATGAATAACACTACAATAAATCAAATATCAATGGATCCCAAATGGTTAACCGACTTAGCTTACTTTTTAAATCGAGACAATAATAGAAAAGAATTAGAGGAGATAAAAACGATTTTTATTGAAACATATATGGATAACATCCATGATGGGATGAACACAAAGGATGCTTTCGATAATGCAAAGACGATTGCCCTAGGTTTCTCCAACACAAAACAATAAACCCAAAGAACACCCCTCTTGTGGTAATCATTCTTAGAACCAATCCGTACTACAGGGTAAGGTATTAAGAAGTCAAATCCTATTTATTCCTGAAATTGAAACATATGATGGTATCATCTAGATTTCAAGCAGCAATACATGTTCCAACATATCTCAAAACATACCTCTTTTTAAAACGCTCCCAATGGTGGAACAAAGACCGCTGGGACCACTACCAATCACAGCAATTAAAAAAACTCCTGCATCATTGCTACACCAACGTCCCCTACTACAAAAAATTATTCGATGAACACAAACTCCATCCATCCAAGATCACCACTCTTCAGGATTTACAGACCATCCCCCTCCTCACCAAAGAAATCATTCGTCAGAATCGTGACCGACTCAAAGCAAGCAACTATCCTGCGCATGCTTTTGAATCTTTTTCAACCGGTGGATCAACCGGACAACCCTTACAGTTCTTCATAGAGAAAGGAGTGTATTTCGCCACAATGCGTGCATATGGGACCATACAAAATGAATGGACCAACCACCGTTTCTTTGACAAATCCCTCATCATCATAGGACAGAAAGACTTGTTCAAGTACGCACGATGCGGCAGAACCTTAACCGTCTCCTCCTTTAACATCACCAAGGAAGACTTTCCCAGGATCATTCAGAAAATAAAAGCATTCCAACTAACATATCTTCTGAGTTATCCCTCCAGTCTTGCCAAACTCGCCTCTTACCTGAAGAACAACACACACACTGATATCCCCCACGTACACAGTATCATCTGCATCGCGGAAACACTCTACCCCTGGCAACGCACCCTCATCGAAGAAACATTCCACTGCCGGGTCTACGAACAATACTGCCAACGAGAATCAGTCGCCTTCGGCCTCCACTGCAGCCATACCAACATGTTCCATATGTTCCCCCAGTTTGGTATCGTCGAATTACTAAGAAAGGACGGAACACCCGTCACAAAAGAGGATGAAATCGGAGAAATCGTTGGAACCAGTCTGCACAACTATATTTTTCCCTTCATCCGGTACAAAACCGGTGACCTCGGTGTGTACACCACCCAGCATTGTCCCTGTAGACGCCAATATCCACTCATAAAAAGAATCCAAGGCAGAACACAAGAATTCGTTCTCTCAAAAACCAATCAACCGTTCGCACTCACCGGCATTTATGATTTGGTCGCAAAAAGCACTCCTCACATCCAAGACTGTCAGTTTTATCAAGACACTCCAGGGACTCTCCTCTTAAATATCATTCCAACACCGCAGTACACCGAACAGGATACCCAGAAGATACAACAGAACTTCAAAAAAATCATGGGAAACCGATTGAATCTCACCATCCACCATGTCGACCACATCCCCCTCACCAGTAGTGGTAAATATCAATTCCTCATTCAAAAAATACCCATAGAATTTACAGGATGACAAAAAAAGAAGAATGTTCTATGATACCTCGCCAACTACAAAATGAGCAGACAAACGATATCGCAGGTCAAATACGACACAGAACAGAGCAGAAACAAGAACAAAAAAACCAACTAACATTCCTCGCATTGGCTCTCAGCCTAACAAGAAGACTCCGCTATCGTCTCACAAAACAACCACTGCCCTTCCCCACCATCTTCCAGATTCAGACAAACACCCTCTGCAACGGTTCCTGCATCATGTGTCCCATCTCACAGGAAAAACACACCCAACCTGGATGGATGTCCGATGAATTATTCGAAAAGATCATCAAAGAAATATCAGAAAACAAAACAAAAGACACCCTTGTCTGGCTCCATCTTCAAAATGAACCACTGACCGATGATTCAATCTTCAATAAAATAAAACTCATCAAAAAAATCAGTAATGGGTTGATTCAGATTGGTCTGGTGACGAACGGGACGTTATTAACCGAAGAAAAAATCAAAGAACTCAACACATCTGGTCTTGACCGAATCTGTTTTAGCATCGATGCATCCACAAAAAAAACCTACAACACCATCAGAAAAGGACTCGACTACGACACTGTTCTACAAAATATAGAAACCCTCCGAAAATCAAAAAGCAAAACACAAATCTTTGTGCGATTCATCTGGCAAAAAGAGAACTATCACGAACTTCTTGAGTTCAGGAACTACTGGAAAATGAAAGGAATCCC
>JALOTN010000097.1 GCA_025457885.1 Thermoplasmatota archaeon | reverse complement strand
TGTCTTGAGAGAAGAGTGGCAGAATAATGGAAATATAATTAAGGGGACAAATATGAAGTAAAAAATAATATTCTGCCAGCTTCCCTTTCCTCCGTTCAGGTTGTTTTTCCTCCCTCTCAAAGACTTATTTTGTTCATATCATACTTTAAAAAAATTTTTATGTCTTTCCGCTTGTGTTTTTTTTTTCGCCTCCCTAGAACCGTACCACTGTATCATATAGTCTGCATTAGTATATAAAATAATAACATTAATACCTATATGAAATATATTAACATAACATTATCTCACTATATAAGGAGATGATAAAGATATGTTATTTCTAAGCGTATAATTTGAAAAATAACAATTTTTTCTTATATCGATGTCCTCTTAGTATGGTCGTATCCTTGTAAAGTTTCTGTGAAAAACATATCGTATTAGGGGAACGCAATAACACAGTTTTACGACACTCGCAGTATTAAAAATTTCAGGCAAAGAAAACGAGATTTAATAAAGAAAGAGGTATTACGATTTGACATTTAGGGAGGAACTATGACGGAACAGTTTCCTGATTTTAAACAACCTCCGTGGGTGCAGAGTCCTTCGGAGGTCATGGATTGGATCGATGCGACACATCCCTCAAAGAAAACAAAAGGGAAGAAACACGCATCGTCCGGTGATAAAATCCTTCGTAATCTTCATGTTCGTTTTGATTTGAATGTGAAACAAAAAACGATTCCTTCTTCGAATGTTTTTTCAAGGGTGATTACGATGATGACGGGTAATGGGTTTGTTGAAGAAGGTTTTGATCTTCTTCCAACGACGGAACTGATACTACGAGGGTTGGCGAAAGCCAAGTTTAAAAATATCCTAAAAATTGTTTTTGATACAAAAACCGTGTATCATCATTCTGATCATCATCCTGATTTACGGAAAACCATCGATGATTTCAGTGCATTGACTCATGCTGCTGCTGTAAGAAAATCTGTTGAGGTGACCGCGATTGTTAAGGAAGGAATGAAAAGTGTGGTTATCGTAAAAATTTTGAAGATACACCGGAAGAAGGATCATGCGGTTGATATTCAGATAAAGGGTGGGATGAAGGCGGAATTGTATCATATTTTTATTAATTATCTGACGGAGAAACTTGGTCTTAAAGAATGAATATAAAAAAAAAAAGGAAAAAAAATGTTTAGAGGTTTTTTTTAGTATCCCACAAGGTGTCGTAGGAGGGGAAACGCATTTGGGAACTGCTCAAAGAATCTTTCCCAGAATTGTTGGAATGGGATAGTCGATGAGTAGGGCATGGTGACGGATAGTGTCCCCCAGTCGCTTTCTGCACCGAAGGTGTCTTTTGCTTTTGCCTGGATGATATAGGTTCCTCTCTCAGACCATGAGTGAATAAACGATTGTGGTGTCCCTGATGGATACGGTCCTATCCAATCAACGGTTTGACCATCACCCCAGTCGATGTAATAGTAAATCTGTTGGCCTTCAGGGTCACTTGCGACGAAATTATAGTTATAGGATTGTCCTTCAGATCCGTTTACTTGACCGATTATTTCTGGTGCCGATGGGGGTTCATTGATGACGACTTCTAAATAAGGTATATTATTTCCTTGTTCTTTTGAGTAGAGGTACATGAGGGGGATGTTGGGGCCACTCCAATAATGTTCATCTTTTAGGATCCATCCATAGTTTATGAGAGATCCAGAAACAAATGATTGTATATCTTCAGTGACGTTCCATGAGATCCAGACACCTATGGAGCCTGGTGCAGGGGTCATCGCACTTTGTTCATTTTCATAAGCAGGCATGGCGCCTTTCGTGATGGTTTCTTCCTTCCAATCATCTAAAAAGCGATATAAGACAAGTGGATTACCCGTTGGATCATTGTCTGCTTGGTTGAAATAATAAATGTATAATTTCGCTGAAACGATTAATGTTGAGGTTTGTTGTGGGAGAGATGAGACATCAAATTTTATGACTGGAGATGCAGCCCAGTACCCACCTGAGCCTCCATTTCTCAAACCCATTTCAGGTAAAAGACCATTCACTTCCCCTTCAGCTCCGATATAGGAATCATCTGTTGGATTAAAGGTATAGGTTCCTCTTGTGAGAGTTTCAGGTATGGTGGTTTTAATATCGTTTAATTGAGATTCGATTGCTATACTTGTTCCTACAAAGAGCAGTGCAGTAGCAATGGCTACAAAACAGCGTGTAATTTGTCTAAGAGATTTAGATTTCATATATTTCCTCCTTTAAATCTGGTTTATTAATGAAGGATGTTGTATAATAATCTTTTGTAAAAAGTCTCATTTTTCTTCAAAAAAACGTATCTATCATTAACAGGAACGGAGGTTTTGTTTTCTTATTTTTTTACCTGCGGTGTAGTATTTTTAGGATGGTGTTGATTGCTCCATCGTAGGTGACGGGGAAAATAGGATTCCAGTCGGTGTCGTTCCATCGTGATTCATCGATTATTGTTTTGTCATGTCCTTTTAGGTCTTCTGCCTGGGTTTTCATCCATTTTGGGTCGAATAGGTAATAGTTGTGTCCGTCGTTGGCAAGAACATAGATAGGGAATCTGGTTTTGAGGAGTTCATGGATTTGATCTTCTGAGATGGTGAATCCTTTCTTGTTTTCTGCTTGGGTTTCTGTGTATCCTTTCTTTGTACTGGTTGTTATCATCTTAAGTTCCAGGATCATCGGGTTGCTGCCTTCAACAAGGAAGTCAAAGGTGCCGTTTTTTAGATTTATCACATTGACTCCTTTTGCATGAAGATCACGTAGAACGATGGTCTTGAGGTCTTCTTCGTTCATGATGTTTTTGCTTCCATTCTGTTGTTTTGTAAGGATTCCTTCCTTAATAAGATATCCTGTTGGTCAGATGTTTTTTTTTATCAACAAAAGAAAAAGGGTTGGTGGGAGTGGATTAGTATCCTAGGAGGTGTCGAAGGATGGGAAATATCATAGGGAGTCGTTCGCAGAGCCATTGGAGAAGTGGTAGGTGAAGTGGAGCTGGTTTGGTGGAAGGTGTGATCAGTGTGATGTTGATGTCGCAGTAATCAGCGGGGTTGTCAGTGTTGATGATTCTGATGGTCCCGCTGTATTCTTCGTTTCTTTTTTGTGGGGCGATCACGGTGACTTGGATGGTTTGTGGTTCCATATCGGGACGAAGGTCGGTGCCGCTGTCTGGGGTGATGGTCCATTGCCCCCAGGCGGGTGTCTCGCTGACTTCCCAGGAGAGCTCTGAATACTGGTATCCTGTGTTTTCTACAGTGAAGGATCCTGTGACGGTTTCCCCGGTGGGGACGTC
>JALOTN010000060.1 GCA_025457885.1 Thermoplasmatota archaeon | reverse complement strand
ACCGACCCAGCTGATATCGGAATTCACTTTTACATTTGTTGAACCATTTCGAGGAGACTCAGAGGTTGGGATGTTCGGTGGACGATTAAATTCAGATCTTGTGGTAAAATTCCAAATTGGCCCTGTGCTAGAAACATTAGAATTGTCCCAGGCTACAATTTTCCAGTAATATACTTCGACATAGGATAATGGACCAGGGTCAAATGTTGTTCCTGATTGATTTTCAATATCAGATTTTGGAGGAGGATATTGCGTCCCAAAATATACATCATACAAAACAGGATCGCCATCGGGATCTCCTCCAGACCAGCTTAGATCAACATCAATAGATGTACCTAAATATCCATCTGATGGTGAAGGATTATTTGGAATATTTGGAGGATGAT
Organism: Thermoplasmatota archaeon; assembly: GCA_025457885.1. Classification (GTDB taxonomy): domain Archaea; phylum Thermoplasmatota; class E2; order DHVEG-1; family DHVEG-1; genus SM1-50. The sequence goes on along the minus strand of JALOTN010000060.1, from coordinate 11,005 downwards.
TCATCTTTATCCCTGTAGTGAAACTCCATAATGGACCAATAGTTGATGCACCCTGATCATCCCAAGCAATAATCCTCCAATAATATGTTGTTGTATAATTAAGTGTTCCAAGATTATATGATGTATCATATGTATCGTTTTCTACATTTGGTGGTGGATTACTATCACCAAAATATACATCATATGTAAGAGAATCATTATCTGGGTCACTACAGATCCAACTTAAATCTGCATTTATAGAAACATTCATTGATTGGTTTAATGGAAATGGATTTTCCGGTTGAAATGGCATTCTATTCGTTTGAAAAGACCAAATAGGACCTGACGTCTCATTATTACTATCTTTTGCGACAATCTTCCAGTAATAAGTTTTTCCGTATTCTAATATTTCGAGGGTATAATATTCATTTATTACATTCTCTGTAAAAGATGGGGGATAAGTATCATCAAAATACACATCATATACCAGTGTATCATTATCTGGATCGCTACAACTCCAGCTTAAATCTACATCTATCGAAATACCTGATGAATCATCCACAGGATTAGGATTATCAGGTGTATTGGGGGGGAGGTTGGTTTGTTCCTCTGTCTTGAATGTCCAAATATCACCAGATGTAGAACTATTTGAATCATTCGCTACGATTTTCCAATAGTATCGTGTATTATACAGAAGTGATCCTAATGTGAATTTTGAAATCGTCACGGTATTTTTAAATCCGGGAGGACTTTCATTTCCAAAATAAACATCATATGTGACAGGATCTTCATCAGGGTCACCCCCGCTCCAACTCAAATTTGCGAAGATAGAAACATTAAATGAATTATTTTCAGGATCTGGATTACTTGGTTTATATGGAGGATCTGCAACAGTAATTTTCATCGGAAATATCCAGGAAAAAGTAGTAATCAACATGAGACAAATGATTACTATGGTGATTTTTCTCATCTTGGCTACCTCCACCTAACTTGGGTACGGCCGCATATACCTCTATCTATAAAAATCTATACATCCGTAAAAAATAAATAGATTTATTTCTCTGTTAAAATCATCCTAATGCTTCTAATGACAGGAGGAATGGTTTAAATAAACCGATAAAATATATTTCAACCCAAATCCTTTTAAAGCTGATAGCAATTTAGAATACGGGCAAAAAATAGGAGTCGTGTGAGAGAATGGGAATAACAAGTGGAATTACAAGTAAGATTTTTGGTGAGAAAAAAACAACTTCAACTGATGGTTATATCGATCTTGAGAAATACGCGGACGCAACGGTTGGGACTACCGCCGGTGCACGCATGCGTGTTGCCATTGGTGATATTGAGCGATATGAGGATCTAAAGAATTTAACAGATTTTGTTTACGGGGGAAACGTTCTTATCTTAGATTTCACAGCAATCTCAGATCAAGAAGTCCTCCTGAAACGAGTCACCAACGAGCTGAAACGAATCACCGATGATATCGGCGGTGACGTCGCAGGTATCGGAAACAACCTCATGGTTATATCCCCAAACGGCGTCAAAGTCGATCGCCGTAAAATAAGGGGCAAATAATAAAATATTATTCCATCCTTTTTTTTTAATCCTTCTTTTTCTTTTGGTTCTTTGCTGAGAGGAGAACAACCAAGGAATCTTCTTTTTCTGCGACCTGCGAATATCCAATCTCCTCAGCAAGCCTCTGCGAAAAACTCCGGATCTGCTCATGACGAGGCATGTTTGAGAAATGCAACCTGTTCCGTGAAGAACCAACGAAGACATACCCTTTTGGCTCAATGAAGGTCGGCTGAGCTTTCCCATCAAGCTTCGCGTACTCTTTGATGTGCTCATCATCCATGTTCCATCCATGGACCAGGGTATGACGAATCACTGTTTTTGTGGAAAGGGACGGCAGTAACTCCAGGGTTTGTTGTATCTTTTCCCATCCGTTCGGGATGAGCGGGGCACAGATCTTCTTATAGACCTCTTCATTTGGAGCCACTAGAGAGACGAACAACTGCGTTGGTAGGGTGGACATCCGTTCCAATGCCTCAGGCATCGTGCCATTCGTGACCAGAAACGTCGTCATCCCTTTCTGATGACACGCTTCAAAGAACTCCCCCAGATGAGGATAAAGCGTCGGCTCCCCAGAAAGCGAACAGGCAAGCATATTGGGGTGATTTGCCTCGTTCCATTTCTTCTGATCACACCGAGGATCTCCCTTGAACCCGGTGAGCAGCTTTCGTTGTGCAACAATCGCCTGATCCAGGATGAAACCAGGGTCATCCGGATCAAGGAGTTGATTTTCAGTGAAGTTCTGGAACCGCCAGCAGAACAAACACATATGCGTGCAATGCGTGACCGTAGGTGTCATCTGCAGACATTGATGGGAGTTGATGCCATAGAACGTTTGTTTGTAACACTGTCTGCCAAACAACAAGCTTTGTTTCATCCAATGACATAGCTTTACCCCTGAATGGTTCCCAACGACCGCGTAACGCTGACGAGCAAGGATTTTCTGTAGCTCAGGATTCATAGATACAAACAGGGACGATACCGTCCTATTTTATAACAATTATGCTGCTGTTCTATATGATGAAAAAAAAAATTGTTTCACTTATGATGCGCAGTCATCAACCTCAGGGAAGGTCTCCTCGTTAAAGATAATGGACATCTTACAGAGATGACACAGACCTTCTTCATCAGCAGGTAAAAGATTAGTTCCGCAGAGCGAACAGTGTTGGTTCATAGAAAAAACCCCAAGGGAGTACCCCTCTATCGCGTAATAGGACGCCACTGATATAAAGTATTTGATTAATCGTAAACCTTATAACATGATGGAGGTACCAATCCTGGAATCATCTCATTTTTTTCCATGAGAACGGTAAGTTTTTCTAAGGATACCGGATTAAGAAGCTGAAGCCTATGAAGATAGATCCTTGGAGCTCCACCACCTATCAGGATTATGCACGACTACGAGATGAATTCGGTATCCAGGAGTTCTCTGAGGATCTTTGGAGAGACCTGCCACACCCTCATCGGTTGTTACGACGCGGCGTTGTGTTTGGCCATCGAGGATTCGACAGAATCCATGATGCGATTCAGAACAAGAAACCCTGGGCGATCCTGACAGGGCTGATGCCATCGGGTCGGATGCATCTAGGCCATAAGATGGTCATTGATGAGGTGTTGTATTATCAAAGCCTTGGAGCAGATATCTTTATTGCCGTGGCAGACATCGAGGCGTACGCCACCAGAGGATTCACCCTTGAGCAGACCAAGGATCTGGCGATTCAAGAATACATCCTTAATTACATCGCACTAGGCATGGATCTCACTAAATGTCATTTGTATTTCCAATCAAAACACCAGGATGTCAAGGACCTTGCGTTTCTTTTAGGGAAAAAAGTGAACTGGTCGCAGATGGTAGCAACCTATGGTTTTGAGGGGTCCACCAACATGGCTCATATCTTTTCCCCGTTGGTACAGACTGGTGATATTTTACACGTGCAGTTAAAGAAGTTTGGTGGGATCCGACCCACTCTTGTCCCAGTTGGAGTGGATCAGGACCCGCATATTCGGCTCAGTCGCGACATCGCACAGGCACATCGATTATATAATGTGACCGTGACAAAGGATGATAAAATCGGGGTGTTCGTTAAAGTCGATACTCAGGTGAAGGAGTTATTAGACGCTGCAGAAAAACTCCTCTACGACCATCGATTCACCGACCTGAAGAGAATCACTGAATACAAGGCGATTTATCTTCCCCATGCGACAGAAGAAGACATCACTGTGTTGGATGAGGCACTCGCTCGTATCGAACCATCCTTCCAGGGATATGGATTCCTCCAGCCAGCCTCTACCTATCATCGGTTCATCACAGGTCTGACAGGGGATAAGATGTCCTCCTCAAAACCGGAGAGCGCTATCTTTCTGACGGATTCTCCGCAGGAAGCAAAAAAGAAGATCATGAACGCGAAGACCGGAGGGGCAGTCAGTCTGGAGGAGCAGAAGAAATCCGGGGGAAAACCCGATGAATGCATGATCTATGAGCTCTTCTTGTACCATTTAATCGAGGATGATAACGAACTCCATACGGTCTATGATTCATGTAAAAAAGGACAGCTGATGTGTGGGAACTGTAAGAAACGCGCCGCGGACCTCATGGAACGTTTCCTTCTGGACCTTCAGGAGAAACGGAAAAACGCCCTTGAGCAGATCAAAGATTATCTCTAGGTTCTCTACTCGTAGGAGGTATACAGCCCATCCTCGGAGACCATTTTTTCAAAACAAGTGTCCAATTTCTTCTGTTGACGCGAAAAGGTGTTCTTCAGGGTATGAAACGTTGTTTCTGAGGTGGATGCTCGTCCACGGACCGGGATGGTCAACCCCAGATCATCACCCTGTATCGCACTTGTAAGGATTTTTTCAGGGGGAATGCCACGGTTGATGTTCGATAGAATCTTGCGGATATCACCCTGGATGATGCCGAAATCCCCAGATTTTTTCCGTATCTGTTCTTCAATGTCCTCATCGATACGTCGTGCAAGCTTCGAACCGATTCCTTTGACCTCAAAGGGGTTCTTGTTATATTCTTTCAACAGGTAGATGCCAATGTTTGGATGGAAGATATAACAATCATGCGAAAAGGAAGAAGAATCCTTACCAAACGCAGCGTTCCATCCCTTCGGATGTTTCTTCCCCTCCTGAATAATATCCCGAAGAATATCGTTCCTTGGTTTTATTTTCACAGCCATCCAATATAAAATAGTGAGATAAGAATATAACGGAGTAACAAAATACGCTTCCTGAATAAAAATATAAAAATTTGGGTGCACGCCGTATGCTTGTAAAAGAAATCATGGCAAAACAAGTCATCACTATCGATAGGGAAGCAACCGTCTATGACGCTTGTATGGTGTATAAGGAGAAGAAAGTCGGCTGCCTCGTCGTAACAAAAGGAGAATCATGCGCCGGTATCGTCACAGAACGAGACCTGATCGAACGAACCATCTGCCAACAACGAGACCCAAAGACGACACTAGTCCATGAAATCATGTCACATGACATCAAAGTCATCAACGCACTGGACACAGTTGAAAAAGCATTGGAGATCATGAAACATTATAAAATCAAGAAACTCCCCGTCATCTTATCAGAGAAAGTCGTCGGTATCATCACGGTTACCGATATTGCCAAAGCCAGACCAGACCTCTCAGAACGTTTCATGGAGTCCTGGATGAAGGCACAATGGAGAGACTAACAGAATACAGAGGAAATCGAAGGCTGTTTTTATTTCAAGTGTTCTAAACGAACTAGGGAATATGAACAATTGTTCCTGAAACAAAAAGAAGAAAAACTGTTCATCTCATCAAGCATCTCTTTTCCTCAAAACATTTAAATCAGTCTCATCAGATTCAGAATCTAGTTGAGGGTGAAGGATGAAAACAATCAATCGAATTGTGATACCAATCGACACCACAGATGTGTCTAAAATCGCCGCTGAACAAGGCGCGTTTTTTGCTAAATTACTCAACGTTGAAATCTCGCTTATCTCAGTGAATGATTCCCGTCAATATATGCTATCAAAACTCTTAGAGGATAAGATTCACCAGGAGAAACTCAGCGCAATAGAGGAAATAAAAAAAATCACGGAGAGCCAGGGTGTGATTACCACTACGAAACTGACGGAGGGGGCGCCTGCATCAGAGATTGTGAAATTCGTAAAAGACGATGACCTCATCGTCATGGCAAGTAAAGGACGAAAGGGATTTAATAAATTCTTGCTTGGGAGCGTCTCCGAAGAAGTACTCAAGACAGCCCCCTGCACGGTGATGGTGATTAAAGAAAAAACAAAGAGATGGACGGTTGATGACCTCACCGCCCTTTCAAAAGAAGAATAAAAAAAAGAGGACGTTACGAGTCTTCGTCATCGTTCTTTTTCTTCTTTTCTCCTTTCACTTTATAATCTGCGTTAATGGGATCATCCCCCGATGGTTGACCCTGCCAGGTTTCCCCTTGAGCAGGACCTTGCCCTGGTTGTTGCTGGTATTGCTGTGCCGCTTGCTGATAAATCGCGGTGGATGCTTTCTGGAACGCCTGTGTCAATGCATCAGTTTTCTCCTTTATACGCTCCGTGTCATCTCCAGTGAGCGCCTCCCGAAGCTCCTTAAGAGCAGTCTCCAGATGCTCCTTATCCTCAGGAGTGAATTTATCCTTTAATTCAACCAAGGTCTTCTCCGTGCTATGCACCAGGGAATCAGCAGTGTTACGAATCTCGATTTTCTCCTTGCGTTTCTTATCTTCCTCTTCATGAACCTTTGCTTCTTTACGCATCCGGTCAATCTCAGCATCTGACAATTTCGTCGAACCAGTGATCCGAATCGACTGCTCTTTTCCGGTCCCCAGGTCCTTTGCTGACACATTCATGATACCATTGACGTCAATATCGAAGGACACCTCTATCTGCGGCAGACCTCGTGGAGCAGGCAGGATACCATCAAGATGGAACCGCCCGAGACTCTTGTTGTCCGACGCCATCGGTCGTTCCCCTTGCAGGATATTAATCTCCACACTCGTCTGATTATCAGCAGCGGTGGAAAACACCTTGCTTTTCTTCGTAGGAACCGTCGTGTTCCGCTCAATCAGCGGGGTAGCAACACCACCTAAGGTCTCCACACTTAACGTCAAGGGGGTAACATCCAACAGGACGATGTCTTTATCGATATCACCAGACATGACACCCGCCTGGATCGCCGCACCAACCGCGACACACTCCATCGGATCAACCTCCCGCTTTGGTTTCTGACCGAAGATCTCCTCCACGGTTTTTTGAACCAACGGGATCCGAGTGGTTCCACCGACGAGCACCACATGGTTAATATCCGAAGGCTTCAGTTTCGCATCCGTCAATGCTTGATGACAGGGTTGTTTGCTCCGATCAACGATCGGTCCGATGATCTCCTCAAACTTCGCCCGGGTCAGCTTCAGCTCAAGATGCTTTGGCTCTCCGTTCACCACGGTGATATAGGGAAGGTTGATATCCGTCTGAAGCGTGGAGGACAACTCTATCTTCGCGGTCTCCGCCGCCTCTAACACCCGTTGCAGGGTCTTTGGATCATTCCTCAGATCAATATTGTGCTGTTTCTGGAACTCTTTTGCAATATAATCAACCAATGCTTGATCCATGTCTGAGCCGCCCAGCTGGGTATCCCCGTTGGTCGACAGCACCTCAAAGACGCCCCCACCGACCTCCATAAGGGTAACATCCAGGGTCCCACCACCAAAATCATAGACCGCTATCTTATGATCGCCTTCCTTATCCAAGCCATACGCAAGTGCGGCAGCAGTCGGCTCATTGATGATCCGCTTCACGTTAAACCCGGCAATCGCCCCAGCATCCTTGGTTGCTTGACGTTGATCATCATTGAAATACGCCGGGACGGTGATGACCGCCTCAGTGACTTTCTCCCCAAGGTAATCCTCCGCATCTTTCTTTATCTTTTGTAATATGAATGCAGAGATCTGCTGCGGAGAATATTGCTTCCCGCGGATCTTTATTTTCTCATTAGTCCCCATTTTCCGTTTGATGCGTTGAACGGTTCCTTCCGTGTTGGTGACCGCTTGGCGTTTCGCTGCCTCACCAACCAGCATCTCCCCGGTTTTGGTAAATGCTACCACCGAGGGGAAAAAGGGCTGACCCTCTGCGCTTTTAATCACCACAGGTTTTCCTGCTTCGACATAGGCTGCTTCTGAATTTGTTGTTCCAAGATCAATTCCAATGATCTTACTCATATATCAACACCTCCTTGGTGTTCTGTTTTTTTCTTAGCCACGATTACCTGTGAGGGCCTGAGGAGTTTATCCCCTAGCATGTATCCTTTCTTGACCTCATCGATAACCGCATTATCTATACAATCATCTTTTTCGACGATAGTAATCGCATGGTGAAGTGAATGGTCAAAGGGTTTTCCCTTACACTCGATGTACCTGACCATTTCTTTTTCAAAGAATTTCTCAATGTTCGCTATCAATAGCTTGATTCCGTCCACCGGGGTTGGGTCTTCCGCTGCTTTTTTCAGCAATTCCTGGAAATCAAGCAGCTGGAGTAGAAAGCGTTTTTTGATGTCCTCTTCTCTTACAGAAGACTCTTTCTCCATCCGTTTCTGGGCATTCTGATAATCTGCTAAAACCCGGAGATATTTTTCGTTCTTCTCAGCAACCTCCTTTTGAAGCTGCTGTATGATTTCTTCTAATTTTTTAATCTTCATTTGATGGGAATCTTGTGTTGTTTTTTTTGGGTCTTTTTTTGTCGGCATAGGTACCAAAAAAACAATAAAAAAGAAAGAAAAAGGGGGAGGATGTTTAATAATCGTCCATCCCGCCAGGGGGCATTCCACCGGGCATTCCGCCGGGGCCGCCAGGGGGCATTCCGCCGCCACTCTTGGATGCGATGATGTCATCAATCCGCAGAATCATGTTTGCTGCCTCTGTGGAGGATTGTATCTCTTGGACGCTGACACGAAGTGGTTCGATGACGTTGTTTCTTATCATGTCGCTGATTTTTCCGTTGAAGACGTCCACACCAGCGGATTTGTTGCCTTTCTTATGGGCGGTCCGGACTTCGATCATCATGTTGATGGGGTCAAGACCTGCGTTCTCCGCGAGGGTCTTTGGGACGATTTCGACAGCGTTTGCGAATGCTTCAATTGCCATCTGCTCCCGTCCACCGACCGTGGTTGCGTATTCCCGTAAGGCCATGGCGATTTCAGTTGCAGCTGCGCCTCCGCCAGGGGTCATCTTGCCGTCTTCGAGGGCGACTTTGACGACGAATAAAGCGTCATGCATGCCTCGGTCAAGTTCATCGACTACATGCTCAGTGCTTCCTCGGATAAGGATGCTGACTGCTTTGGGGTTCTTACAGTCGGTGACGAAGGTCATTTTGTCATCGCCGATCTTTTGTTCTTCAACATTTCCGGCGAATCCAAGGTCTTTTGGTGAAAGCTCATCAAGGTTGGCTACGACGACGGCACCGGTTGCTTTTGCGAGTTTGTCCATGTCGCTTTTCTTTGCGCGTCGGACCGCGTAGATGCCTTCTTTTGCCAGGAAGTGTTGTGCGAGGTCATCGATTCCTTTCTGGCAGATGAGGACGTTTGCTCCGCTTCGTTTGACTTTCTCGACCATTTTCTTCAGCATGGTTTCTTCTTCATCGAGGAATGCCTGCAACTGGGTTGGGTCTTGGATTTGGATGCGTGCGTCAACTTCTGTTTTTTTAATCTCCAATGCAGCGTTGACCAGACCGATTTTTGCGTTTTTCAGTTTCTTTGGCATGCCTTCATGGACGCGTTCCTTGTCCAGGATAATCCCTTTAATGATGCGGGTGTCTTGGATGGAGCCTCCGTGTTTCTTCTGGATCTGGATGTTGTCCATGTCCACGATGGTTTTGTCTCCGATTTGTTCTGCGACACTAGTAACTGCGTCGACGACGACATCGGCAAGGAGTTCTTTTTCTGCACTTGCTCCTTTGCTTGCCATGGAAGTCATGGCGATGTTTTTCAGGGTTTTTTTATCGCCAGTTTTTATTGGGATTGCCATTTTGTTAAGCTCTGCGATCGCTTTTTGGGATGCGAGTTTGTAGCCGGTGCAGATCACGGTTGGGTGAATGTTTTGTTCGATGAGTTCTCCAGCGTATTTTAACAGTTCACCGGTGAGAATGACAGCGGATGTTGTTCCATCTCCGCATTCTTCATCTTGTGATTTAGCGACTTCGACAATCATCTTTGCTGCAGGGTGTTCGACATCGATTTCTTTTAAGATGGTTGCTCCATCGTTGGTGATGACGACATCGCCCATGGAGTCGACCAACATCTTGTCCATTCCTTTTGGACCAAGTGTTGATTTAACTGCATCTGAGATTGCTCGTGCAGCCATGATGTTGTTGAGTTGTGCGCCTTTTCCTTTTTCTCGCTTTGTTCCTTCTTTAAGGATGATAATTGGTTGCTGTCCTCCAGCCATCATACAATTTTGCCTCCTTTTAATGTTCTTTAAAAGTTGAACCAGCATATGAACACTTCTATATAAACGTTGTGGTTCAGGCAGTAGTTCCGAAAGTTCCTACCAAGGACCAACTGATAGCCAAAATGAGAGTTGATCTAAGTCTATAATATGGTCTTAGAAGAAGAATCTTTTGTCCATCTAAACAAAATTAAGGGTATTCCAAAAGAAAAATCATGAAAGAAATTCAGCATCCGCTAATAATTTTACAACAAAACAAGGAGGAATAGCATAGTCTCAACCTCCAGGATCTACTAAAACGAGAATACTACAGAAATACTTGGATGTAATGATATGCTCTCCATTAAAGACCCCGAGGACAGCTAGGCAAACCAGGATGTCTGCTAACAACCAGAGGTTGTATAATAATACGGAGAACATAAAGTAAAACAATCGTATGAAGTAATTCTTTGATGTGGTCTTTGGTCGGAATGAGTGTTTCTTCACTCGGTAACTTGTCTCGATTCCCCATCGTTTACTGTAGAGGTTGAACAGTCGTTCTGCGAGTCCTACGTCGTTTTCATTGAAGTCGATGTTGGTTGCGAATGCTCTCTTCACCCCTTCCTCGTCATTGACGACTACGACGTTGAACAATGCGTTCTTCATTTCGTAATCCTTGATTATAGTCGGTGATGGAACGACTTCGAGTATCTTTTTGATTCGTTCGTTTGCGGTGCATGGCATGAGGAATTTAAGATGATAATATTTGAACAGTTCTATTGAGTCTGAGTCGAAGAATCCACGGTCAACATACAACCGTCGGATCTTCACCCGTTGCAATGCGTAATCCAGGAGTGTTCTGAGTATCTCTTGTTTGTTATCGAACGGCCCAACAGGTATTGCTAGGAGTGTGAACCGTTGGTTCTTTTCAGATATGGTTATTGTTGCGAACTTATAGTAATGTGTGGTTCCCCGATCAGGTTTTCCTTCTGTAACCATCGGGGCATTCTTGTCTCCATAATAATGCCAGCCT
>JALOTN010000096.1 GCA_025457885.1 Thermoplasmatota archaeon | reverse complement strand
TACGACGATGAAGAAACATAAGTACGGATATAATAATATTATACGAAGGGATGGGTCGAAGAAGGGTCGGTTGTCCCCTGGTCCGTATCCGAAGAAGATCCTTGACTAGGCTTATTTTTCCTTTTGGTTTTTTTCCGGGAGGTTTTGTATCATATCTAAGAGGATGAATCGATGGCAGGGAGAGGTTTTTTCGTAGCAGATGAGGTACACGTCGTTTGTCTTGGAGAGATCCTTGAGACGGTAGAGTTCCGCGATTGCTTTAGGATTGCTTTGAATTTCTTTTCTGAATCTGGTTTCGAAGACTTCCCAGCTGATGCGTCCGCTTTTATATGCGGTCAGGAGGTCCTTGGATGCGGAAAGGATGCTTGGTCGGGCGACTCGTATCTTGATGGCGTCTGCGGGGAGATTCTTCCAGTGGGAAATATAGCTTTCTTTCAGCATATAACACAACATTTAAATATATCGCAAGTTCTATACACTAGTAATAAGTGTCAACTTAATGAAAAATGGTATTTCATACCCTTAAGATTACCGATTTACTTACTCTCGAACGATATGAAAACAATAGTTAGGTAGATTGAGAGAAAGAAAACCTCTGCCACTCCGCGCAGAACCCTGATACTATTTTTCAAAGAGTTGATGACGATTAGAGGTGAAGATACATGGTCATAGACCCGTCAACAACAAAATACTTGATTAAGGCTAAAATTAAAGCAGATGGAATCATCGAGAAATCCGATGTCGTCGGAGCAATCTTTGGTCAGACCGAAGGGCTCCTTGGTGATGAACTTGATCTTCGAGAACTACAGCGGTCCGCCCGAGTGGGGCGTATCGAGGTGGAACTTGATTCGAAGAATGGGAAAAGCGATGGCGTTCTTACGCTTCCTACTTCCTTAGACAAGGTGGAAACAGTCATTCTTGCCGCTGCGTTTGAAAGCATAGATCGTGTCGGGCCTTGCAAGGCAACCATCCATGTCGAGGAAGTCGAGGATGTGCGTGTCTCCCGTCGGAAACAGGTCATTGAACGGGCGAAGATCCTTCTTAATGAGGTCATGGAGAAAAGCAAAACCGATAGTGAAAGTATCGCGGAGAACGTCCGCCAAGCGGTTCAGGTGGAGGAGATCACCAGCTACGGTCATGATCACTGTCCCGCAGGCCCAAACATCAACGATAGCGATGCGATTGTGATTGTGGAAGGCAGACGTGATGTGTTAAATTTGTTGAAATATGGGATTAAGAATGTGATTGCGGTTGGTGGAACAAATGTTCCGCGAACTGTTATTGATCTTTCGAAAGAGAAGATCACCACCGTGTTTGTCGATGGTGACCGTGGTGGGGAGCTTATCTTACGAGAACTGCTGCAGGTCGCTGATGTCGATTTCATCGCACGCGCACCACAGACGCGAGAAGTCGAGGAGATTCCTCAGAAACTGATTATGAAGTCCTTGAAGAACAAGATTCCCCGGGAGCAGTACATGGATATGTACAATATCAAGATCGAGGGGAAGAATGGTGAGGATAAACGGCAGGATAACGGGGAGAAACAGCCTCAGCGGATGAAAAAGGAGTTTTTCTCAAAGAAGAAAGATCAACAGCAGCAACAGGCTCGTAAAGAGGAGGATACCACTCCTGAGGTCGTTGAAGAACCTGTAATCACCACGGAGAAACAGAAGAACTATGAAACGATTCTGAATGAGATTTCTGGGTCGTTAAAGGCGGTGTTGCTTGATGAAAACGGTAAAGAGATTCGGACGATACCGGTCCGTGAGCTGACCGATGAAATCAAGAAAGGTGATAATGTCTCCGCCATCGTCTTTGATGGTATTGTGACGCAGCGACTGCTTGATATCGCGAACAACAAGAACGTAAAAGAGATTGTTGGGATAAAACTCGGCAATGTCGTCAAAATGCCTAAAGCAGTCAAAGTGTTGACAAAAAACGATTTTCAATAATTTTATCTCATTCAGCAGCACTTTACAATCATGTGAGTGCGAAGCATGTACAAGCGAGCGTGTCGTGAAAAAATATAAAAGTCTTTATAGTATTCTTGGCACGGGAAAGGGCAAAGACAATGCAGAAAGATGAACTCATTCAACTCCACACGTTTTTATATCAGATCCGAAGTCAACTCGAACAGATCTGTGAACACAATGGATGTGACCACGCTTCTTATGAGAAACTCGAGATCACCCCATATCAAATCCACAAATCAAAACGAGAACATAAACTCGCGGTGTTCACCCTAAGCAAAGACATCGCAGAGATCCTCTCTGACAACAATGGTGACCCTGGCCTGGAGAAGATCGCAAATAGACTTGACCAAATGGCGATTCGCTTCATGACCGAGAAAGAAAAAGTAACCCACCGGTCATAGTTCCTTACGCATACTATACGCATTCTCCCCATTTTGATAAAAACCAGGTAAGGTAGCATTCAGTAGGAACCCTCTTTTCTGATAGAACTGCAAAGCTACCGTATTAGATGTACGAACCTCCAGATCGACTCTGGTGACCTGCTGCGTCTTCATTTCTTTGATAAACTGCGCAAGCAACGCAGAGCCGATCCCTTTTTTCCGATACGCGTCCTGGACCCCCACCATCAGAATCCGGGCAATACCCGGTGATGTCCGTATCCCAATCAAAAATCCAACGATTGAATCATTATCCAACGCTACGAGGAATCCCTCTGGACACGACTCATAGAATTGATTGAAAATAGAAGGATTATACCGCTCAGGCAATGTCTCAAACGCAACCGCAATCACTGGGAAAATATCATTTGGTTGAACCTGTCGGACGAGAAGCACAACCCGGAAAAAACCCCTAGGACTATAAAGCGTTAGCGGTATGTTTAAGAATCATCGTAAAATATGGGTCGATACCGAGGTGTTTGGTATCAGTATCGATGATGTCACGGTCACACGCATAATTTTTGAACGTTTCTCAAAAGAATTCAGTCAAAGTTTTGATGTCGATGTCGCTATCGCTGGAGCAGGCCCTGCGGGTCTTACCGCTGCACGATACCTTGCAAACGCAGGAAAAAAAACAATCCTTTTCGAGCGGAAACTCTCTGTTGGTGGAGGCATGTGGGGCGGAGGAATGACCTTCCCTGTTATCGTGGTCCAGAAAGAATCAAAACACATCCTTGAGGAAGTCGGAGTTCGCCTGAAGGACGAAGGGAAGGGATACTATAGTGCTGATTCCATAGAAGTCACCACGAAACTCTGTTCCGCGGCTATCGATGCGGGGGTACGGATCTTTAACACCATCTCCGTCGAAGATGTCCTCCTTGATAATAAAAAGGTCAATGGTTTTGTCATCAACTGGAGTGCTGTGGAGATTGCTGGACTTCACGTGGACCCCTTGTCGATTCGTGCTCGGTACTGTATTGATGCCACGGGTCATGCAGCAGAGGTCTGTCATATTGTTCGACGCAAGGTCGGTGCCCTCAACACCCCCAGTGGGGATCTTGAGAAAGAACGATCCATGTGCGCGGAGATCGGAGAAAAAACCGTCGTGGAGAACACAAAAGAAGTGTACCCTGGTCTTTTTATTGCAGGGATGGGTGCCAACGCTGTGTATGGTGCCCCACGGATGGGACCGATTTTCGGAGGCATGCTGCTCTCAGGAGAAAAAGTAGCAAAACTCATAATAAAAAAACTTAAATAAACAGTGATTCTAAAGGAGAAAATACACCTTTTTTTTGTTCGAAGACCACGTATACAAATCAAAAAAACATGTCCGCGTGGTATTATAAAAATTTTATTGCAAAAGAATTAAAATGAACATTGTA
>JALOTN010000095.1 GCA_025457885.1 Thermoplasmatota archaeon | reverse complement strand
TGAGGTGAAAAAGGAGTTCATCAAGCTGATTCATGAGTTTTTGCTGGGGGATTTTGGGTTTCAGGAAAAACATCTGGAGTTGTATTTCAGTGGTGGTCGGGGGTATCATTGTCATGTAAAAGACCCCGCGGTGCTGGATTTGGACAGCAATGAACGACGGGAGATTGTTGATTATATCACCGGGCGTGATCTGCAGGATGCCTTAATCTTCCATGAGCAGGTGACCAATAGGAAAAGCTTTGGGGGGCATTCGTTTGCTGGTGGAAAGAGCTTGAAGATGCCAACACCTGATCAGGATGGGTGGAAAGGGAGGATCAGCCGAGGAATCATTGATTTGGTTAACGAGATTAAGAAAAGTGAGGACCCGGAGAAGAAATTGCAGGAGTATGGTGTGAAACCACAGGATGCAGAACGACTCGTCCAGGAGCTTTCGGAGGAGCGGGTGAGACGGATCAAGGATGGGTTGCTTGATCAGTCTAAGACCATCCGGAAGTTTTTTTTAAATAGTGCGCTGCGGAAGACTGCTGTGTCTTTGAGCGCAGGGGAGACTGATGAGCCGGTCACCTGTGATGTGAAACGGTTAATTAGACTACCGTCCTCGCTTCATGGGAAAACCGGGTTAAAGGTCGTGAAAATCGAGGTAGATGAGCTAAAGGACTTCGATCCGCTTCGCGACGCGGTGGTGTTACCAGACGACCCTGTGAAAATCCTCTTGCAACGAGAACTGAGCCTGAAGATGAAGGATGAGCAGTATCATCTAAAGCAAGGTGTTCAGGAGGTTCCTACCTACCTAGGAGTCTTTCTCATAGGCAGAAAAGAAGCAACGCTCCTGTAAGTCTTCGAATGATTTTTTCTGTTGTTTTTTTTTTAGACGAATCGGATGCTTTCCAGGTTGAAGGGGGCTGCGGTGTTCATGTTGAGTCGTTTATGGATAGTTGAGGAAAGGTCCACGCATTTGGATTCTTCACCATGGCCAAACACGACGCGTTCTGGTCGTGGGGACATGTTGTTGATGAATCCGACGAGCTGACGGCGGTCACTGTGACCGGAGAACCCATCACAGGTCTCCACATTCATCTCAACAGGGAGGCTGACGATGTTGCCGGCGACATTCATCGGGATTTCTTTTGCGCCGCGTTGGATACGCCGCCCAATGGTGCCTTCTGCTTGGTACCCGACGAAGACGAGAGTGTTCTTTGCTTCTCCACACCAGTGTTTGAAGTACTCCATCACGGGGCCTCCGTTCATCATCCCACTGGTGGCAAGCACGACACAGGGGTCTTTCTCAGCCAGGATTTTTTCTCGCATCTCTCCACTGTCGACTCGTTTGAAGATTTCTGAGAGTAAGGGGTTGTCTCCTTGTTGGAATATTTGGGTCCGTAGTTTGTTGTTTAAATACTCTGGGTACGCGGTGTGGATAGCGGTCGCTTCCCAGATCATCCCATCAAGATATACGGGTAGCTCAGGGATTTCCTTTGATTTTACCAGGCTTTCCAGGACGATCATGACCTCTTGGCTTCGTCCGACTGCGAACACCGGGACAAGGACTTTTCCTTTTTTCTTCACCGCGGTACGGATAATATCTTTTAATCGATCGGTGGCTTCTTTCCGGCTTGGTTGGAAGTCATCATGTCCGCCGTAGGTTGATTCGATGACGAGGGCTTCTGCGCGAGGGAAATGATTAATGGCAGGGTTGAACAACCAGGTGCGCTCAAACTTGATGTCACCGGAGAATGCAATGTTGTACAATCCGTCACCGATATGGAAATGGCAAATTGAGGAGCCAAGGATATGGCCAGCGTTGTGGAACGTCAGTCTGATATCAGGGGTGATATCCGTGGTATCCCCGTAGCCCATGACGATGCAATGTTTAATCACATTGCGGATGTTTTCTGAGGAGTAGGGAACCTTTTTAGCATCAGCGGCTGCCACCTTGATGTAATCCATCTGCAGCAACGTCATGAGATCCCGGGTCGGTGGAGTACAGTAAATGGGTCCTTCATATCCGTATTTATAGAGGATGGGGACCAGACCGCAATGGTCAAGATGCGCATGGGTGATGACCACAGCATCAATTTTCTCCAAGGGGAGTACCTCAGGCATATGGATGTAAGGTGAGCCGTTGTTCTCCGATGAAACATCAATACCACAATCAATCAATACTTTGCTATCCTGTGTGTGTAACATTGAACAGGATCGACCTACCTCGCGGAACCCACCAAGGCTGATCATACGGATGAATTTTTCTCCCGTTGAAGAACCACGATGGATCTTCCGACCTATTTTCCTAAGAATATCTTTTCGTTCATCGCTCATGGAACGAAGGTACCCACGTATTTCCTGTACGGTTTTTGATTGGATTGGTGGTGCTCGTACGATGCTGGGTGCCCAATTAATCTTTTTGCGTATCTCATTTAAGAGTTGGCCTTCTCGGCCGATTGCAGCACCAGGTTTTAATGCTTCAATGGTGACTTCGCCGACATCGGGTTGAAAATAGATATTTGTTATCTCGGCTTCTTTTGGGATAATCTGCCGAATTTTTTTCTCAGCAATATCAATATCTGTAAGGACCGAAGGATCCGGACGGACCACGATTCGTTTCTGCAGGCTTTTTGCCATGTTCTTTACCAGGTCTTTGTTGTTCGCAAACTTATCTGGTGTCTTTGTGTAAATCACCAGCAGTGCTCCTTCGAATTCCACTTCGGAGATATCCACACTAGCTGGGATAGAGCCTCGTATTTTGCCTCGTATTTCTGTTAAAACATCATCAACGGTCATACTCTAACCTTTTTTCCTTTTAATGCTCGTAAAACGAACCCTCAAATATTTCCGATCAACTTATTATCCTTTGAGAATACGGATTCTTACTTCCCCATCTTCTGCAGTCGTTTCTTTATTTCCTCTTCCGAGATCATCTTGAATTCTTTCTCGGTGATAACCGCGACATCAGCTCCGTTTCCTGACGCGGAGTCTCGCCCCATCGCAGCGTTAATTGCCCGTATCGCAAGGTCAATGCCTTCATTGACAGTGATGTCATCATGGTAGGAGTCCTCTAACACACCAAACGCGTACGGGGACCCTGAGCCACCAGCGGTGTATTTATCAGGAATAGAACCACCAGCTGCGTCTAGTGAATAGACGTGTCCTCCTGCGGAGTCCCATCCAGCGAGGATCAATTGGACATAATACGGATAGAACTTCCGGGAGTTCAGGATGTTAGACATGAGTGTCGCTGCGCTTTGCACAGACATTTCAACGTCTCGTTTCAGGCAATATAATTTGGTTTCGGCACTCAGGTATCGGGATAAGACTTGGAGGTCACCGACAAGCCCTGCGGTCGCTAACGCGAGATG
>JALOTN010000094.1 GCA_025457885.1 Thermoplasmatota archaeon | reverse complement strand
AATTATCCAAAAAATCATCATTGTGCAAACATTGATGTTTGTCAGAAAACAATACATTCTCAATCCTGAGAGAACAAAACTAAAAAAATTTCTCTGACGAAGTGTCCTGTGACAATGCTTAAATAATTTCGGCTGTAAATAATTATAAGAAGGTTATGTCAACGAAAATCAAGGGTCTTATCTGATGTTTTCTCAAAATCTGATGATATTTTACCAAAAAATATCTAGGGAAAAGTATATAATCATTCAATGCCCTGAATGTAACAGTACTCATCTTAGCAAAGATTACGCACGCGCAGAACTCGTCTGCGCAGATTGCGGACTTGTTATCGACCAAGACTTCATCGACCATGGACCAGAATGGAGAGCATTCGACAGTGACCAACGAGAAAAACGAGCACGTGTCGGAGCACCCATGACCTATACCATCCATGACAAGGGTCTGAGCACCATGATCGGCTGGAAAAACCGGGACTCTTACGGAAAATCCATCCCCACCCGGAACCGAGCCCAGCTCTATCGATTACGAAAATGGCAACGACGCATCCGGATCAGCGATGCCACCGAACGAAACCTTGCATTTGCTTTATCAGAGCTTGACCGGATGGCATCAGGAATGGGACTCCCACGGACCGTCCGAGAAACCGCAGCCATGGTCTATCGAAAAGCAGTCCTCAAAAACCTCATCAGAGGACGCAGCATCGAAGGAGTCTCCGCATCCGCCTTGTACGCCGCCTGCCGACAATGTAACGTCCCCCGAACCCTTGATGAAATCGCCGCCTCCTCCCGAGTATCCCGAAAAGAAATCGGAAGAACCTACCGGTTCATCGCCCGAGAACTCGGATTAAAACTCATGCCCACCTCACCCCAAGACTACATCTCTCGATTCTGCAGTGAACTCAAACTCAGCGGAGACGTCCAAGCAAAAGCCATAGAAATCCTCAAGGACGCCGCTGATAAGGAACTCACCAGCGGACGAGGACCAACTGGGGTCGCTGCCGCATCCATCTATATCTCTTCTATCCTCTGCGGGGAACGACGCACCCAACGGGAAGTCGCTGACGTCGCAGGGGTCACCGAAGTCACCATCAGAAACCGCTACAAGGAACTCGCGGAACGACTCGACATCGACATCATCCTCTAATCAGACATATGACCCGCTGGTACACCGAAAAAAAGAAGGAACACTTTTACCAAGAAGCAAAACGAGTGGGTTACCGCGCCCGCTCTGCTTTTAAACTCCAACAGATCCAGAAACGATTCCACCTCATCCCAAAAAACGGTATCGTTGTTGACCTCGGAGCAGCCCCCGGTGGTTGGAGCCAAGTCGCAAAAGAACTCGTCGGAGAACAAGGGATCGTGATTGGGATCGACCTTTCTTCTATCAAACCCTTTGACGGAATCATCTTCCTCCAAGGGGATGTCACCAAACCAACGACACTTGATGAACTCAAAGAATTAATAGCAGGGAAGAACCCTGATGTAGTCCTCTCCGACATGTCCCCGGACATCTCCGGGAATTATTCCGTGGATCAAGCGCGCAGCGCTTGGCTCTGCGACAACGCCCTCCATGTTGCAACCCACCTGTTACGCCCAGGAGGTCATTTCATCTGTAAAATCTTCGAAGGGGAGGACACCAAGGCATTCCTTGAAAAGATCAAACAACACTTCATGGTTGTGAAGACATTTTCCCCTGAAGCCTCAAGAAAAAGCAGTTCAGAGGTCTATATTGTAGCAAAATCGTTCAAAAACACTTATAAGAAAGGGGATCTATCCTCTTCATACTCCTAATACAAGAGTATATTATGTAGGAGTTGATATCAGTTAAGTTTTACCCCAATGGTAGAAACAATGACAGACCAATCACTTGCTCTCGAAGTGTTTCTCAAACACACACATGAAGACATTGAAAAGAAAATCAATGAAATTATCACAGATCAAAATATTTTAACAATTCTTAGAGAAGGCAAACGCTTACGTCCCTTACTAGGTGCATTGTCCTTTAAAGTCTGCACCGGGGGAACAGAAGAGTCACGACTCTACCAACAATTCTTAGAAGGTGCTGTTGCCATTGAACTTGCTCATGCTGCATCCTTAGTCCATGATGACATCATTGACGGGGATCTTACCAGAAGAGGAGAACCTGCTTTTTATATTAAAACAGGGGTTGATAACGCCATCCTCATCGGCCATAAGATGCTGGTGATGGGATTCAACCTTGCTTTATCCCACGGGGAACGCATCGCGAAACTCTACGTGGACGCCTGGGGTGGGACCCTTGACGGGCAGCTTTCAGAGATCAATTTCAACAGCAAAGACCTTGAGGACGTCAACATCACTGCGGACTCAAAATTCTTCCAAGTCTACAGTAGAATCATCGACCTGAAGACCGCGACCTTGTTTTCCGCAGCCTGCAAAGCAGCAGCGTACTGGGCGGAAGCCTCAGAGGATCTTGCAGTCCTCCTAGCGGAATACGGCCGTGAAGTCGGGTTTGCCTACCAGCTCGCCGATGACCTCGTGGACCTTGAGAAAGGTGAGATGATCGACAGTGTCGTCATCCCTCTCCTGACACGACTTGAGAAACGCACCGCGAAGAACGGTAATCTCAAACACCGGTCGATTCGCAAGAAGATCGAGAAGAAATCCCCCGAGATAAAGAAACTCTATCTTGAGGAAATCTCCAAGCATGTCAACAAAGCCCAGAAGATCTGCAACTCACCCCTGCTACCCGATAATCAGTTCAAGGTATTCCTGCTGGATGCACCATACTTTACCATCAACAAGATGCTTAAGGAAATCTTCATCAACATCTAAGCAAGCCGGTATTTTTTATCTGGTGACGATGATGGCTGCATGATCTTTTTCAAACGGTCCCAGTTCCACTGTTTTATGGATCCTCAATTTTTGTTTCTGTAAAAAACTACAGACCTGTTCATACGCCTGTTTTGGTTTCAGGGCGACATCAATACTTCGTGCTTTGACCATGATCAACCCCGTCCCCTGTTGCTTTAGGTACCTCTGGATGTTACGAGTGAAGATATCTGCCTGGTTCCGCTGAGAGATATCCATGTAGAGGAGATCGACCTGGGGCACCATCTGCTGGTACCGCTCAGGATGGTTCGCATCAGAAAGGATCGGGATGATGTTCCTGCGTTTTTCAGCAACCCTCAGCAGACTGGTGATTGCGACTGGTGAGGATTCCACCGCGTACAAGGTCCCTTTCGTGATGATATCAGAAAGATGACTAACCGTTGTCCCTGTCGCAGCACCCAGATACAGGATGACTGCATCAGATGGCACATCAAAGGTGATTCCTTTTAACAGGGCGGCAGCAAGTTTACTGCGATACGGGTTCCAGGACCGGTACTCCGTATCATCCTGCGTGATAAGTTGTTCATTGTACACCTTGATTCCTTTGCAGTTCTCCGGATTGATAGTGAAGAATCGGTCGTTTTTCTTATAGACCCCTGGATGATCTGTCGGTTGCATCATGTTCCCTTATGATTTTGTGGTTGATAAATAATTTTGTCAAAATAATGAAGCTAGAGTTTGCAGAGAGCAAGAGCAGATCCCAAGAAATATATCTTGTTCTGTAGTGAATACAGCATGATTCC
>JALOTN010000002.1 GCA_025457885.1 Thermoplasmatota archaeon | reverse complement strand
GGGGTCGCAACCAAAGAAGACACACTGCCTAATATCGTCAAAGCAGGGATGGTCCTTACCGATGCTGGCCTCGCATTTGGTGACGCCGACACCCTCTCGAAATGGAGGAACCCGACGAAGAACGCATGGGACGATTTTGATTGGATTCGATACGCCTGCCAAAGCGCAGACAATGAGGATGAAGCAGTCAGATTATTGACAACAGAAGCAGTCGATCAACTACACGCAACTGGTGTGTCCGAAAACCTTTTCCTCATAGGACCGCAGAAGTCCTTTGTCATCGAGGCTGACGCAATCCATTCCACAACAACAGAGGTCTCCGATGTCACGGTCATGTCGAATTACCCAAAAGCCCTCTGGCAGACCCAGCTGATACGATCCCTTCCCATCGCTCGGTCATATGATGCACAGAAAGAAACCATGGTGCGGAAAGGTAGTATCGTTCATCTCGGATCGGTGTGTGGAGTCAAAATACTCTCGGTCACATCTTCATCAATCACTGCTCAAGTGTTTCCTGTTTTTGTTTTTAAAAATGCAAATCAGACAAAAGAAGTGACCCTCTCTCGTGGAGAACGTGCCACGGTCGGACCATACAGTGTCACCGTCCGAGAACTCAATGAAAATACCGCGAGGATATCCGTATGCACGGTCGATTATGCCTGGGAACAGACAATGCAAAACCAAATTCAACCACAAATCGGCAATATCACCATTCTGGACATGATCCGTTGGTCACGACTGCATACGATGGATCTTGAGAATCTCCGTCCTATGTGCGAGGACCAAAACACCTATGAAGCGGCAATGGTCTTTAAAATACCAACAGAACACGCCACCCTTCTAAGTAGTGGATGGTTTGCTGCAAACCATGCATGTTCATCGATTTTCATTCCTGTGCACATCTGCGATACTGATTTTTATAACCCCTATGAGACCGGGGATGCAGCAGCACTCTCCCTTGCATTGCTTCAGAAGTTTGGACATGATAATATCACAGGTCTATGTCAAAGTGTTGAAAACGTATTTTATGTTGAAAATGAGATAAACGAGGTACTGGCTCATTTGATGATCCATGCTGAACTCAACATCACCTCTTTCCTGACTGAAGCAGATAGTGGGATGCAGGAACAAGCATACCTTATGCAGCAACTCTGGTTATCTCTTCCAAATCTCTCAAAAGGGGGGATTCAAGACCTCTGGGAAGAAAATTATATGGTGACGAAGCAGAATATTAAAGAAAATATAGCAGGATTAACGCAGAACCCAGAGTCCTATCCAGTGATCGCTCTTCTTGAAAAAATTATGCAAAGTATCTCTGAATCGATGATAAAGAAACAAACGATAGAATCATTGTTTTTTATAAAAACGTTTGATGTATACTATAACGAATAATAACACAGAGACAATGATGATCGCTATCGATAGCAGCATCAATGGAACTGTAGCAGCGTGGATGCTTGATGTTTGTGGTAGAATCGACAATAATATTCCATTGGTGATATTGTATTCATAGTCCCAATAAGTATCTCCATTCACATCGATAAGGTAGACTCCTTGTTTTTTTGCTGCCGCAGAGATATTCTTAGTTTGTTGGTTATAGAATGTATCATAGACCCCATCGCTATCTTCATCGAGCAAGTACCCTATATCAGTGACCGCGATAGCATCGATCCAAATGATGAATCTTGAGGAAACGCTGATGGTTGAATCACTCACCGTCACCTGGATGATATATCGCCCTGCTTTCATCCAAGTATGGTTCAGAGTACACCATTGACCACTTGGTAGTCTTGAGGTTGATTGGATGGTACCATCACCCCAGTCGAAGGTATATAAGAGGGAGTCGTTGTTGGGATCAGTTGAGCAAGCTTTGAACGAATAAAGATGGGAAACACGACCGACTACAGGACCCTCTAGTGTTGGAACCGTGGGAGGAGTGTTGGGATTCAATGTGTTTGTTTGTGTTTTTTTTGCTGTCTGTTGAAGCGTGGTAAATGTTTCTACTGAAGAAGCATTTTGATTTCCCGCGATATCATATGTAATGACTCGGTAATAATAGGTAGTTGCTGGGGGTAAACCTGAGAGGGTATACTCATGTATCCTGGTTAGTTCTGTGCTATGGAGCCAGGATCCAAAGGAGGGGGTTGGTCCGAATTCGATATGACCCGTTGTGTTATCATCCGTTTGCCATGAAAGCCGGGCTGCATTTGATGTCAAGGAACGTAGGGAAAGATTGAAGATGGTTGGGGGTGTGTTGTCAATATGCTTTGATGTTTCAATGGTCGGGGAGGGATCAAGAGGGTTTGATACGGCATCAGCAGCATATATTTTTACGGTGATGATACCCTCTTCGTCGGAACCGGATGGGATCACCCAATTGTAGAACCAATGGGTATTATTCATCATGACCATTGAAGTATTTTCTACGCTTTCATCACCCATCGTTGTTATGGTAAGACGGACACTGGATTCATTCATGCCTGAATGCATCTCGGAAAAGGCTACGAGAATCTGCAACCGATCAGATGCTTTGAACCATGCTTGGGTCCGGTTGTAGGTGATGGTACCTATCGGAGATTGGGTATCATATCCACACATTGAATCATTGAGAAGGGGTGGTTCCTCGATATGGCTGCTGTTATCGGCGGCACATGAATAGAATTGGTAGTAACCTGTCTCGTTCGGGTAGGTAAAGCTCCAGCTACAGGTGGTCCAGGGATCGGAATCCACAGCATATAGCCAGGGGCCGTCCCAGGTACTATTATCAGGGCTATAGGAATAGTATAAGGTTACATTCTTCAGACCGCTTGGTCCGAAATCCTCTGCTGTCGCTGATAGTATCGTCGGTGTCTGAGAAGACCAGTACGGAGTCACAAGGTTGACTTTTGATACAGGGGCTCCTGTGTTGTATCCGCAGGTCGCATCATCAAGTCCACCTGGTGCGGTTTCAGTGTTGGTGGCATTGTCTGTTGCAGTACTGTAGAAACGATAATGACCTGCACCTTCAGGGAAAGTGAACGACCAGCTGCAGAGGCTCCAGGGGGTTATGTCGATTCCATAACTGATATTGTTTCCCCAGTTGGAGGAATTCGTAATTCGGTATTGGTAGACGAGGGTGACATTCTTTACTCCGCTTGGACCGGTATCACTCGTTGTTGCGGTGAGGAGAAGTGGTGAGGTATCCTGCCAATATCCAGAGATGATGTCCACTTGGGAGGAGGGTGCTTGGTTCTCATATCCTGCGATGGAATCCGCACTCCCAAGGAGCGATTCTGTGTTTCCCGCATAATCTTGGGCTCTGCTGAGGAATTGATAATACCCAGTTCCATTTGAGAAGAGGAAATCCCAGGACCACGGTGAAAGGGTATCAACACCAGCAGTAATCCAGGTGCCCCAGGAAGCATTGTCGTTGCTGAACCGATACAGAAGGGTGACATTCTGTACTCCACTGGAATCATCTGATGCCACCGCGGTAAGCGTCGTTTCTGCTTTTTTCCAGTAGGGGGTGATGGCATTCACTGACGAGCTTGGATCAGTAGTCTCGTACCCGCATCGGGTATCTGCGGTGCCGGGAGTCGCCTCAACAAACGTTAGATTATCATACGCAATACTATAGAATTCATAATATCCGGTTCCGTTCGACAGGGTGATTGGCCAGGACCAAGGTGCTGTGGTATCGAAACCAGCGGACGTCCAACCACCCCAGGTGATGTTATCTGTGCTATACCGGGAGTATAATGTGACGTTTTTTACACCGCTTCCTGCATCAGTTGCGTTCGCATGAAAGGTCAGGGAAGAAAGAGACGTCCAATACTGCTCAATTGTATTTACTGAGGTGACTGGTGCTTCGGAATCGACCCCTAAGGAGATATCAGCGTTGACAGGCGCTGACTCTGTGTTTGTGACATTATCTCGCGCGATTGTATAGAACTCGTAGCGACCAGAACCATTTGGACAGGTGAAATCCCAGGACATACCCACCCAAGGAGTCGTGTCTGGGTTGGTAGTGTCATTCCATTGGGCCCACCCGCCCCAGGACGAGGTGTTGGTGGCTCGGTATCGATACCATAAGGAGACGTTCTTCATCCCACTGGGTCCACTGTCTGACCCGGTGGCAACAATGATACACGGTGTTGTTGTTTTCCAATACGGGACTTCATTGGTCGTCAGGATGATTGTGCAACTCCATCCATCGTTTCCAGTGCCTTCATAGATGATCATCCAGCCAAAGGCAGCATCGGTTGCTATTATCCTTGGGAGGCTGATGCAGTCCGTTGCATCAAACTCGAAGGTGTCGATCTCAGAGTTAATCAGTCCGTTCCAGGTGATATCTGCACTGCTGATGTATCCATCGCTTCCTTCGCCGCTGAAACCTATGAGGATTTTTTTATTTTTTGCTGTGCTGTTTAACCCGACCAGTGCGAAACTGCAGAAGTCGCCATTGGTGATATCGATAGCCTGGGTATCTGTCCAGCTTTTTGTAATCATCCCAGTATCGGTAATGGAACAGGTTTTTATGTACAAATCATTATTTGTGTCTTCATATCCAATGGCGAATCTGTTGGTTTCATTTGTTTCTGAATCATCCCATACCTTCAGGATGTTTGGTGTTGTTCCCCGTGTGGTATCAAACTCCCACTGGTCTGTCCAGGTGTTTTGGATATCCCCTGTCGAAGAGATATTGTATGTAACCAGATATCCGTCATTTCCACCTGCAGTCCCACCATCATAGACTATAGCAAGAGTGTCTTCATCAACACGGCAGAGTTGAGGGTTGAGCGCATCGCTGCTGTTAAACTCAAGGGTATCGTTGACGGTATTACTAATATCGCCATTGCTGGAAATGGAGCAGGTTGCGAGTCGACCGTCTCCGTCGCTGTTGTTGACATAGGCAATCGCATAAAGGGCTGCTTGTAGATTCACAAGGGAAGAATAACTTGTGATGGTACTTCGATAAAGGGAAAGGGTGTCTAGGATTGTTTTCTGTAATGTCCCATTGGTGCTCCAGGCACGGGTTGTGATAATCTTTCTGGCAACACTTCCTGCATCCTCATAGGTGATGGCATAGATACCTGAGGTGCTGTTCACCAAACAGATACTTGGGTAGAAACCATCGCTGACATCGTATTCCCAGCTGTCAATGAGACTTTTTTTAATCGTGCCATTCTCGCTCCAGACACGTATGGTATACAACCATCCATCATAGGTTGCACCACCACCTCCAAGGTCTCCTTCTGCAGCAATCAGATAGTACTCTGAGGTGCCAAGACGGATGACCGCAGGATGTCTTCCCTCGGCACTATTCCATTCGAACGTTGAGATGGTCGTATCACTGATATATCCATCCGCGAGGGAGGTGGAGGGTGCTTGGTAATCATAGGCACAGGAGGCATCTGCAGAGCCTGGTGCGGTTTCTGTGTTTGTCGCATTATCATTGGCAAGGCTATAAAACTCGTAATGTCCGCTGCCGTTGGTAAAGGGAAAACTCCAGGTGATGGAAACCCAAGGGTCGGTATCAACGAGCCCTGAATTGACCCATCCACCCCAGCTTGAGGCGTTGGTTGCTCTGTATCGATAGCGGAGTGTCACATTTTTTAGTCCACTTGGTCCGCTGTCTGAGGCGGTTCCGTAGAGGGTTTGTGGCGCAGTGGTTTTCCAATAGATTGGTATTGCATTGACCGATGAACTGGGAGTCGCTGTCTCATATCCACACCGAGCATCAAAGCTCCCAGGGATTGCTTCTGTGTTCGTCGCATTATCCCTAGCAATGCTATAGAACTGATAATATCCTGTGTTGTTTGGGAAAGAGTAGCTCCAGGTCCAGGGGGACTGGGTATCAACCCCTGCGTTTATCCAAGCGTCCCAACTCGAGTTATCAACACTGAAGCGGGAGTATAAGGTGACGTTTTTCAATCCACTCCAACCCGTGTCTGTTGCTGTTACTGTTACTGTCGCTGCGCTTTTCCGCCAGTATGGTGTGATAGTTGTTACAGCGGAGGTTGGTGCGAGAAGGTCAGGGGTAGAAAAGTAATAGGTGGTGGTATTCGAATCGATTCCATCAGAGACAAATACCTTCCACCAATATTTGGTGTTATTGGAGTTGAAGTTGGTATTGATTTGATGGTAGGTACCATTACTTACGGTGCTGTTTGTCCCAAAGACCTGCCAGGAGCCACTGCTGTTACTGGACCAGGTGATATTCATTGGTGCTCCATCGGGGTTGTTCACCGTGATGTTGAGTGATGGTCGAAGAGGCACACCCCATGTTTGATTCGTGGGAGCTTCATTGGTGATGATAGGAACTGGTCGGGAGTTGTTAAAATCAAACTCATAGAGCTGATAGTATAATCCTCCGTTATTGGCATTGATACGGAATCGTATCCGGGCTTGGCTGACGCTCCCTTGTACGAATTTTTTTTCCACCCATTGTTTATCGGTAAAAGTCCCCTGATAAAGATCAATCCAGGTTCCACCTCGGTATATATCAAGGTCAACTTGATCGATAAAAGAGGCATCCGCGGTTGGTCCTCGAGCGTAGAAACGGACTTTATCACAGATTAAAACACTATGGTTGAAATAGATGAAAAAACTCCATTGTCCGTCAGGATCGTTGATGTCATGGTAGGATTGCGTGTAGGTGTCGGTGTCATCATCATAGGCATGGGTCTTGCTGGTCCATTGTGCGTTTGGATCATAATCACTTGTCGGGGTGACCCATCCAAGGGAGGGGATTGTGGTGGTGAAGTTTTTATCTGATCCATTGGCGATCCCGACGTCGTTACGAATCTGTACTCGATAATGATAGGTGTTTCCGAGTGTTAGATTGTGTATCATTACTCCAAATTCTGAGTTTTGTACTTCGCTTCCACCCCAGGTCGTATTAGTCCCATAGGAGGTATTCAGACCATATTGGAAGCGATATTCACAGGGTTCGCCTCCATCATCTGAAATGTTTCCTCGTAAGATTGCGGTGGTTTCATCGATTGATGTGGCATCATAGGTCGTCCCATTTGGGAGTGTATGTGGTTTTCCTTGCCAGAAATCAAACTCGTAGAACCAAAAGATAACAGAGCCTCTGATGAAATGATACCGGAACCGGGCTTTGGTAACGTTTGTTTCTCCGCTGAACTCCAACTCAGCCCAAACACAGTTTCCTATGGTACCATTGTACTTTTCGACCCATGTGCTACTATTGTAGAGGTCGATGCTGACTAAGTCGACGTAATAACTATCAAAATCCGCAAACACGCGTACCCGGTCACAGTAAATTGGGCTGCTGAGGGTTAATTCCAGGTATCCTCGCCAACCAACTGCAGCGGTATGAGAAGAATATGTTGCAGTGTTTTCATCATAGGCTCTTGTTTCCTGTGTCCATTGGCTGCTTGGATCTCCATAGTTCACGGGAGATATCCAACCTGTGGGATCAACGATGAACTCATATTCGATTGGATCTCCCATGGTTCGAAGATCGAAGGTGGCTGATGAGCTGCTCAGGTTATGTAAGAAAACCTGGTATTGACCTTCTTTGGTGATGTTGTTAAAAGTCGTAAGGAGTGTTTGATTGTCTTTGCTGTAGACTTCGATACTTGATCTTCCGTTGCTTCGTGCGACTATGGTGATATCATTGATGTTCTCCAATGCTTTCTCAAAGGTGACTCGGACGAAGTCTCCTTCAGGGATTGGTTCTGACCATTGTCCATCGATTGCTTGGACTTTCGCTGACACATCGGTGAGGAATACGTAGTTTGCATCAAGATGTTCTGCATGGGTTATTTCTATGATGATTTCATAGGTTTCTTCGGAGAGGTGAGGAACAGTCCATTCGATGCGGTTCACCAAGGTATCATTATCAAGATCGACTCCGATAAAGTCTACCTCGGTTCGGGTGTCATTGACGACATGGTAGAGGTGTATGGTGGTGTTTGGTCGATTATCGATGGTTGTAAATGCAGTGACATTGGTGTAGTGAATGTCGCTGCTGATAGTGACTTGTTTATGAAGGGTATCGAGTGGTGTTTCTCTGATTTCGCAGGCTTCGGGCAGTACGGGAAGAGAGTGGTTGTCTAGATCTGTCGTCGAAAGAACCTGCTTGTCTCCATCCGGGGAATACTCTAGAGGTATTTCTGATTGATTTTCTTTTATTGGTTCAGAACGTGTCTGATTTAGCGGTGGAACAGAGACGTTACTGTTCTTTTCAATGGAGCTTTCATCTGTAATATGAGGATCCGATAAGACAACCCAATGTTTTTCGAGATGACGCGAACAGTTGGTCTCATTGACAATCGTAATGGTTGCTCTATACTCGCCAGGGTTATAATGGGGGACGACCCATGTCGTCTGCCATTTTTGAGCAGAGGTGTTTGATTCGGATAATGAGAGGGGAAAAGAAGCAAAATCACACATGCTTACTGTGATAGATGTAACCGGGTCATCAGGGAGAATTGTAACAGTGATCAGCATGGTATCGTTGCGGTGAACATCCTCTGGTGTAAACAGCACCGAAACAGATGGTTGATGCAAATGGAGGGGAAAAGAGATGATAGAGACAGAAAGGATAGGGACGATGAGGAGGAAGACGGTGAGGAAAAAAGAAAAAATCCTTTTGGTTTTCGTGTTATTGCTACCATTAGTTCTTTTCCGAGGAGCGGTTTTTTTTCCAGGGGGGCGTATTGCATGGAGGTGAGATTGAGTACAGCCCGGCATGGTATCGACTGTTGCATGAATTAATTGAATTTTCCTATCCTCAGCTAGTGTATTTATCGCATGCAAGTATGCATCCACATCCAATTCATTTGGTACGTATAGCTAATAAAGTAACTATTTTTAAGATTTTCTTAACAAAAATCAATAAAGTTTTTAAATTCATTGTAACATTTAGGAGAATCACTTTATTTGAATTTTCTCAAACTATGTCAGATCATTAACACAACTGGAGCACAAAATAGTTTTTTTTTATTTCCTTAATCCTTCATTCTGACATCTCGGGTTTTTGGTGTATTAAAAACGTTTAAAAAAACATTCATGTTAGATGGGTGGAGGTTTTTAACATGACAGACGCACGACGCATTGTTATTATCGGTGGGGGCGCAGGGGGTGGGACGAGTGCACAGTTCGCACGAAAGACAGACCGTGCTGCATCCATCACGATTTTTGAAAAAGGTAAATACCCGCAGTATTCAAAATGCGGGTTACCGTATGCGATTGCAGGTATTATTCCAACATTCGAAAATCTCATTGAATTCTCCGAGGAATGGTTCAAGAAAGAACACATCGATATTCATCTGGAGACCATCGTAGAGCAGATCGACATTCACCACAAACAGGTGATTGCAAAAAAAGGCGTTGAACGAGTTGAAAGAACATTTGATCGTCTCATCCTCGCAACAGGGGCTTCTCCCTGGATTCCCCCTATCCAGCAGATTCAGAAAAATGGACGGCTCCTTCAGGGGATATTCATCCTTCGGACCATCGATGACGGGAAACATATCAGTGCTCATGTCAAAAAAGGAAATCATGCGGTCATCATCGGAGCAGGACTCATTGGTCTTGAGATGGCAGATGCCCTCTCCTCAAAAGGACTGCATGTGACAGTCGTCGAGGCTTTACCAACCATCCTTGCTAACACCCTAGATGAGGACATGAGCGAACC
Source organism: Thermoplasmatota archaeon (assembly GCA_025457885.1). Classification (GTDB taxonomy): domain Archaea; phylum Thermoplasmatota; class E2; order DHVEG-1; family DHVEG-1; genus SM1-50. Next base: position 87,194 of record JALOTN010000002.1, on the reverse strand, counting down.
GGTTGTCCAAGAACTGCAGCAGAAAATCACGATCTTGACGAATCATCTTGCGTTGCGGGTGGAGGAACATCATGGTGCTATCACGGCTCTAACCGTAAAAGAGAATGCATCAGGAGTCGAAAAGACGATTCATACAGATCTGCTCATTATCGCCACCGGCACAAAACCAGAGACTGCCTTAGCACAATCCATTGGATGTGCGATAGGCCGGACCGGGGGTATCATGGTCAACGAAAAAACAGAAACCTCCGTTCAGGGTGTCTACGCGGTCGGTGATTGCACGGAGTATAAGGATTTCATCACCAATGAACCACTCAGTGTGGGCCTTGGCAGCATCGTGGTCCGACAGGGGATCACCGCGGGCAGTAACGCCGCCGGGGGATCCTCCGAGGTACCTTCTGGAGTACTGTTAACGCGTACCTCTGAGTTTTTTGGAATGGAGATTGCAGCTGTCGGCCCTGTCAAACAAGCAATAAAAAATCTATCGGTTGTGGCTGGGAAATACAAAGGATTCTCCAAACCAGAGTATTTCCCCGGGAAACAACCTATCACCATAAAGGTCGGAGTCGATGATCAAACCAAACGGATTGTCTCAGCCCAGGCGGTCGGCAGCAATGCAGCGCAACGGATAAACACCCTTGCGTGTGCCATCCTTGGAAAGATGACCCTTGATGAGTTTCGTAAGCTTGAGACCGCTTATGCTCCACCCATCGCACCAACCCTGGATGCGGTGACCCTTGCCTGTGATGTCGTCGCACTGAAATTGTCTCGGAAACGAAGGGAGCCATGAGGATTGTTCATCTCGCGGATACCCATCTGGGGTATTCTGCGTACCGGAAAGTCGACGAACAAGGGGTGAACCAGCGGGAGACAGACGTGTATGATGCGTTCACCCGATGTATCGATTATGTGGTGAAGACCAAACCGGACCTCGTCCTGCATGCGGGTGATTTATTTGATTCTGTGCGTCCCACCAACAGGGCGATAACGGTCGCTGTTCAACAAATCCTCCGACTCTCGAAAGAAAAAATCCCTTTTGTGGTGATTTCTGGGAACCATGAGACGCCAAAGCTGAAAGAAACCGGGAACATCTTCACGATCTTTGAGCATCTTGACGGGGTCTATCCTATTCATCATAATCGATATGAAACCATCCCGCTGGAACTACAGGACGAAACCGTCTGCATCCATGCTATTCCTCAATGTCAGAATCCTGATGAGTTTGAGAAAAACATAAATAAAATCTCTGTCAAGAAGAACATGGATTACAACATCCTCCTCGTACATGGGGCGGTCACGGGCATCAAGGAATTCAAAATGAATGAATTCAATGAAATGTTCATCCCCGTAAAAACGCTCTCTCCGGAGTTCGATTATATCGCTCTTGGTCATTACCATCAATACACAAAACTTCAGCAGAACGCGTTTTACGCCGGTTCCACGGAGCATCTGAGTTTCACAGAAGCTGATTCTCAGAAAGGCTGCTTGGAGATCCACCTGGGTAACACCCTCAAACACCGGTTCATCCCTCAGCACACCAGACCCATGATCGATGCCGCACCCCTTGATTGTTCATCCCTGCGCATCGACCAGATTTTTCATATGGTAAAAGACCTCATCCAAGCCATTGAACCAAAAGATAAGATCATCCGCATCCGATTAGAGAACCTCCCGGCACATATCCACCGAGGCATTGACTTCCATCAAATCCATGAGCTGGGGAAGACCGCGGTGCATTTCGAAGTCAAACCCATACCAACGAAAACAGAGAAAGCAGCAGCCACAGAACACCCTACCATGAAATCACTTGCGGATGAGTATGAAGTCTTTCTTGAGTCTCAAACATACCAGGAGAAACCCTTGTTACGAACCCTCGGACTACATTACATCCAACGGGTAGAAGAACAAGAGAAAAAACCATGATATTAAAATCCATTCGTCTGAAGAACTTTCGGAAATTCAAGGACAGTTACTTAGAATTCCCCGATGGAGTCACCAGTGTCATCGGATTAAATGGTGTGGGAAAATCAACCTTGTTTGAGGCCATCGCCTGGACATTGTATGGTCCGGTCGCGGCACGAACCTCCGCTGAACAAATAAAACGGGAAGACGCAGCAGCCTCAGATTCCTGCTGCGTCGAACTGGATTTCATCTTCGATGATGATGCGTACCACGTGGTCCGTGAGATGAGCGGAAAAAACCTCTCTGCATCTGGGACAGCGACGGTGAATGGAAAAATAGTGGCCACCGGTGCCGAGGTCGTCGGCAAGTTCATCCAAAGGAAACTAGGGATGGACTGGAAAGCATTCTACACCTCCATTTTTGCGAAACAAAAGGAACTCAACACCCTCTCATCAATGAACCCCAGTGAACGACGACAACTCATCCTACGCATGCTTGGGATCAACGCCATTGATGAGATCATCAGCCAGATCCGATCAGACCTCAAAGAGAAAAAAAACCTTATCGAAACCCTCTCAGGGATGCTGGTGGATGAGGAAGGAAACAATAAAATCCTGATGTACCAACAACAGATCAAAAAACAACAGATGCTGAAGGATCAACGCATTCGAAGTATCCAACAGCAAAAACAGCTTCAGCACACCATCCAGCAAGAGCACAGCAAAAGAAAAAAAGAAACTGAAACCAAGAAATCAGCCTATGAACAATCTCTCCAGACTGCCGCGTCTCTTGAGGAAAAGAAAAGCAAATCGGAAAGAAAACAACGCGTAATGCAAGATGTTACGTTTTTAGAAAACTCACTTCAAGAACGAAAAAAATCGATACAAAAAATCAAAGAGAACCTCCTGCAGACACAGAACCTTGAAAGAGAACTACAGGATTTTGATAAACAACAGGAGAAAAACACGAACAGCCTTCAAGCAGTGCTTCAGAAAAAACAACAAACCCTGACCCTCACCACCCGTCTTCAGAAGGAAATCGATCAGCTTACGGATAAAAAACACGCCATAGAAAAAATCGGACCAGGGGCAAAATGCCCAACCTGCGACCGGATCTTAGGAGACCAGCAAAAAAAACTCATCCACGCATTCACCCAGGATATCGAGAAGAAACAAAAAGAGATACACCATTTAACAGAGGAACAGAACACGCTACAGAAGGAGTTCGACCGGTTCTCCCGTGAAAAACAAGCGTTACAGAAAAAAAACATGTTCCTACGCACCCAAGTGATTGAACGGGAGAAAAACCAAAGCATCCTTCGTCACACAACAGAGGAGATCAACCGGGAATCCACTCAGCTTGAGCAGAAAAAAAAGGAATGCCAGAACCTGGGGGATGTTGTTTTTGATCAAAAAGAATATCAGCGAATGAAGACCCAGGTGAATGACACCTACCGACAGTATCAGGAGTCACTTCGAATCCTTGATGAAATACAGGAAAAACAACAAAAAATCATCTTAGCTTTAAAGGAACAGGAAGGGGAACAAAAACTCATTGACCAGCAGATAAAAACCTATGAGGAACACATCGAAGAACACCAACGGGTGGAAAAAAAACTAGATAACGAACGAACAAACGCCCAACACTGCAGTATGCTTTCTGAGGTGATGGAAGCGTTCCGAACCTATCTCATCTCCCAGATTCGCCCGTTGCTTTCAGCACATGCCTCGGAGCTTTTTATGGAACTCACGGACGGGAAGTACTCACAAATCGAACTGGATGAGGATTACAACCTCTTAGTTTACGACCAGGGTACCGCGTATACCATTGAACGGTTTTCTGGGGGTGAAGAAGACCTGGCAAACCTCTGTATCCGTCTCGCGATTTCTGAAATCATCACTGAAAGAGCAGGGAGTATCTTTCAATTCGTCATCCTTGATGAGATATTTGGGTCGCAGGATCAGATCCGCAAACAGAACATCATTCGAACACTCAATGGTTTTTCCTCAAAATTCAAACAAATCTTCCTCATCACTCATGTTGATGATATTAAACATTTCACAGAACATACCATGGAAATCTCAGAAGACGAAACAGGGGTTAGTTCGATAAAAATAGAATAAAAAAAAGAGAAAAAAAAAGAGTGTTTGTATTTATTTTCTAAAGAGGAGTCTTCGCTTTGGTTTCTCTGATGGTGCGCACGGCTCTTGAAGTGATGGGGGGATATCGATGTCCGCGTCGGTTGTCTCAGTGGTTGGTGCGGTCGTGTGTTGGTGCTTCAGGTGTTCAACGGAGGAGAATAATCTGGTGAAGAGTTCTTCATTGGAGGAGAACCAGCTTTGCCAGCCGTGGAGTTCCTCTTTGAGTTGTTTGTTCTCCGATTCGGTTTCCTCGTACAGTCGGAAGAGTTTCGTGAGTCGTTCTTTTTCTTTTTCATATTCCATGGAGACTGCTTCGAATTTTGGTTTGAACTCTGCGAATTGTTCGAAGCTTCGGAGTTCTTCAATTTGTCGTTCCAATCCTCTGATGACTTCGTCTTTTGTGGACATCTCTGAATGCATTTTATCGACATTTGACTCAAGTTGTGTACGGATGGCGTCGAACCTCATGACCTGTTGTTTCATATCATCCATTTGTTGGACTGCCATGGCTCGTTCGTCGAGTTTCTGAGTCAGGGTCTGGATGCGTACGGTTGCGTCTCGTTCGAACTGCATGTGCATTTGTTCGGTGTCGCGAATCCGTTCTTCGAGTTCTGCGACTCGTTTCTCTTGTGATGCTAAGGATTCCTCTTGGTTCTTGTAGGCATCCCAGAGCTTAATGAGTCGTTCTTTTTCTTTTTCAAGTTCCATGCTGTAGCGTCGGGCTCCTTCGGTTGCCTCATCCCGACGTCGTTCTGCTTCAGCGAGGCGATCCTCGAATGATCGCATCATGGAATCCATTTTGTTTAATCCTTCGAAACTGAGCATGCTTTGGATTTTGGCGAGATCCTCCATCCCTTTGGAGAATGAACTTTTTACAGAACCAAGTTCCGTTGATGCTTCTTGCAGTTGTTCCATAAATGAGTCTTTTACTCCTTTCACGTTCATACCACCTACTTTTTCTTCCGTCATAAATCATGCCGTCCCAATTACCATATAAATTAATACTCCACCATGCGAATAATGTTGATGCTATTTAAGGGTTATTATTTTATGAACGTTCGCAACTTAAGGAAAAGCCCGGGGAGACTAAAATTGATGATAAGTTTTTCGGACTCTATAAAGATTCAATAACGAGAATAGGGCTTTTTATGAGATATTGATTTGAAGTGTTTTTATCCTTATCAAATGATATATATGAAATCGTGGGTTTCTTATTGGTAATTCCAAAATAACTGATAAATAAAAGAAAATAACAACACAGTTGCAGAGTTAATAATATCTGAGGTATCATTTCGACAATTTCAGATGGTATCTTTTATCTATCCTGGGAATTCAGTTCCGATTTTCACCTTCAATGCTGTACCAAGGAAAAAAGAATATCCTGAAGAAGACCTTATCTTGAGACCACAGAAACCTAATAAACCAGGATAAAGTGTCGCAAAAGGAAATGCAATATATGGATATGTTCTGGAATTACCCCATAATTCAGAACCATTATATTTCTTCATGCCAGTCAACCCAATTGAATAGACCCAACCCGCGGACGGATATTTATCGTTTTCATAATTTCCTGTAGTGTAGCCGAATGTGAGAAGAGTCAATAATCCGATAGGAGAAAAAACAGAAAATAGACCCCCGGTCCATAACATAATAAAGAATAATCCTGCACTAATGGTCATGATAGTTTCTTTTATTATCCAGAGGATGTTTAAAAACCAGTTAATGAAATCCCCAAGTAGAGTTCCAGATAAATGTCTTGGATTCGATAGAAGAAGAAAAATTAATAAAAGAATATCGTCCGCTACAGTGGCTAAAGGACCATAGGATAATGTATTGGTCGTTTTTCCACTGACTAAACAGAAATAATTTGCATCAGGGTCAAGGTTAAGGGTATCAACAATCTTTTCTCGTTTGTCATATGATGATGTTACTAATCTCTGAACCCTCTCAACACTCATCCCCGTCGGTAGTAACCCATACTTGTCCAACTCCGCCACAGCTTCCTTGAAGATAGGGATTGCTTCTTCCCTTGTTGATGTCTGGTTCAACCTGGCTCTGAACTCCACCAGATACGGTTCCAGGTTCTGGTATTGTTCTCTGGTGAGTTTCACGATGGTATTCCCATATCCCTGTATGCCACATGCCTGGGTGGTGACTTCTACAAGGTCATCTTCTTGGGATGCTTTCACAGTGTTAAAGTTGATAGTTGGTGCTATGGTCACACCAAGGAACAAGAGAATGATTCCAATCGTTAACCATTTTCTTATCATTTAAAATCACCTTGTTCCTGGACCAAATCCTGCAAAACGACATCCAAGACTATAACCAATGGACCAAGGAATGTATGAAAGTGCTAGAAACAGATTGAATATATTAGTAGGAACTCCAATAATAATATCAATTAATCCTAATACGATGAACGGAGAATAAAATAAAACCATCAAAACGAAACAGACAACCGGGAACCTCCACTCTGATGCACTTTGATTTTCACAATCACACTCAGAATTTTGTAATTGGGTTATTTCTGAATTGATGATAGTATCCTTTTCAATGACAGCATTTATCTCCTTCTGTATCTCCTGATTATTGAACTGATATTTCCCAATCAATGATTGAATCGTTGATTTACTGATAACCTTTGATAGAATCAAACCAATGAAATACATCATTTTAATTTGGTTCTTTGTTACAACAGGAAACTCTGATGTTGGGAATATCCCTCTACCCATCTGGAATTTGAGGATGATTCTCTGTATCTCCTTGTTGTTAGCAATATCAACGATGGTCTGGAATAACAACTCTCGCTGATTGATTCTTTCTTTGATGGTGTTCTGTTGTGAGGTCTGGACTGATTGATACCCCACTACATTACTCAACGAACCCAGAACAAGAAGAACCACAGCCAGGATACTAACTCCAATCATTAATCTTTTTTTTATCATTAGTTTTTTCCTCTCTGTTTAAATGAGTTTAATATGGACCATCACCAAACGCAGTTACACTACCAGGTCCAAATGCAAAAATCATACAATGATGAATGCCGAAAAAACCGATTCGCCAGCTTCCGAAAACCTCATAGGCTTTTACAGGAATAAACGTATGTAGAATACCAGAATACCCTAAAACGTAAATTGTATGAGAAAAATCAGGATTCCAGATTTTAAAATAATCGAACCATCTTCCACTATTGTTAAATTTACCAATGATAAAAGCATAATTAAAAATCCAAAGTTCATCGAATTGTGTATTTATTTTTTCTCCACAATCTACTTTTTTACTTTCAACCTGAATAGGAACAACCATACTGAAGAACAGTATACAACAAAGGATAACTCCAATCAGAGGTTTCTTATCCATACTTTCCTGCCCCTATACAATATTTTAAATGAATGTTCTCCTATAAATAGGTTTATTTTGTCTTTTAATAACCTAAGACAGAGATTCCGATATACATACTTTTAGCTGACAGTATATGTGCTTAAATTATTTGTTTATTTAAGGAAGTGGAATTGTGAGCGAACATTTTGTTAGACCAAAATAAGCTGGAGAACCACTACTCTTAAGTTGGAAACATCCAATCCTTAAGGGTTATTATTTTTTATGTTTTTTTGTATAAAGAACAATGAGCCGCTAAACTAATAAACTTTCTTTGTATACTATTCTTTAAATTTAGAAAAACAAATTGGAGACAGAAAGGGATGGGATTACTCGAGAGATTCAGAGAAAGTAGATTTTCGAAAATGATTTTTAAGATTTTTGGGAAGAACCATGCGAAGATCGGTATCTATGGTCCACCGAATGTCGGGAAAACCACGCTTGCGAATCGGATCCTACGGGATTGGACAGGGGATATCATGGGGAGTGTCTCAGAGGTTCCTCATGAGACGCGTCGGGCGAAATGGAAGAATAACATCCGGATTGACAATGGTGGTTCGTCGTTAACGATGGATCTGGTGGATACTCCAGGGATCGCGACGAAGATTGATTTTAAGGAATTCATGAACATGTATGGGATGACTAAGGATGATTCACGGGTCCGGGCAAAAGAGGCGACCGAGGGTGTTATTGAGGCGATCCGTTGGCTTGATGATATCGATGGAGTCGTTCTGGTGATGGATGCGACACAGGATCCGTTCACACAGGTCAATGTCACGATCATTGGGAACCTTGAGGCGCGGAACCTGCCTATCTTGATTGCTGCAAACAAGATCGATGCGGAGAACGCAAGTCCAGCGACGTTGAAATCCGCATTTCCACAGCACCCGGTGATCCCCATCAGTGCGTTAACCGGGTATAACACGGAGAATCTGTATTCGATGATGATCAAAGAGTTCGGTAAAAAACGACATAAACAGAGGAGGTAAGAACCATGGTGAAGAAAGATAGCGGGATTACGTTTAATTTGATTTCACATCAGAAGCTTGAACATTATTCCTCCGCGGAGAAACTGAAATACATCCTCAACGAGGTCAAGGAAGGCAGGATCTTGGTTTTGGAGCATGGTCTGACTCCAACAGAGCAGGCACAGCTCATAGAGCATACGATGAAGGAGATCAACCATGATACCTTCATCGGGATTGAGATTGGGGGGTATGAGAATGAGAAGATCGGGTTTTTCCAACGGGTGTTCGGGGTGGCAAAGAAACCTCGGATGACGGTGATTGGTCCTGCGCATCTCCTCCGGATGGTGCATAAGGATAATGATATGATCGAAACGACGATCATCCCCGGGAAGGGAGCCAATTAATGCCCCATCAATGCCTGAAATGTGGCCATGTGTTTGAGGAGGGCTCCTCGCAGCTGTTGAAAGGATGCCCCGGGTGCGGAGGCAACCGGTTTTTTTTCACCAAAGAGCCTTTGAATGATGTGGAACGAGACGTGATGAGCAAGGAGATGGGGCAGGATCTCACCACGCGGATCATGGAGCTTGCTGTCGAGAAACATAAGGAGTTCAAAGGCACGGAAGCCTGGATTACCCTGAAACCGAAGGATCTTCGTCGGATGATCGAGGATCACAAAGAGCAGAAGCAACCAGACAAAGAGGTACCACCCTCAGTGGAACCCATCAGTGATGACCAGCGTAAGGCGATCATTGAGAAGATAAAAGCAGAGGCAGACCGTTCGGATCGACCGGAGACCATCGGGGTGGAGCAGCCGGGGAAATATGATATCGACCTGAAGGGGTTGTTGGAAAGAGAACCCATCGTGATTCAGAAGGATGGGACCTATACGATTCATTTACCGTCCTTATTCAAGATGCGTGAGGAGAAGAAAAAATAGGTTTTTTTCCCTGATACCTTCATTCCATTACCTTTTTATCGACGGCAAAGATACAGCTTTTGGTTGATTCTATGAAATGGTATGATGAGGTTGAATATATCAGGAAACAAGCGAAGTTGAACAACGAGTTTTTTGCTCATTCCCTGCCGATGATCGCTAGTGAGAATGTGCTGTCCCCGTTATGTCGGGAGATGTTGATTACGGATTTCCATGGGAGATACGCGGAGGGGACTCCGGGGAATCGGTATTATGAGGGGTGTAAATACTTTGATCTTGTGGAACTAAAGACCATGGAGCTTGCACAGAAGCTGTTTTCCTGCAAGTACGCGGATGTGCGACCGACTTCGGGGACTGTAGCGAACATGGCGGTGCTCAAAGCGTTGATTAAACCAGGGGAGACTGCGACGGTGTTGGACACGGCGAATGGCGCGCATATTTCGTTTGGGAAGTTTGGGGCTGCAGGGGTACGGGGTATCAACCTGGTTTCGTTCCCTTTTAGTAATGAGGAGATGGTCATTGATGTGGACGGAGCAGTCAAGCTCATCAGGCAGGTCAAACCAAAGCTTGCGTTGTGCGGTCAATCCGTTTTTTTGTTCCCAACCCCATTAAAGGAGATCGCGGAGGCTGCCCATGAGGTGGGTGCATATGTTGTGTATGATGCGGCGCATGTGCTGGGGTTGATTGCGGGGAAACGATTCCAGGATCCACTGCGGGAGGGTGCGGATGTGATGAATGGGAGTACTCATAAGACGTTGCCTGGCCCGCAGGGTGGGATGATTCTTTCAGATCATTCTCAGGATACTGAGGAGGAGAAGGCGTTGTTGCGGAAACTCGGGTTCGGGGTGTTCCCAGGGGTGACGTCCTCGTATCATCTGCACCATGTGGCTGCGAAAGGGATCGCGTTTGCGGAGCATCTGGAGTTTGGGGAGGCGTATGCGGATCAGACGATTAAGAACGCGAAGTGTCTGGCACAAGCGCTTTTTGAGCAAGGATTCAAGGTGTTTGGGGAGAAGCTTGGGTTTACACAGTCTCATCAGGTCCTGGTGGAGATCGGGCTAGGGAAGGGAAAAGAGGCTTCGAAAACCTTGGAGGATGCAGGGATTGTGACGAATATGAATATGATCCCTGGTGATGTCGACCCGTTGAATCCCTCAGGGTTACGGCTAGGGACTCCTGAGTTGACGCGGATTGGGATGAAGGAAAAGGAAATGGATGATGTCGCCGTGTTTTATGCACGGGCATTGTTGAAGAAAGAAAACCCGAAAAAGATTCAAGAGGATGTCAAGGAGTTCCGTAAAGACTTCCAGAAGCTCCATTATTGTTTTAAGGAAGGATTCCGAGGGTATGAGTATACCAAGTTGATTTAACATGCGGGTGGCTCTCTCCGGCACCCCGGGGACTGGAAAAACCTCGGTTGCAGTTTTCTTAAAGAATCAAGGGTACAACGTCGTTCATCTGCATCAGTATGCCAAGGAGCATTTTTGTATCGCTGGGAAGGACAGGGAACGGGACTCTGAGCTTATCGACATGGTGAAGCTTGAGAAAGCTATCAGGAAGCAGTATGCAGGAGAGGCGTTGGTTTTTTTTGACGGTCATATCGGGCATCTTTTACAATCAATGGAGAAAGTCGTTCTTTTACGATGCCATCCAAAAGAGCTAAAGCAAAGACTTCTGAAAAAAAAATGGACTGCGAAAAAAAGAAAGGAGAACATCGACGCGGAGATCCTAGATGTTATCCTGTGTGAGGCAGTTGAGCACCATGCGTCGGAGGATCTCTTTGAGATTGATACCACCGGAAAGAAGGTCGAAGAGGTTGCTGGCATCATTGTTCGTCTGGTTCGTAAAAATTTTCAACCAACAAGGACTTATAGGGTTGGTCAGATTGACTGGTCTGAGGAGATCCTTTCAGGGGACCCTGTGTAGGAGCAGACATGGTGTTGGATAAATCACGGGAGAAAGCTGATCCGTTGCTGACGATGATTGCGAAACGGTTTGTGAAGGTCAACCCAGATCTGCTGACCTGGTGTGCATTGTTGTTCTCCGTAATCGCGGGTGTGTTTTTTTATTTCTCCAATGCGGTGTCTGAACCGCAGAACTTCTTTTTGGTCATTGGTGTGGTGTTTGTGTTTTTGAACGGGTTGTTTGATGCGGTGGATGGGAAGGTGGCGAAACTGACTCAGAAGGCATCAGCCCGGGGGGATTTTTTGGATCATGTGTTGGATCGATATGCGGATGTGTTCATCGTTGGTGCTCTTGCGCTAAGCTCCTGGTGTCGTCCTCCGATTGGTTTACTGGCATTGGTCGGAGTGTTGCTGACAAGTTATATGGGGACGCAGGCGCAGGCGGTGGGGTATCAGCGGGAGTATGCGGGGTTGCTTGGGCGGGCGGATCGGTTGGTGTTGTTGATTGTGTTTCCTCTTCTTCAGCATATGATGCTTGGTGTGTCGGTGGTGTTGCCTTGGGGTGTGACGGTGATTGAGGTGGTGTTGGTGTATTTTGCAGTGGTGGGGAATATCACGGCTCTTCAGCGTTTTGTTCTGACGTTGCGGTGGTTTCGTAAGAATCAGAAGTAACGAGTGGGTGTTATTTTCTTAAAAAATATTTTTGTGTTGTGTGAGAATATGGTTTCGTTTTTTTTGTAGATAAAGGAGGGAAGGGAAAAAAAACATTAAGGGGATTTAATGAAGAATAAGGCCCTTCCTCCGTTTCTCAGATAAATGTAGAGATAGTTCTGTATATAAAATTTTTGGTGTTTTTTTATTACAATTGTTACAGGTTTTTTTCATTTTCTTTCCTTGTTGTTCGTGAGAGTGGGACTGTTTTTTTGTTGTTAGGTTCTTTTGATGAGGAGAAGGAATTTTTTGTAGATTTTTTCTGAGGAAAATATCAAGGGTATTCCTTTGAATTGGCAGTCGTCGCAGGTGTAGCCTCGTGCGAAGTAGGGGAGTTTGGTTGGGGGGGCTATTGTCGAATGGGTGTTCTTGCTTCCGCAGAGTGGGCAGGCGATGATCTCCATAGTCTCATCAATGGTATGTTATAGCATAGCACGTATTTAAACGTTATGCCGAAAAAAACCAATTCTCCAGAAGAAGTTTATAAAACAACAAGAAAAACCACCCCTCGGACAACTGCCAAAAATTAAAGAAGAACACCCTGTTACACACCCCAAGACACCATGTCCACCAACCAAAAAAAAGCAATCATCATCTCCCTTGACGAGACCATAACAGAGATCACCCAACTCGCAGAGACCCTTGGGTACACCATCGAAAAAACATTCATCCAACACCGCACAACACCCGATGTCAACTACTACATCGGCAGCGGAAAGGTCGACGAAATCACCGACTACCTCAAAGACACCCAAGACAAAATCGACCTTGCCATCATCAACGGAGAACTCAAACCATCACAATGGTTCATCCTGGAAAAGAAACTAGGAATCAACGTCTACGACCGCATCAGGCTCATCCTTGCCATCTTCGAAGAACACGCGGAACGACGAGAAGCACTCCTCCAGGTAAAACTCGCACAACTTCAATACGAACGACCCTACGTCCGCGAACTCATCCACCGGGCAAAAGCAGGAGAACACCCCGGTCTTATGGCCGGAGGAGAATACCAGGTGGACGACTACTACGAAATGATCAAACGACAATCCAAAAAAATCAGAGAAGACCTCCAAAAAATACGAGAAAACCGAGAACTCCAACGACAAACCCGCTCCCAAAGCGGTTTTTACTCCATCTCTCTAGCCGGATACACCAACGCGGGAAAAAGCAGCCTCATGAACCTCTTATCAGGGGAAAAAGTCAAAGTCGAAGAACAACTCTTCTCAACCCTTTCGACCACGACTCGAACCATCAACTCAAAAAACAAGCAACAACACATCCCCATCCTCCTCACCGACACCGTCGGATTCATCGAAAACCTCCCTGCCTTCATCATCGATGCCTTCCACTCAACCCTGGAGGAAATCGAGTTAGCTGATGTCGTCGTCCTCGTCGTCGACGGCAGCGAAGCAAGAGAAACCGTGGAAAAAAAACTCCGCGTCTCCATCAACGAGCTACGTAACATCGGAGTCGGAGCTCCCATCATCATCGCCCTTAACAAAATCGATATCATTGATAAGACGACCCTTAACAGTCTCCAAGAATATCTTGAAGATACCGGGATCATCGAGGACCACACAGTAGTACCTATCTCCGTAAAAGAACAGAAATACATCGAAGAACTCCTTCAAACCATCTATGATTTGCTTCCCAACATGGTGAAAATCACCTTCCAACTCCCCCTCGAAGAGCAGTCCCAACGGTTCATCTCACAGCTTTATGATAAAACAAAGGTCCTCCACATCACCTACGGGACTCATATTATCGTAGAAGTTGAATGTAACGAAAAAATAAAAGAAAAACTCATCGCTGCGGCACACGACGTAAACGGCACCGTCCCATAAGAAAACAAAACTCTTATAGGCAGCATTGTAATTCACTCCACCACGGGAGTATGTTATTATGAAGATGAAAAATCAAGGAAATCTCTATCAGCTATTGCCCCTCATAGGATTAATCATCATCGGAACCATCGGACGATACGTTCTATACGGAATGGGAGTCCAACCATTCCCTAACTTCGAAATCATCATGGTAGTCACATTCCTAGCTATCATGCTCATCCGCTCACCCCTCGCACTTATCGTCCCCCTCGCCAGCATGGTCGGCAGTGACCTGCTCATCGGCAACCCCATCTTCGTCGGAGACCAGATGAACAGAATCGTGCTCTTCACCTACTCTGGGTTCGCCCTCATTGCACTTCTCACGTTACTGAACAAGAACCGACTCTGGAATACCCTTTCTCAAGGTCGTTTGAAAAGCATCGGCCTCATGGCAGGTCTTGGGGCAGGTAGCGTCCTGCTCTATGACATCTGGACAAACATGGGATGGTGGTACCTCATGTACCCCCATGATGCATCCTCCTTAATACTAGTATATACTGCAGGGTTGCCCTTCATGCTATATCACCTGATCTCCGGGCTTGTCACCTTCATTGCTATCGGACTACCTATTATCCTGTATATCGCAAAAAAGAACGACCACCTCCAGCTCCAACCAATCCAACTACGAATAATCCATAAGATCCCCGCGGTCCTCCTCGTCCTTGGCCTTATTGCGTTATCCTTCACCGGGACAGCAGCGACCATCCCACAGAAAAGCGAGGTATGGGTCGAAAAATCAGATCAAACAAGCATCCGAATCATCATCACCACCGACAGCTGGACCATCACCGACAACCTGGTCGCAAAACCAGGGGACACCGCCTATTCGGTCCTCCAACGCAGTGCCCAGGAAAACAGTTTTTCTCTTGACGCAACCTACTACGCCCAGTTCGACTCGACACTTATCAACTCCATCAACAACGCCGTCGGAGGAACAGATGGGAACTACTGGCAATACTATGTCAACGGTAGACTCCCTGAGGTCGGTGCAGATAAATATCCCGTCACCAACGGGGATGTGCTCACCTGGAGTTTCGAAGTCCCCCCAACCTAAAAAAACACCTATCTTTTTTCTTTTTTTTTAACAATTCTGACTATCTAATGTACGGATCTTTTTACGGATGATTGTAATAGCGAGTAGAACAAACAGAAACGCAAGGATGAGGCCAGAAAGCAACCCAAACATCTCATATGACACCAGAAAATTATAGAACCCATGCAAGAAAATCGCAAGCAAAAAATAGGGGAGCACCCCAAGAAATGATGATCGTTTCATCACGGTTTTCCCAAAACCATACCCGGTGAGTGCAGTTGCAGACGCATGCAGTAGACAACCACCGACGCTTCGCATCGCCATTAGCATCAAAAAAACAACAAAACCTTCCTCAAGGAAGCTAAAACCATACAGAAGATTCTCTGTCGCTGAGAAACCAAGGCCAGCGACAGCCCCATAGATCAATCCGTCTTCCAGTTCACTGAGCTGACTTCGAACAGTCCGGAGTCGCAACGCGAGAGGTTTGGTAAACTCCTCAACAATTGGTGCGATAACGACCACCGCCAGAAAAGGAGTGATCTCTGCCAGAGAATAGCTTGATTCTAAAGGGATCTGTAGGATGATTTCTAAGATTAATGCAGCAAGCACCGCGATGGTTGAACCCCAGAGGAAACACACAAAAATAGAGATCCATTGTTGGCGATGACACCGTTCGGTATTCCGGATCCAAATAGTATAGATAAGGGGAGGAAGAAACGAGAGAAAAACAAGCAGACCCCAGGTCAGAAGCGTTGACATAACCAGAATAAAGCATGTATCTCTTTATTATATTTTTTAAAAGGGTCTCCTAAATTTTTATTAAAAAAATTAATAATAGAATATCTACCAAAGATAAAATAACTTATTTATAGGAGAAAGATGATGTAAAAATGATAAGGGAAAAGAAGGTATGAGAAAGACACCTCTGATTATTCTGGTTGTAGTTCTCCTTATTCTGGGTTCATTGAGTTCTATAAGTATCGCAGATTCTCAGCAAAAACGGTCTATCACCTCTATGATAAAAACCATGAACATTTCTGATCCATCGCGGGATGAACATGAATTGAAATATTACACAGCAGAAAATCTTGATCAAGTTATTGGTATTTCAAGTGAGTATCCGCCACCATTGATTTGGCAGACCGCCATCCGTTTGACCCAAGATGAGATGGCACCTTATATGAATTGGACTTTGACAAAAGTTAAGGTCGCATTCTCAGGAGACAATGGACAACCTGAAATTGATGTTGCGATTTTTATCTATGAAAAAGGGAACGTCTCAACAAAACCCGGTCCAGTCATTGTTCAGGATACCACGGCTCACCTAGATACCACGGGAATTACCACAATTCCATTGGTTACCCCAGTTGAACTGACAGGTCATGATGAGCTCTGGGTTGCAGTACAATGGGTTCAAACCGTGCCCGGCCCTGGAGTATATTACGCCTGGATCGATACATTATCAGGCCCCCATGTCCCAGAGAAGAGCGATTTTATTTTTAAGGATGGTATATGGAATCAATTTCATGATTTGCTTCCAATTGTTGATGGTCGTTGGGGGATAGGTGCAGTTATTGAGTACAGTCCTCCGCAACCTCCGCAACCACCAAATAAACCGGTAATAACCGGACCGGAAAATGGGACGGTAAACATCTCTTATTCCTATACTTTTCATTCAAACGATCCTGAGGAGGATGATATTTATTATTTTATAAAATGGGGTGATGGAACTACTGAAAATTGGATTGGACCATATGCCTCAGGAGGGATAGTAACAGTTCCTCATATCTGGAGTAAAAGAGGAACATATAAGATTCAAGCCAAAGCAAAAGACCACCATGATATGGAGAGCCCCTGGTCTGAGCCTCTCTATATGACGATCAAAGGACCAATACTAACATTTGGTACTATGACTCCAGGTTTTGGTATGATCCATATCGATATCAAAAATATAGGTGATGCAGATGCTACTAATGTCGAATGGATAATTAAGATCACGGGGGGGTTGCTTGATAGGACTCTCATGAATGTATCACAAGTTGCATCAATCATTCCACCTGGTGTGACAGTATCCAGGACTGTACGACCAATAATTGGATTTGGCTGGATTTCTATATCAATGATTGTTCATGCTGATTATACTTCGGAATTTCAGAAAAAAACAGATGGTTTTCTTCTGTTTTTTATAATCTTCTTACTTCCTTAAAACTAGCGAATAGTAATTGAAATCCTTAGACAATCGATTATGATTTAGAAAGTCGCATGTTGAATAATTTTTAAAATTTATAATAGTACTCGCCGTTTTGTTTCTGTTGTCGGTCCATGTAGGATTCTGGTTTGTTGACGCGGGGTCGTTTGGTTTCCTCGTCTCGTCGAAAGGTGATGTCCACGTTTTTCAGGAACCGGTTCATCCCCTCATGCAGACTGAAAGGCCCCTGGGCACGACCGTGTCTTCCGGGTTCCCCATCAAAGACGATCAGCGCGTCACTGACCATGTCGATGAAATACACATCATGATCGACGATCATAGCGGATTTCCCGGATTTTTCAATGAGACGGCGTAACATCCGTGAGACGATCATCCGCTGTTGGCTATCAAGGTACGCTGACGGTTCATCGATGAGATAGATATCCGCTTCCTTTACCACCGATGCGGCGATAGCCACTCGTTGTAACTCCCCACCAGAGAGGGTCATGAGGTCACGGTCCTGCAGGTATTTAAGATGCAGTGCATCATGGACTTCTGCTTGTAAATAGGTAGAGGCGAACAATTGTGGGGCGAACTGTTCGAAATATTCATGAACGGTTCCCTCAAAATCAGGGGTGATGTATTGGGGTTTGTAGCTGATCTTCAGATCATACTCAATGGTTCCTTTCGTTGGTGCGATAACCCCGGCTAGCATTTTGACAAAGGTCGTTTTCCCTATTGCGTTTGGTCCGACGATGCCGACGAGCTCGCCTTGTCTGATGACGCCTTGTTGTACTTGAAGAGTGAAATCCTCGAATTCCTTGACAAGAGTCTCATACGATATCAGGATCCGCAGACCTTGTTGTGGTTTCGGGGGGCTTGCAAAAAACTCAATTTTCGTCCCAAAACGGATGTTTTCCTCCTTCAGATACCCTGAGAGGTAGGTGTTGATCGCATGTCGGACGGCTCGCGGGAACGTCACGACACCATAGGCTCCCTCAGTCCCGTACATGATATGGACGTTTTCACAAAGGAAGTCCAGGACCGCAAGGTCATGTTCGACGACGATGACTTTTTTTTCCTTTGATAAATCTTGGATGATCCTGGCGACCTTCAACCGTTGGTAGATGTCAAGATAGGAGGTCGGCTCATCGAAGAAATATAAATCAACATCCTTGACTAAAGCAGCGGCGATGGAGACAAGCTGCAGCTCTCCTCCAGAGATCGTTCCTTTCTCGATTTCCTTGTCAAGCAGATGGGCAATCCCCAGTTTCTCAACCACCGCATCAAATCGACCTGTCGCATCTGAGCTTTTCAGCACATCCCGTATTTTTCCTTTTACGATGCGAGGGAGTTGGTCGACATATTGTGGTTTGAGCACACAGGTCATGTCCTGGTCGGAGAGTGCCTTGAAATGCTCAAACAGCTCCTGACCCGCATAGTAGTCAAGCACCGGATCCCAAGAGGGTTTCTTCTTATATTCCCCCAGGTTGGGGATGATTTGTCCCGCAAGTATCTTAATAGCGGTCGATTTCCCAATGCCGTTCTGACCCAGGATTCCCACACAGCTCCCAACTTTCGGGATAGGTAGTCGATAGAGGCGGAACCCGTTCTTGCCGAACTGATGAACCAGGTCTTCTTTAAGCTCCTCCGCCAGTCCAATAATCTTGATGGCGTCAAAGGGGCATTTGTTGACACAGATACCGCAACCGACACAGAGGTCCTCTGAGATGATGGGTTTGCCGTCCTCCCCCATGACGACGGTTTCATCACCAGCCCGAACCCTAGGGCAGAATTTGATGCATTCCTGCACGCATCGTTTTGAGGTACATCTATCTTTAAGGACGATTGCGATTCTCATATCAGCGAACATGGTGAAGAGGCAGGTTCTTAAAGGTTTTTTGGTAGATATCCACGCAGAACAAATGTATTTCAAAAATTAAAAGAGAAAAAAAAGAAGGATGAGTATTGTTTCATCGGCTAAAAGAGTGTCGTGGGGGTCCTCTGAATGAATGCTGTCGTGGTTCGAAATGCCGACGGAAGGGGACCTGACGGAACTCAGGGACATCTGCACGCTCTATCTGGAAATCATCATTGCTTTGGACTCTTCGGAAGTTATCATGATCCCGCTCGGTTAGCAGGGTGATTGCTGATCCGTTTGCCCCAGCCCGGGCGGTCCGACCAATCCGATGCACATACTCGGTGGGTGTCTTTGGCACATCATAATTATAGATGTGGGTGACGTTCTTGATATCTAATCCTCGTGCGGCAACATCGGTGGCGACCAGAACCTTGGTCCTCTGTGATTTTAACGCATCCAGGGAACTCGATCGTTTGTTCTGTTTCATTCCTCCGTGGATAGCAGAAGCATGGATCCCTTGTCGAGCGAGATTCTTCGAAACTGCATCAGATTCCCGACGGGTTCCGCAAAACACAATAGATAATCCATTGGTGTTCTGGTTCAGCAGATGCACTAGTAAGGAGAATTTCTGGTTCTGCTCGTAGATGTCATAGTAGATCTGTTTGAGTTTGCTATGATCGACGTACGACTGGGTTTTAACGATCACAGGGTGGTTAAGATGCTGTCGGGCGAGCCGATGAACCTCCTCAGAGATCGTTGCACTAAACAAGAGGAGTTGTCGTTGACGGGGGACCTCATGGATGATTGCTTCGACATCCTCGATGAACCCCATCTCGAACATCTTGTCCGTCTCATCGAGCACCACGATTCGTATGAAACGAAAATCGATAGTCCCTCTGCGGATATGATCTAACATTCGACCTGGTGTTCCTACGACGATGTCTGTGGTGCGGATGTCATGGATCTGTGGTCCGATGCCAACACCACCATACACACTTGCGGTCCGTATCCCCAGGGTTTTTCCAAACTCCCGAAAGACATCGGTAACCTGTATGCACAGCTCCCGGGTAGGAGTCAAGATGAGTGCCTGTAATCCTTTGTGTGGTTGGATAGCATTCAGGATCGGCAGGCAGAACGCCAACGTCTTGCCTGATCCGGTCTCTGCTTGACCGACGACATCTTTTCCCTGGAGTATCTCCGGGATGCATCGTTCCTGGATGCAGGTTAATTCTTCAAACCTCTGTTGTTGGAGCATTGCAATAAGTTTTTGGTTAATATTGAGTTGTTCACATTTCATTGATATTCACCTAATTTTTTTTTCATAGTTTTCAAAGTAGTCTAACATTTTGTCAATCGTGTATTCTTTCCATAAGAACATTTTTTTGAAAAAAAAGTCCTGTTGGATGAGAGTACCAAGAAGACAGGTTATGCTTTCTTTACGTTTTTTGCTTGTGGCCCACGGTCTGATGTTTCAATGTCGAATTCAACGGCATCTCCTTCATTCAGAGATGTCTCCATGGAGATAGCGGTCCGGTGCACGAAGACTTCTTTTCCATCTTCGCCAACGATGAACCCGTATCCCTTACGTGTATTATACCATTTTATTGTTCCTTTCATAGTTGTCACATTTTCCTTAATTTATTTTCTAGATTTTTTTCAAAGAACAAAAACAAAAAGATTTCGATGAGTCGAATTTACGAACTTAGGAAACTCTTATTTCTATTCCTTTTGACCCGCTGTAGTGTGCGAGCCTTTAAATACTTTATGTTGAGCAATGACGAACGGTTTTTAAGGGAATATCACGGGAAAGTATATAGACAGGAGGAGAAATAGTACAAATATATGCGGGAGAACGTCTCTTGCTTCTTCATGTGTACCCTCTTACTTTTTTCCGTATGTACAACGATAGGTATGATGAAAACAACAGCTGAAACGACTTCAGCTCCTACTCAGATAACAGAAAAAACACAGATTAGTTTTGCTGCGTTGACTGATACGCATATCGGTGCACGATATCAACTCCCTTTCTATGATAGTGCTGATCATCTCGACCGTTTGGGGGATGATCTGATGGATGATGCCACCCCTCTTGATTTCGTGGTACATCTCGGGGATATCGTGAACCATAACACCGCCCAGGTGAACGGGGAAGGACTTCCCCGGGTAGTCGATCAGTTTAGGAATAACCTGAAAGCATATGTGATTTTCCCTCTGCATCTTCCGTTCTACTATGTTGTTGGTAACCATGATGTCACGGATTATCAGATGAACCCTGATGATCCGCATAATCTGACGAAGTCCTTGGTCGATGAGCTAAGCATAAGTTCACTGGTTTATGCGATGATGTACGATGGTATTCTTTTCTTAGTCGTCCCAGAGCTGGGATCAGTGACCTGGACCCATCCGGTCGAATATGAATGGATCGAGTTTATGACCCATCAATATTCATCCTCAACGACCGTGATCCTCTGTCATCAGGCAATCGAAGATACGACCAAGGAAGAAGCCTTGGCTCCTTATCGAGGGAAGCAGGATATGGACTGGTGGGCAGCCTTGTTCCAAGACAACCCGCAGATTAAGCTGTGGATCCATGGCCATAATCACTGGATGGACTGGTATGAAGGCAACCAGAGCACGGGATTGACACACCCGATACAATACTTTGGTCATGACATGGCGTTTTCCTCTCCTTATCCTCAGATGGATTGGAATGATCGAGGGGAACTGGACAGAGTAACAATCTACAATATCTCCTCCACAGGGGTTACAACAGCAGGCTGGGAAAACAACGGTCACGGTGGCCACTGGGTATCAAATGACATCCACACCTGGAGCATCCCCACCACGTTAAACCCAGATGCGGAGAACTGGTATTCCTTCCCCGTGTTCCTTCAGGATAACGAAACTCAAAGAACCGACAATAAGCTTCTCTCGCCTCAAGTCACCATTCAGCTCGTTGGAACAGATCCTATGGAATTGTTTTTTGACTCACGGATGGAATCACCTCATGGCTCTGCACAGGAAAACATCCTTGGGTTTGGGAACGATCACTCAGGGAACGTCCAATGGACCAACCCAGGGATGACGGTACAGGGACCGACCATGCTGACCTTTCCTGAGAAATATCCTGATGAACACGCGATACAAGAGGATGGACGCAGCGGTCAACCCTACCAGTCATACCCGATGGGGACGATTTCTGCAGCGGTCCCCGGACAAACCTATAAGTTCACCATGACCGCCCGTTGTATCACAGGGCTTGGGAGATTTGTCATGAACGTCAGTTGTTGCGATTGGAGTACACGATCCCAATATAGCACGCTTCCCGGGAGTGTTTCTCAAGTCTTTTCCCATACGTTTGATTCATCATTTGAAACAATCCATGGGACCTATACCGTTCTCAATAACAAGGATGCATGGTTCTTGCAGGGGAATCTTGAGTTCTTAGATCCTGAAAAATACGATATCACCTTGTTTAGTGTTCGACAACAACGGACAAGCAACACAACTGAAGATTTCCATCTCCGCTTGAATGATCATTGGTTTAATACCTCTGGACCACTACAGAAACATGAAATCAGGAATTTCTCCGTGTCCCCCGAAAATCTCAGCAACAAGCAAGGGGTGATGAATTTCACCGCATTCATTAAAGGAAATCAGTATGGGATGGTGAATCTCATCTATGGAGAGCCACTTCTTTTAGGGATGAACGCACGATTCCGAATCACTCGTCAGAACGAAACAGTCTTTAATCTGAGTCTGACACAGACCATCACCAGATGTTCCCCGGAAAAAATGATGATATGGGATTCCGCTGTATTCCACAAATTCCCTCGTTCGGTAGAACTCTTTTTCCGGGTGCTGATGCATGGTGCGATTGGTCATGTACTTTCTAGGATCCTGAACACAATCGACCCTGATATTTCTTCAACGTTTGAATTGTTTCCGTTCAGTACAAATCACCTGTATGAAGAAGTGACACTCAAAGCAATCGACGGCTCTGGGATCAGACATCAAAGCAGGAACGGAAACCTCTGGTTCACCTGTGATTGCCCAACCACCGAGGAGAAATTACTTACCATTACGTTCCCCAAGACCTGAGCCAATATACCAGGAGTATCCCTTTCTTTATACCAATCAGGGGTGTTATCCATTTTCTCATTCCGTACAGAATGTTGATTTTCTTGAGAGCAGTTGATTGTTTGCTGAAGAGACACCCATGGTTCTATATGATATCAAAATATTATGGTGAGTCAAAAGAAATGCGAGACAAACGATTCATTGCAGAACACCGAGGCGGTTTATTAAAGAAGGATCAACATCTTCAACTCATGCAATGGGCTTGTGACTGTGCAGAGCATTTGTTGCCTCTTCTTGGAGAGCATATCGATGAGAGACTCCCTTATGCATTACGAGTCGCTGACGCTTGGATGAAAGGAAATGCCTCTGTTGGTGATGCACGCAAAGCAGCGGTGGCTGCTCATACAGTGGCTCGTGAATCATCAGATCTGATAGTGATTGCTGTAGCTCGTGCAGTGGGTCACGCTGTAGCAACTGCACATATGGCGGATCATTCACTTGGCCCAGCGTACTACGCATTAAAAGCGGTGAAACATGCGGGGAAATCTATCGATGCTGAGAGGAGTTGGCAGGATTCACATATTCCTCTTGATGTAAAAGACCTTGTTCTTTCTGCGAGGAAAAACAAGAAATTTTCAAAGATATAGAACAAGGAAAAACAGATTGGTACATTGAAAGTTTTTTTTATTTGTTTGTTTTTACATCGGTTTTGGTTGCAGAAGACCAACACGGTTTCCTTCGCTGTCTGTAAACGAGACATATCGTCCGATGCCGGGGATCTCCATCGGGGGACCAACGAGCATACCACCAGCGGTGGTAACTTTCTGCATCGCATCTGTGAGGTTCTCCACCGCTATCACAACCGATGGACAGAGTGGCCCATCACGTGTTTTTGGGTAGAATCCACCGTTGATGACTCCTGGTCGTTGGATCATCCGGTTCTCGTCAATCTCTGTTGTCGCTGCAGTCACGTACTGTCCCATTTCATCTCCGAGATCTTGCATCTGCCAGCCAAACGCCTCTGAGTAAAATCGTATGAGACGTTTTTTGTTTTCATAGGGCATTTCAAAATGAACAACGGGATCCCTCTTAGGTTTGGTTTGTTTTATCATAAGAATCCTTCTTCCGGTTTCATTGTTTATGATTTGATGGAGCTTTATATCCTTTTTTCATCAGTTGATTACAAGATTTTTTGATGGTAACAGAATGTTTGGAAAAATGCTTCTGTTTTGTTTGAGATGGCTGGGGATAAAATTTTAGTAATAAGGGTAGCCTATCTTAAGACGATGTGAATATATTACGAAAAAATTAGTTTTAATTGCTGCGTGTAAGCCCTACGCCTCGATGCAACAAAAGAAAATCCATTTCATTATTTTGAACGATTAACAGCGAGAGATGAATATAAACTAAGAGCCGGTGATTATCTGGTTATAGCTGATATCGATGAAAAGACAAAAAGGATTTCAATTCTTTTCATAGATCATAGAAAAAATATTTATAAAAAAAACTAAAATATTTTATGCTGGGTGTAGGCATATGTGTTAATTCCTAAATGCCCATACTTAAATAATTTTAGTGTATAGGAAGGGATTTGAATCCATGATTACCAGTAAAATTACCGGCAAAAAATAATGGTTTCTCATGTTTAACTAAAAGATTAACTTTTATGATACGAAAACATTTTATCGTATTTATCTACGTTATATTTCTTAACAAGTTTATTCGCATATTTCCTAACCTGTTTTGCATATTCCTTGTCACAGTAATTTGTTTTATACAGTTCTTCATAATTTGAAACCAACGTCGGATACTGCTCTTTGATAAAAGGCATGATTCTATTTCTTGCCTCTTCACGAAAATTAAGTGTATCAATAATCACATAATCAGCGCCATTCTCAGCCAAGGTTTTAATGAGTTTCTCCAGATCAGTTTCACCATCTGAAATATGAGGAAAAAGTGGAATAGCAGTAACACCAACTGTAATACCAGCACTATGAATCTTATTCAAAACTTCAACCCGTTTTTGAATACTTGGTGCCTTAGGTTCCATCTTTTTTCTTAACTCTTCATCTAACATAGGAATAGTAAGGACGACATTAAGAAAACCTGTTTGTGCTATCTCTGAAAGAATATCTAAATCTCTAATAATCAAATCCGATTTAGTTGTAACCAGAAGTGCGTTATGATGCTTGAGAAACACCTTTAAGACATCTCTTGTTATTTTGAATTGGCGTTCTGCTGGTTGATACGGGTCAGTAACAGTTGATAGATTAACCGTCCATTTATTATTCCATTTTTCTTTTGAAAGTTCTTTGTCAAGTATCTCTGATGCATTATCTTTAACTATTATTTTATAGGAAAACTCACCAGTTGGTAGTCCAAGATACTCATGGGTGTATCTTGCATTACAGTAGATGCAATTGTGTTCACATCCACGATATGTGTTAATCCCCCATCGAAAAGGTAAAAACCATACATTCACACGATGAAGAATATTCTCAACCTGATTATGTTCATAGATTACATCATCTGTTTTTTTCATTTCTTCACTCTAATTTGTTTTAATACAAGGAAATCACTGTTAAATATAAAATAATAAGTAATTATGAAGGGGGAGGGATTTTGAACACTAATCTAACGGCAAAAAAAAAACTTAGGGCTTAACAAATCCTTATTTTTCTCCTGTTGAGTTGCTGGGTGTAGGCCGTAAGCCTCTTTCTGTTCTAACGGCATTTGTCTAATGCGCCCTACCTTCGAGCAGTCTGAATAACTGATCCCGATGTTTGGGCTTGCTCCAGGAGCAGATTGGCCGTTTCATCATATCCCAAGGAGACCTCATCACCAGGTGAATCATCGCATAATCCAAGGGCTGTGTCGTTTCTGTTCCTCTGCTAAGACTCTCGCCTTATCTGCTTGCACAGAATCCTGATTCAGAGTGAGAGAGGACTTTCCTCAGCAACCAGATGGTCACCGTCAGCCGTCCACCTACGCCCAGCAAAAAAAGCATGTATTTACTCAGGGTTATAAACTTTGTCCCCTGTTTTTTTATGGGAAACGTGATGTTGATTCTCGCTGATTAACCATCACACCATCGAGATAGACCTGTGATTTTAGCTGGGTTGACACTCCGGCAGGGACATCAATAGAAAGTGCTACGAGGCGTTTTTGCCCAGCATCAATAGGAGCAACACGCATAGTCTCCTGGTTGTACATTTGGTTTTGATCCTCATAGAAGGCTGCTTTTATCTCGATGTTGGAAGCAGTTTCTGTCCCTAGGTTCTCTATGATCATCTCTAATTTAACGTAATCATCTCCAGTACTAATGGTATATCTGGTCGCGTTTTTCCAACGATGAAGAAGGAGGGGACGAGAGGTGAGTGGATAGACCGTGACATTGGTCAATCCGTTGTATTCCTCTGGTATTTTCCCAACAGTCATATGCATGGTGGTAGTCTCCAGAAAATAATATTGATCAATATAATACGAGTAGGGTAAGGGTTCTGTGAGATGGACTCCAACAGCCATATGCTTGGGGAGACGAAGCAGGGAGACGTTATACCCAAGGCTTTCAAGCAGTGCCGCGGTGAGGATCGCTTTATCTTCACAGTCTCCTTGTTTGTCATGTAAGGTCTCGAGAGGGTATCGGGGGTATTCGTAGGTTTCGTTGTCCGGGTCATCGTTTTTATACTCGATGCTTTGGACAAAGGAGGCAACGAAATTTATTTTCTCTGCATCGGTCCGTACGTCGCGTAATTCAAGGATTTGATCAATGAGGAAATCGATGTACTGGTCATCGTAGGGATCAAAGACATAGGCTGCATAATCAGTCAAATCGAATCGCTCTTGTTTTTGGTAATACTCCGCGAACCAGTCTACTTGTGGGATCTTCAGGGTATGTGAACCTGAGTAATACCAGGTGTACTCCCAGGATGTGATTTGATTTCGCTTCACCACCGTCTGATTGGATTGGAGACGGAGAGACCCACTGTTGTCATAGACGAGGAGATCAAACTGGTTTGACTCTGCGGAGGCTTCAAGCAGGGGAACAAAACAGGTGATTTGTTCTGTGGCGGCGGGAAGAACCACTGTAGGGGGAAGAAGCACCTCTTGGGTGGTTGTTCCTTGTGTCACCATCAACTGGGAGGGGTATGCTGGGAGGTCCCCGGTGTTTCGAAGACTCAGATGTAATGCGACGATCGGGGAGCCTGATTTCTTTGTCCATCCATCAATGGTAAGGGCATGTAAGGAGAGGTTTTCACCTTCATAAGTCATATCGTTTTCATAAACGGTTTTCTGAGAGGAATCAACAGCGGTGATCCGGTAGGTGCCTGGTATGATAGTCGTACGATAGGCGGAAAAATACATGTTTTCAGTATGAATGCCCGCATAATAGGTTTCTTGGAACAAGATGGTGTTTGAAGGGCTGATGAGTTTCAGGTCGACCGTATCGGACGTGTTGAACTGTAGTCCCATGCAGGGGAATCCTTGGTCATCATCGACGGTGTGAGAAAGTAAGGTAAATTGTGTCTGTCGTAGAAGTGTACAACCGGAAAAAATACTGGTGAGAAGAAGCAGGGTAAGAAGGAGTGGTTTTGCTACCGACATAGCACCTTCATTTTTCGTTCGATAACAGTCCCCAGCCGTTTCATTCCTTCATCGAGTTGTTCATTGGTGGAATAAGAGAAGTTCAGTCGCATAGAGCTACTACCGCCACCGTCGACACAGAAGGCTTTCCCATGGACGTAGGCTACTTTTTCTTTGAACGCATCAAGGAACATTGCCTCAGTGTCAATTTGCTCTGGGAGGGTGACCCAGGCAAACATTCCACCTTTGGGTCGGTTGCAGATATACCCGTCAGGGAAGTAGAGTTTCATGGAGTCCATCATGATGTTTCGTTTTGGTTTGTACATCTCGCAGATCTTCATGATATGCAGATCCATGGAACCACTTTTCATATACTCATACGCGATATATTGGGAAAAAGGTGCGGAACAGAGGTCCTGGGCTTGTTTGCATAACGCAAGTTTCCTCATGACTTCCTCTGATGCGATGATCCAGGCGAGTCGTAAACCTGGTGCAAGGATCTTTGAAAACGTAGACATGTAAATGACTCTGCCCTCATCATCGAATGCTTTGATGGGTTTCAGGGCAGCGGAATCGTACCGGAGTTTGCTGTAAGGGTCATCCTCGATGATAAGCAGGTTGTATTCATGGGCAATCTCAATCATCTTCTTGCGTCGGGACTCAGGCAGCACAGTCCCCGCAGGGTTTTGAAACGTCGGAATGGTATAGATGAACTTCACGGGTTGGTCTTGTTTGATAAGCTCTTTAATTTTTTCCTCAAGAAGATCCATTTGGATTCCATCTTTGTCCAAGGGAACACCAACAAGGTTTGCCTCATAACTGCGGAACGCATTAATCCCACCAAGGTACGAGGGTAATCCGACTAACGCGACGTCACCAGGGTTAAGGAAAATCTTCCCGACCGCATCAAGAGCCTGTTGAGACCCGCTGGTAATCATGAGGTTTTCTGGGGATGCTCCCACGGTCATCCCTTCCTTATGGGACCGTTCTGAGATGATCTCCCGGAGTTCGTTGATCCCTTGGGTGGCCCCATATTGTAAGGCGACCTTGCCATGATTATTAAGAACGTTTTGAACAATGATTTTCAAATCAGAAATCGGAAATGAGAGCGGATTAGGTAATCCCCCAGCAAACGAGATGATCTCCGGGTCCTGGGTGACTTTGAGCAACTCACGGATTTCAGATTTCCGCATCTTTCCTGCTCTATCTGAGTAGAACTCATCGAAGTTTACCATGAAACTCCCTCAGCAGCGACATCGACCTCTGTTTTATATGTATTTCGTCATAAGATAGAAATAGAAAAAAAACTATAGGAGGTCATTATTTGTTGTGTTTTTCTCGCCGGAACAATTCCTTGCAGTGCTCCTCGAATGCAGGCATGGTTTGCACGGTCTCCCAGTCGAGGTTGAACCGATGCATGAACAGCATAAGCTCCTCATTGGAACTGATAGGCTGATTCATTTTCAGTTTCATACAACTGACATCTTCAGGGTCGATCGGTTCTTCTCCCATTCGGCTCACGGGTTATTGAACAGACGAGGCTCTTATAAAGTTTTCTGCAGGTTGAACAAAAAAAAGAAGAAAAAAAAGATGAACCAAGAGTGTTACTTCTTTTTAAGGTAAGGAAGACTGGTTCTTTTATTGACGCCAACGGTGTATCCGTTTGGTAAATCGCAGGGTGTTCCGCTTTTTGGTGAGCGTTTGCTGAAGAAGTAGATGGTTTGTTTTCGTCCACCTTTCAGGTTAACGCTGCGTGTATATAAGGTCCATCCTTCGTATATGTATACCATATCACACCTCCTATTGCTTTTTGTATCTTTTTGGTTGATTTAAATCTTCTCCTGTTTTTCTTGGATTGATTTTTTTAGTGATGATGAGGTGCTCAACAGGGAGGGTGGTTGATAAAAAAGATTATGAATAGTAAGTTTATGTCTACCTCACATCAGACGTTGCCAGGATGAAACCTGGTAAGTGAATGCGGATGTGATCTAGTGGTTATGATTGAGGCCCTCCAAGCCTCTTGCCCGGGTTCGAATCCCGGCGTCCGCATTTCGTTCTATCAATGAGAGTCTGCAGGGGTAGCCAAGCATGGCCAACGGCGCAGGACTTAAGATCAAAACACAAGAAAGGTTCGTGTGATGAGACATCCTGTCTCGCAGGAGTCCGAGGGTTCAAATCCCTTCCCCTGCACTAATTTTTCCCCTGGAAGAAAATTTAAATAACCAGGGATTGTTTATTTTTCTATGGAGGAAAGGAAAATGGTGAAAAGGAAATGGTTGGCGGTTGGAATTATTCTTTTATTCGTTGGTTTAGCAGTGGCACTAAGCATCAACCAGAGTGTTGTCACCGCATCCCAAGAGAATGATCTTGTTGAAGTCGCTACACAAAGGAAATCAGATGTTTCTACAATATTTAAATTAGACTTTCCAAGCCAAGGATTATACTATTATGTCTCCCCTTTTATCAATAATTTAATAAATAAAATACCTTACGGTCATTTTAAACTTTTAAGAGATTGGAAGAATAAACCATTCTCGAATACAACCGCAATGTTCATTGGTGGTGGAATTGGTATTTGTCCTTTTCTAAATATAACTATTCAGTTATCAGCAATGTATCCTGACCTGCCATCTAAGTTAGATGTGTATTCTGATGGAGTGTATTATGATACACTTTATCCTGAATTCTGGGGACCTATCTCTATTCGTTATTACGAATTATATTATTATGAAAAAGGATTCCACCACTTACTATTTGTTGCTGAAGATAATATGTCACTTGCACTAGATGTTCAAATTGGATTTTTTTGTTTTATCGACAATATTTTACCATATCAATTTAAAATCAATACAGTTTTGAAAGAAACCGTCTGAAATTGTCGAAATAATGCCCTGAGGAAAATCAATGAAAAAGAAGGGTTTTACAGGAGTTATTATTATCCCCTGCTTAGAATTTAACTGGTAAACGTGGGTTCAAATCCCTTCCCCTGCATAATTTTTATTCGTTTTTTCTAAATCTAATTTTGATTAAAAATATTGTAAATATGAATATTGTAGTAATTATCTCAATAAAAATTATAATTGTAATTGATACAATTAAAATATGTGGAAAAAACATACTTACTAAACAAAAAATAATTGTAATAAAAACTAAAATGTTATATGCTAAAAATCTATCCTCAGCAACAAGAAAAAAATCTTTAGCCACCTTTAATGTTGGTGGGCTTTTTTTATCTTTATTTTTATCGCTGATGATATTTAAAAATTCATCCTTTATACCATAAGAGTAGATAGTTGA
The DNA here is from genome assembly GCA_025457885.1 of Thermoplasmatota archaeon. Taxonomy (GTDB): domain Archaea; phylum Thermoplasmatota; class E2; order DHVEG-1; family DHVEG-1; genus SM1-50. Next base: position 56,330 of record JALOTN010000002.1, on the reverse strand, counting down.
TATAAGCCAAAGGGTAATGCTTGCAGAAAGAAGTGTTCCAGATAATGAAGAATAATCAATTGTTATGTTTTTACCTTTGATAAAAATTTTAAAACAGATATTTCCTTAAAAATATTGGTGTTTTGGAAAAGTTAGATAAAAAGATGTATTAAATAATGAAAAAAAGATTTGGGTACTAGGAGAATAAAAATGAATATCAGCATTATTTATGAGTCTAAATATGGGAATGGAAAAGAAGCGATGACTTACTTGGATACTATTTTAAAGAACAAGAGATATTCTGTGCAACTTTTGTCAATTCATGATATTAAACCTCAATTAATTCCTGAATCAGACCTTTATATTTTTAGTGCGCCGAATGCGTTTGGAAAAATCGTTCGATCGATGAGGAAATTTTTAGAAAAAATAGAGATAAAAAACTCATCTGCACAGTATCTCCTCGTCAATACATGCCTTAATCCAGCCTCCAGTCAAGATAAAGGTCTTGAACAGATGGACGAAATTCTTAGTAAAAAGAAAATATCCAAACTATCTGATGGATTAAAACTTAGGGTTATGACAATGAAAGGACCTCTTGAATCAGGATATGAAAAAAAACTTGAGGAGCTGGTCTTGAAAATCCAATGATTTCTTAAGTTGGATGTTCAAATTTATTCACCAATATTTTTTAACGAAAAATTTAAAAGTATTCAATATTTAATCATCAATATGAAATTTCAAGTAATTTATTTTACTCAAACAGGAAATACAAAAAAAGTAGCAGAAGCAATTGCCTCTGAATTAGGTGTGAAAGCAGAGGATGTTAATACTGCGAAATTGAATCCTGATGGTTTAATTCTATTAGGGTCTGGAAAGTATGGAAATCAACCTGGAAAAATAATGATGGAATTTATTGAGAATAATATTTTCAAGTCAAGAAATGTTGCTTTATTTGGAACTTCAGGTTCAGGTAAAGGATTAGAAGTTCAAGAAATGGAAAAAGCACTGAATGCTAAGGAAGCAAGTATTAAGGGTAAATTCTTCTGCAGAGGGAAATTTATGCTTTTTAACCGCGGAAGACCAAATGAACAAGACTTTACCGAAGCGAAAAAGTTTGCTAAACAAATGATGAAGTAAAGTTAAATTTTTTAGAGTATGCATTTAAATAGAAAAAACAACCATCTGTTAAAACTTTTTATTGATATTTTGGTTCAAATTCTTTCCCCTGCATTTATTTGGCTCTAACAGGAGTAACGGTTTCATTTTACATGTATTTTGGTGTTCAAATCCCGCCCCCTACATTCTTTTAATTTATTTTGGATATTTTTTTCATATTTGTACAAAAAGACGATAATATAAGTTTTTATGAGGAATTTGTCTAATTTTTTTAAAGGAAAATTTAAATAGTTTATGTTACATATATATAACATAATGTTAGAAATAAGAAATAAAGAGTTAGAGATAACACATAAAAAGTTATCACTAATATCTAAACATCAGAGGTGAAAAAATATGAAAGGAAAAAAAGAAATAATTGTATCTACCGTAGTTGTTGCTGGAGTGCTGTTAACCCTCTTTTTTTATCTAACGGGCACAGGTGAAATCGAATTTAATCAAATCGTACTCGTTGGTATAGCATTAATACTTGTTGGTTTAGCGATGTACGTCATATGGGACAAAATAAGAAATGTACAAAAAGGATTACCAGGAAAAGATGAACGAACAATATCCATGAGCCATAAAGCAGGATATTACGGATTTATTGCAGCAATCTGGAGTGCTGTTTTTGCCCCGCTATTCTTCGACGTCTCCTCCGGATATGAAATTGACGGTGGGGATGTTTCCGCAATTGTGGTACTTGTCTCAGCATTCGTATTTATCGTATCGTACTTGTACCTCTATTGGAAAGGGAAGTGAGCATGAAAACACGCATTAAAGAACTCAGAGCACGCTATGACCTTACTCAAGAAGACCTTGCAAAAAAGATAGGAGTCCGACGAGAAACCATTCTTTTCATCGAAAAAGGAAACTACAATCCCTCTCTTAAATTGGCACATGACATTGCCAAAGCCTTGCAGACAACCATTGATGACTTGTTTATTTTCGAAGATGAATAAGAGAAAAGCCATCTGTCAACCAATATCATGCCGGTAATCATGAGTTCAAATCCCTTCCCCGGCAATCACATTTTGAACGTATAAGAACATCTATAAATAAACAAAAAATTACAACAATTCGTGAAACACCTAACTCTTACTAAAACAAAGGCTCTGCAGCTCATCTTCTTATTTGGTCTCGTAAGTTTACTAGGTGATATCATCTACGAGGGAGCAAGAGGTGTGAATGGCCCTTATTTAGGGATACTTGGTGCAAACGCTGCGATCATTGGATTTGTCGCAGGGGTTGGTGAATTTTTAGGGTATGGCATTCGCCTTCTCTCAGGATATTATTCTGACAAGATGAAAGCGTATTGGTTTTTCACCATCCTTGGATATGGTTTGCTCTTTACGATTCCTTTACTTTCGTTAGCAGGTATATGGCAACTTGCTGCGTTATTCATTATCTCTGAACGGATGGGAAAAGCACTGCGTACTCCAGCAAAAGATACGATTCTGTCTCAAGCGACGAAACAGGTTGGCACGGGGATGGGTTTTGCCATCGCCGAGGTGTTAGATCAGATTGGTGCAATAATCGGTCCTCTTATTTTTACGATCTTCTTCTTTGTGGTAGGTACTTCAGGGAAAGCATTATCTGAGTATCAGACGGGATATAGTTTCTTATGGGTCCCGTTTGTTCTTCTGATAATTGTTCTTATCTTCGCATATGTATTTGTCAAGAAGAATCCTGAGGTATTGGAAAAAACGGTTGTGATGAAAAAAGAACAGGAGCGTTTTTCCAAAGTTTTTTGGTTATATACATTATTTAGTTTTGTAACAACGTTTGGTTTTGTCAACTTCGCATTAATTGGGTATCATCTCAAGGTTCAGGGTATTTTTTCTGATGCATATATACCTCTTCTGTATGCAATTGCTATGGGTATTGATGCAGGAATGGCTCTAGTGATTGGAAAAACGTATGACTCGTTGAAAAACAAATGGAAGAATGATAATGCAGGTCTCTTTCTGTTACTGGTCATTCCACTGTTGACGATGTTTATTCCGTTGTTGGCTTTTTCAATGAATTATGAGTTTATCATCATCAGTGTAATTATTTGGGGGATGGTGATGGGGACACATGAGACGATTATGAAGTCAGCAATTGCCGATATAACCCCTTTAAAAAAGAGAGGAACAGGTTATGGGATTTTTAGTACATTTTATGGGTTAGCAGTATTCGGAGGCAGTGTGATGGTTGGATTGTTGTATGATTTTTCTATCCCTCTCTTAATTATTATCACTATCGCGGTTGAAATTATCGCTCTTTATTTCTTTTACATCATGTGGAAAAATAGTATTCAGAAATAATTATTGAATATTAAGCACGGATTCACATCTCATTCTCTGCATGATTTTATTTGAATTTTTCAAATTGGAAAAGGAGATATAACTATCCTTAGCCACGTTCTTTTTTTAACATGATAATATTTATTGTTTCTGCATGATGAAGAACTCATACCCGTAATAATCCGAGTACTGCTCGTACATCTTGATTTCCTTTTCAAATTCAGCGAACACCTGCAGGGCAGCTGGAGTATCCTGATAGTTCTTCTTGAGGTGGTTGATGCTGTTTTGCATCGGAACATAATACGCATCAGTCCAGGATGATTTTGGTAAGGGAAAATGACCAAGCAACCGAAATCCTTCATTCTGGATGAGAGCGATGTTCCCGGGGACGTCCTGTATGACGGGGTACATCTCATCCCAGAACTGCTGCAATGCTGCTGGGAGGGGAGTAGTAAATAACACTGCCTCAGTGACCGCAAGATACCCCTGTGTCTTAAGCAGCTCGTGGCATTTCCGAAGACCATTCTGGAATCCCATGATATACAAGGCTCCCTCTGACCAGATCACATCAAAGGAATTGTTTTTAAAATCCATCTCCATCATGGAATGGTTCATTGGGTGAATCTGTTTTTCGACGCCTTCCGTATGTGCGTTTTTCATAAGGATGTCTAAAAACGGTTGGTGTGAATCCAATGCTAAAATCGTTCCCTTGGTCAGTTTTGCTAGTTCAATGGTCTGCATCCCATGCCCGCAGCCGATGTCAAGAATCCTTGGTGCAGCTGGGAGGTTTGTGAGATATTCAAACGCTTTTTGAGTGGAGTGTGAATCACCAGGTCCGCCTCGGGGCATACTTTGAAAAATTTCATAGAAATATTCCATTGAATCCATTCGATTCCCTCTTTTTTGACGAGAAAGGCAGAAGTGTGTATGGAATTTATATCGTTTATGAAAGAATATCTCAAGAAGAATGTTGAGGAACTACAGATACCAAAACTGTTTTAAAAGCCACCCGGGATACAACACATGCCTGGTGTGAGAATGGATTCTGATGTGCTCCAAAAACTCGCTACTAAATCTCTTTCAAAGGAACAGCTGCTAACCATGGTCAAGAAACAAAAGGAGTTAATCCCGGTGCTTCTCACAGGTGTTTCATCACCAAAACCCGCGGTCCGGTATGGTTGTGCAAAGGTCCTTATGGACCTTAGTGAGGAAAAGCCAGAACTCCTGTACCCGCAGATGGATTTCTTTCGACATCTTCTCACCAGTAAGCATCGGATTTTAACCTGGAATGCGATTATCACAATTGCGAATCTCACCAGAGTGGATCAAGAAAAAAAGTTCGATGCGATGTTTGAGGAGTACTACCGTCTCCTTGATGATCCCTATATGGTGACGGTTGCTAACGTGGTCGGGAACTCTGGGAAGATTGCCAAAGCTAAACCATATCTGACCACACCAATCGTTGAGAAGCTTCTGAGGGTGGAGACGCTTGCGACAACACCACATCTCAGCGCGGAGTGTAAACAGGTGATCGCGGAGCATGCGATTCGAGCTTTTAATCAGTTTTTCCCTCAAGTCGAACATAAGGAACCAGTGATTGCTTTTGTCAAGAGACAACGGAAAACCACGAGAAAAACGCTTCGAGCAGAATCATCACATTTCCTCAAAATATGGGCAGCGAATCTATAGAAAGTACGAAAGGCCTTCTTCATGATGAATTATGTTGCTTATTGAGGAGGACGCGAAGGTTCCGTGGTAGCTCGAGGTAATCTTCGAACAAATCAAGATTTTTTAATTTTTTTATAAGATTTTCAGGGAGGTTTTCTCGAGGAAGATTTTCTAAAAGACAGGTTGTTTCCTCTTCGGTAAACGTGATAGTTACTGGTTCATAGGTGAAATGTTTTTTATTTTGCGGGCAGACCGTCTGGCAGTACATACATCCAATTAGTGCGTTATGAGAATCTGGTGGAACCGATGCAGGGAACTCTTCAAGGTTCTCGTTGAAATACGTCAGGCATTGATCTGCATGGATGAGGATGCGATCGTCTGGGATACAGTGGGTGGGGCATGCCTGTCGACAAAGGGTGCAGGAGGTGCATGCTTTCATGAGTTGTTTTTCCCCCCAGTTATCGGTGGGGAAGGAATAGTTGGTGTAAAACGTTTCTAAGCGGGTGTAGCTTCCTAAGCCGTCCACGTAACAGATGTTGTTCCGACCATATTTTCCTAATCCACTTTTCACCGCGAGCAGTTTCATGGGAAGGATCGCCCGTTCCACAGCGTAACCTTTCGACCCAAGAACCGTGGTGAGAATCTCCTTGCAGGTCGCTCGAATCTGGGAGAAACGATAGGTTGGTGGGATGACGGTCTCATATCGGATGTTGTTGTAAAAGAACTCAATGCGGGTGACTTTTTGTGGAATGCCGATGATGACTACCGAGCTTGCATCGGGGAGTGTTGAGGGCGGATGGAAGATGAATTGGCCATAGTTTTGTTCATAAAATTTTTTAGAGATAAGTCCGTCATGAAGCCAGGTGAGGAGTTCTGTGTGCAGTTCGGGGAGATGGGTGATGGTGATGGTTTTGAATTTGGCGTTGATTTTGTTGAATTCCGATTGGAGTATTTCTGAGATATTCTGCATTATGAGAACCTTTTCGTACATATAAGTATGTCATGGTTCTTTAACAGAATTTCCTTATGATTCCTAAAGGTTTTAAGAAGGAGGGGTTGTTTTGTTTCTTTTTGACGAAAAATTCAATAGTATGTCTTTTGAATTAAGAGGGTTTTTTCTAGAAAATTTTTTAAAAGAAATTCCTTTCTGCCTGCTCATGTATTCAACAAAGATTTCCGCTGTATTGCTCCTTATAGTTTTCGGAGCAGCTCTCACATCAACAACATTTGCAGCCGCTGAGGAACCGATGTCACAAGACACGAGCGTCAATGTTGGGATTTATGTGATTTCTATAGGGAACTTCGAGTTCACAAAAGGAACCTATGTCCTGGATTTTTACCTCATGTTCCAATGGGAGAATCCTACGATTTCACCTGTTGGTTTTGAGTTCATGAACGGTCGGGCGACCTCAAAGGAAAAAATCTATGACCAACGAACCAACACCTCCTCAGAAGTCTGGTACCGTGTCCAAGCAACCTTGTTCATCACCCCTGATTTCCACAGCTACCCCTTTGACACACAAGACCTCAAGATCATCATTGAAGACTCCACCTTCAACAACACCATCATCACTTATGTACCAATGACAGACGTCCAAGGGATCGATGACCAATTCCGTATCGCAGGATGGAAAATACAATCCTTATCCATGAACGCCTCCACCCATGAATATCCCTGGGGGGAGGATTACTCACAGCTAACGTATACCATAAAACTGGAACGAGACGCGGGGCTTACTGCCGCAAAACTCCTCCTTCCACCGATAATCTTCTGCATTGTCTCTGGACTTTCCTTTTTCTTTAAAGCAGATAAAATCACTCATCGTCTTGGCCTTGGCACTAGTATGCTGATCTCCGCGGTGATGTTCCATCTGAGTCAGACCTCATCGCTGCCTCCACTCCCATCATTGATCCTGATTGACAAAATCATGATCGCGGTCTATGCCTTCCTCGCCGCCTCGCTGTTTGCAACCACGCTTATTTACATCGACGATGAATACTGGAAGGAAGTCGATTACACAAAACTGGTGAATAGAACCGGTGGTTTAATCACCATCATCTTGCCATTCTTGATTTTCGGAATCCTGTATTTCCTCTGAACATCCCTGGAAAAGATATTGTTTCATTTGTTCATAAAAGGAAAAGACTAGCGGTCATCGGCACCATCCCAATGAAAAATACAGAGATGCCGGTAAGTTGCCCTATTCGAGGCACCGGCAGAGGTAAAGGTTCAACAAAAGATACAGAAATCATCACCCTGGCAGAGAAAACCAGGGAAAAGGAAAGATAAATCATCTTTGGTGAGCGGAAAAATAGACAAATAGACCGCCAATACTGGTCGAATGACTAGTGATAATCGTTAGCACAAATGCATAGATGATATGGGTGGGGAACTCCACTCCATCACCTTATTCATCGCCTTTTAATAAGCGTTCGTAATATTTTGAGGATCCCGTGTTGAGAATTTCCTGGATGATTTTTTCTGTTGTTGCACCAACACCTTTGATCTGTCGAAGCTGATACCGCATAGATGAGAGAGGAACGTGCAATTGAGATATTGAATATGCAGCAAAACCAAAAGGGGATTTTTTTCCGTCCATCTTATAAAGATAATCGAGGTGCTCTAAAATTATGATAACCCGGTCGTTTTCCGTGACGATATCTTTGAATAGCTCCGGGGGGATACGTTTGGGAATCTTATACAAATTCATCAATGCATGAAATGTCTGATAGAGTTGTGTGGTATACTCCGTGGTCGGTTCTCCCCAAGTGCTCTGTTTGTAGATCATTTTATACTCAAGGAAAAGATCTGGATAGTGTTTCTGAAGACAATTGAAAAAATAATCTTTTTGTTTTCCATCCTTCAGCGTCATTCCACCGCAGATAATGAAATCCACCCCGGTTTTCTTTGCATCGTGTATCGTATCATGGAGGATTTCTCTTGTATCGGTAATAAAAGGGATGACAGGCATAAGGAACATGCCACAGTGAAATCCTTCATCTTTGAAGAACGCAAGGGTCTCAAGACGTTCCTGTGGTAAGGGTACTCCTGGTTCGAAAATCTTGCTGATGATTGTATTCGTCGAGGAAAAGCTCATACTGATAATTACTCTGCTTGTCTCATTGATTGTTCGGAGCAAATCAATGTCTCGTTTCACAAGTGTTGATTTTGTCAGAACATGGACTGGTAGTTTTTTTTCCGCGAGAAACGCAAGTGTCTTGCGTGTAATTTTATATTTCTCTTCTACAGGTTGGTAGCTGTCGCCGACGCCACCTCCTAGCAGTATATACCCGGGGAGGAGAGGGGTCCGTTTTCTCTGTGGATCGAGTTCTCTACGCAGAACGTCTACCGCGTTGATCTTCACTGTGACATCCGTGCCAAAATCCCCATCAACGTAGTATCCCTCTGAGCGACCGTCACAATAGACGCAGTTATGGCTGCAGCCTCGATAAATGTTCATCCCGTATCGTGAGAGAAACCAGGAGTCGATTTTCTTGTGTTTTCGAAGGATGGTTTTTGCTTCTATCTCATGGATGGCCAGGGGCAATCACCTTTTAGATTGATTACAATGTACAATATTTACAGTCGTGCTGTAGGCATTCTTCATTCTTCTGTTTCCATTGTAGCGACCATTTTTTGATATTCTTGATGATTCGGATGAAATCCTTCCCGCTTTCTGTAAGGGCATATTCGCATTTGATGGGGAATTCATCGGTGATAATGGTTTTTGTAATAAGTCCGTGTTTTTCTAGTTCTCGGAGTCTGCTGGAGAGGATCTTCGGGGTGATGTCTAGGAGGCTGGATTTGAGTTGCGAGTATCGTTTCGTCCCTTTGGTTTTATACAGTTCGAGAAGAATGAGTAACGTCCATTTCTTCGAGATGAAATCGACAGTTTGATAGATTGTGCAGGTCTGTTGCATGGTATCCTTTTAGATACTGTCACCTATAAATACCTTTGTATCTATTATATACTTGGTATAAAAAATATACTAAGTGATGATAATGACGACACGAAAAATCATAAAAATCAATGAAGACCTCTGCAACGGTTGCGCAGCATGCATCCCCAACTGCCCCGAAGGAGCAATACAGGTAATCGACGGAAAAGCACGACTCATCAGTGATATTTTCTGCGACGGTCTAGGTGCTTGCATTGGACATTGCCCACAAGATGCGATCACCACCGAGGAACGTGACGCAGCACCATATGAGGAGAAAAAAGTCATGGAAAACATTATCAAAGCAGGGGAGAACACCATCCTAGCCCACCTGAATCATCTTAAAGACCATGGGGAGACCACCTACCTCAACCAGGCTTTAGCATTCCTCAAGGAACAAAACATCAGTGTCCCCTTCAAAAAAGAGCATGAATCCTCCCATCATGCCTGTGGATGCCCTGGCGCCAAAACCATGGATTTCAGCAGAGAAACAAAAGAGAAGAAAACAGAGTCATGTATTCGTCACTCACATCTCGGACAATGGCCGGTTCAGTTACACCTGGTTTCACCAACCGCATCATATTTCCAAGGTGGTGATGTACTGTTGGTCGCTGATTGTGTCGCATACGCCCTAGGGGATTTTCACAAAGACCATCTCCAAGGACATCACCTCGCGATCGCTTGCCCAAAACTGGATTCAAACCTAGACTCCTATCTTGAAAAACTCACAAGTCTCATCAACGATGCACAAATCAAATCGCTCACGGTAATGACCATGGAGGTCCCTTGCTGTCGGGGACTGTTGGCATTAGCGCAACAAGCAAAGACACAGGCGACACGCAAAATACCGCTTAAATCCATTGTCGTCGGCATTAAAGGAACTATCCTGAAGGAAGAAACAATAGCATAGAGGGATCAAAGCATCATTGACTGTCGGAGTTTCATTATCCGATCACGTAGTGCTATCGCTTTCTCAAAATCAAGGTCGTCCGCTGCTTTCTTCATCTCCGATTCAAGATTGACAATGATCGCGGGAAGCTCTTTACGCGGGATATGCTTCGTATCTGTGATCTCCACGACCTTTTCTTTAATAGGTTTAATGATGGTCGTGGGGGTAATCCCATGCTGCGTATTATACTCTATTTGGACGGTGCGTCGTCTGTTGGTTTCCGCTAACGCCCTCTGAATCGAATCAGTCAGCACATCCGCGTACAACACCACCTTTGAGTTCACATTCCGGGCAGCCCGACCGATGATCTGAATCAGGCTGCGTTCATCGCGCAAGAACCCTTCCTTATCCGCATCCAGGATCCCGATGAACCCAACCTCAGGGATGTCAATTCCCTCACGGAGCAGGTTGATGCCGACAAGCACATCAAACTTCTTCAGTCGAAGCTCCCGGATAATCTCCGACCGCTCAAGGGTATCAATCTCCGAGTGCAGATACCGTGTCTTAATTCCCTTCTCCGCAAGAAACTCAGAAAGCTCCTCAGCAAGTTTCTTCGTTAATGTGTTGACAAGAATCCGATCGCCTCGTTCCACGGTTGTTTGAATCTCACCAATCAAATCAGTGATTTGTCCGTCTATTTTTCGGACCTCCACGGGTGGATCGACCAATCCGGTGGGGCGGATGATCTGCTCGACCACCTGCTGTGATTTTCCCAGCTCATAGGCTCCGGGGGTGGCGGAGACAAATACCACGGTATGCATGTACTGTTCGAATTCCTCAAATGTCAAGGGGCGGTTATCCATGGCACTCGGCAGCCGGAACCCGTAATCAATCAAGGTCTGCTTCCGGGAGAATTCCCCATGGTACATCCCATGGATCTGTGGGATCGTCCGATGGCTCTCATCGATGAACATCACAAAATCCGAGGGAAAATAATCAAGGAGACAGTAGGGTTTCTCCCCAGGTTTCCGACCATCCAGATGACGAGAGTAATTCTCAATCCCTTTACAAAACCCGGTCTCCTGGATCATCTCAAGATCGTAGAGAGTCCGTTGTTTCAGCCGATGTGCCTCAAGAAGCGACAGCTGAGGAAGCCGCTCCTCAAGCTCCTGTTTTATGGATTCAATCGCACGTTTCTGACTGCCCTCAGGTATCACGAAATGCTTCGCAGGGAATATAAACAGATATTTCAGGACATCGACTGTCTCCCCTGTGTTCTTCTGCAGTTCCTTTATTGATTCGATCTTCTCCCCGTACATTTCGATGCGGTAGATGTTCGGATAATACCCTAAGATGAGGTCGATGGTGTCACCTTTCACTCGGAAACGACCTGGCATCAGTTCTGTATCGTTGCGTTCATATTGGATATCAAGCAGGCGGCGGAGCAGGCCATTGCGTGGGAGTCGTTGACCTACTCGGATCTCAAAACCTAACCGTTGATAATCCAGGGGGTTACCGACGTTGTAGATGCAGGACACCGAGGCGACGATGATGACATCCCGACGGGAGGATAACGACGCGGTCGCGGCTAATCGCATCTGCTCAAGTTTCGGGTTGATATCCGCGTCTTTTTCGATATAAAGGTCTCTCTGAGGCAGGTATGACTCCGGTTGATAATAATCATAATAAGAGACGAAGTACTCGACACGGTTATCCGGGAAGAACTCCTTGAACTCGCTATAGAGCTGGGCAGCCAGGGTCTTGTTATGAGCAATCACAATCGCGGGTCGTTGGATCTGCTGGATGATATAAGCCATAGAAAATGTTTTCCCAGATCCCGTCACCCCCAGCAGTGTTTGAGTGGAATACTTCTTCTGGATGCCATTCACTATCGAGGCGATCGCCTCTGGTTGTGATCCTCTTGGGATTAAATCAGTCTTTAAAGTGAATTGGGGGATGCTCTCACCTCTTTCTTCCGTAAGAGACGGTTGTATGCGATGGCGAATCGGTGTGCTTCATCACGGACCTCTCGGATAAACAGGAGCGCTTTATCTTTTTTCTCAAGCTGGAGTGGTTGGGGTCGACCAGGGAGATAGAGCTCCTCGAACTGTTTTGCGATGGACAGAATCGGGATTTTCAAACCGATACGGTCTAGTTCTTGGATCGCGCTGTTGAGCTGTCCAAGACCTCCATCAATGACGATGAGCTGAGGGAATGGGGCGTGTTCATCGAGTAATCGTTGGTAGCGTCGTCGGACGACCTCCGCTATCGCCGCGGCATCATCGATGCCTTCCACAGTACGGATGCGGAATCTCCGGTAGTTCGTCTTGTCAGGTCTTCCATTTCGGAATTGGACCAGGGAACCGACCATGGATGTCCCTGAGAGATGAGAGATATCGAAGCATTCGATGACCACGGGTGGTTCCTGCAGGTTTAACTGGTGCTGCAGCGCCTGCATTTTCGAGACATCCCCAAAGAAGGTAAGCTCAATGTTCTTTTCCACAAGTTGAAGGAGTTGTTTCTTCGTGCCTTTTTTTGGGACGATGATACGTACTTTTTTCTTCCGTTTCTGGCTGAGAAATAACGCAAGAGACTCCGACGGCTTCTGAGGGACGATGACCTCAGAGGGGATGTGGTTCTCCGAGTAGTATTGCACGAGGAACTCATCGAAGAAATCAGGGATGCAGTCAAAGACATACTCGTTTTTTGTCGACAGCGTCCCTTTGTAGACGTTGAAGAGCATGAGATAGACAACGCCATCTTTGAGTTGGTAGTTGATGATATCCTGGTCGTAGGTGAAGCGTTGTTGCATCTTCTGATGTTCCTGGAGGTGTTGTATCGCAGTGGTCTGATTCCGGAGGACCAAGGCAGCCTCATAGTCTTTAGCCTGGGATTTTTTGGTCATCTCCTGACGTAGTTTTTTAAGAAGCTCACGGGATTTCCCGGAAAGGATGAGTCGGATGTTTCGAATTCTTTTGTCGTATTCCTCAGGGGTGATCGCTGCGATGCAGGGAGCTGTACAGAGCTGCAGATGATATCGGAGGCAGGCTTTTTTCGGGAGTTTTCGACAGGTGCGTAGGGCGAAGGTTCTGTTGAGGAATTGGAGAACATGGTCTCGTTCCACTGCGGAAACGAAGGGACCAAAATACATTCCTTTTTCTTGTTTTTGTCGTGCGATGAGCAACCGAGGATATCGTTCAGTGGTCAGTTCGATGTATGCATAGGTTTTTGCATCCTTCAGGTTGATATTGTATTTCGGCTGATGTTTCTTTATCAGGGTGTTTTCTAGGATGAATGCTTCGACTTCGGTGTCGGTGATAAAAAACTCGACAGCGTCAATCGCGGTGATGAGGCTGCGTGTCTTTGGGTCTTGGTCTTTTTTCTGAAAATAGGTTTTCACGCGTTTTCTGATGTTTTTTGCTTTGCCGATGTAGATGATTTTTTGTTGGTTGTTTCGGAAGAGATAGCAGCCAGGGTTTGATGGTATGCGTGTTACATCAATCATTGTTTCTTCCTACGGAGCAAAGGTCGGAGGATTTGCCCGGTGTAACTTTCCAGGTTGTTCGCGACCTCTTCTGGTGTTCCATGAGCAACGATTCTTCCTCCAAGGTCACCACCTTCCGGACCAAGGTCGATGAGATGGTCTGCGCATTTGATGACCTCCATATTATGTTCGATGACGACGATGGTGTTTCCTTTGGTGACGAGGCTGTTGAGGACGTCGATGAGTTTTTTGACGTCATGGAAATGCAGACCGGTGGTGGGTTCGTCAAGGAGATAGAGTGTTTTTCCGGTGCTTTTTTTGGAAAGTTCCCGAGTAAGTTTGATGCGTTGTGCTTCCCCACCGGAGAGGGTGGTGGAGCTTTGGCCAAGTTTAATGTAGCTTAGCCCAACGCGTGAGAGGGTGTCGAGTTTCTTTTTGATATAAGGGATGTTTGCGAACAGTTCTGATGCTTCCTCAACACTCATGGCTAGAACGTCTGAGATGGATTTTCCTTTGTAGAGTACCTCGAGGGTTTCTTTGTTGTAGCGTTTTCCTTTGCATTCTTCGCATTCGACGTAGATGTCAGGGAGGAAGTTCATCTCGATTTTGATAAGTCCGTCTCCTTGACAGGTTTCGCAGCGTCCTCCGGGGACGTTGAAGGAGAAGCGTCCTGCTTGGTACCCGCGGAGTTTTGCTTCCGGGGTCATGGTAAAGATACGTCGTATCTCATCGAAGACTTTGGTGTAGGTGGCGGGGTTGCTGCGGGGGGTTTTCCCGATGGGGCTTTGGTCGATGACGATGACTTTATCAATCTCTGTGTCGAAGGTGATGTCGTCGTGTTTTCCTGGTGGGTCGCGTGACTCATGGAGTTTGCGCATGAGGCCTTTGTAGAGGATCTCATAGATAAGGGTGGATTTCCCGCTGCCGGAGACACCGGTGATGACAGTGAGGACTCCGACGGGAATGTCGACGGTGATGTTTTTAAGGTTGTTTTCTTTGCATCCTTTGACGTGGATGTGTTGATTGGTTCTTCGTCGGGTCTGTGGCATGGTGATTTCTAGTTTCCCGGAGAGATACTGGCCTGTAAGGGAGCGTGGGTTGCGTTCGATTTGCCGAGGTGTGCCTTGGGCAAGGATCTTTCCTCCATGGATTCCCGCACCTGGTCCCATGTCGATGACGTAATCCGCGTTTCGGATGGTCTCTTCATCATGTTCCACGACGATGAGAGTGTTGCCCAGGTCACGGAGACGTTGCAGGGTCTGGATGAGTTTTTTGTTATCTCGTTGGTGGAGACCGACAGAGGGTTCATCAAGGATGTAGAGGACACCCATGAGATTGGAGCCGATCTGTGTCGCGAGACGTATGCGTTGGGCTTCCCCACCGGACAGGGTCCCCGCGTTGCGGGAGAGTGTCAGGTAGTTCAGGCCGACGTTGTCCAGGAACTTTAAACGGGCGACAATTTCTTTGAGGATGAGGTGGGCGATCTCTTCTTGTTTTTTTGTGAGTTTGAGGTTTTCGAAGAACTGTAGGGATTGTTTGACGGACAAATCGGTGATGTCGATGATGGATTTCTGGGTGATTTTAACAGAGAGGATTTTGTGTTTGAGTCGTTTGCCTTGACAGGTGGTGCAGGGGCTGATGCGCATGAAGCGTTCCATGTCTTGCCTGCGGTACTCAGACTCAGTTTGTTTGTAGAGTCGTTCGGATTGGGGGATGAGTCCTTCCCAGTACCCGGTGTGAGCGTAGGTGGCATCCCCGTTTTTCATGATGAAGTTGAATCGGATAGGCTCGGTGGAGCCATACATGATCGCATCGTATTGTCGTTTGTCGAGGTCTTTGATGGGGGTGAAGATGTCAAAGTCGTAATGTTTTGCAACAGCTCCAAGGTAGTTGTTGCGCCAGCCGTCCCGGATGGTTTTGTAAAGGGCGATGGCGCCATCGGCGATGCTGAGGTTTTTGTCTGGGATGATGAGGTCTGGGTCGAACTCCATTTTGATTCCTAAACCATGGCAGGTTTCACAGGCGCCAAAGGGGCTGTTGAAGGAGAACATGCGTGGTTGGAGCTCTTCAAAGACCATGCCGCAGATGGGGCAGGCCATGGTGGAGGAATACGTTTGTTCTTTGCTGTGGGAGTCTAAGATGATGAGGAGTCCATCTGCTTTTTGTAATGCGTGTTCGCAGGCTTCAGAGAGTCGGCTAGAATCGGTGGTTTCCACTCGGTCGATGACGATGTCGATGTCATGTTTCTTGTATCGTTCCAATGGGATTTTCTCGTCGGTCCGGTGGATGGTTTTGTTGACGCGGACCCGGGTGTATCCTTCTTTGTTGAGGTCTTTGAAGAGTTGTTCGTAGGTTCCTTTTTTCTGTCGGATGATGGGTGCAAGAATCGTGATGGTTCCTTTATGTTCGGTTGCGATTCTGTTTGAGATTTTCTGGGGGGATTGTGATTCGATTTTCTGGTTATGGATAGGGCAGTAGGGTGTGCCGATGCGGGCAAAAAGGAGTCGGAGGTAGTCGTAGATCTCTGTGATGGTCCCTACGGTGCTGCGTGGGTTTTTGCTGGTGGTTTTTTGTTCGATGGAGATGGCTGGTGAGAGTCCTTCGATGCTGTCGACGTCGGGTTTGTTCATGAGTCCCAGGAATTGTCGTGCGTAGGCGGAGAGGGATTCGACGTAGCGGCGTTGTCCTTCTGCGTAGAGGGTGTCGAACGCGAGGGTGGATTTTCCTGAGCCGGAGATGCCGGTGATGACAATGAGTTTGTCTCTGGGGAGCTCTACGGTGATGTTTTTCAGGTTGTGTTCTCGTGCTCCTTTGATGATGATGTTTTTCACTGGAAACCCCCTTTGAAAAGAGTGTCTATATATACAAACATATATATCTTATGTTGTGCAAACGACCAAAGACTTCCCCGGTCGGTCTTCCGACAATTACTCCCCCCTATTCAAGGTTTTCTAAAGGGTCACTGAAACTATTCATCAACGGATAGCCAACAAGACAGAAAACCAAAGAAGAAAAAAAAGGAACCACTCTCCAGATTTCTAAATAACGCAATATTCGAAAGGAGATGAAAACCGAACAGACGATTATAGGATAGCACTCGTGTTGTTATTCGGTTTCTTAAAGATACCCAGAATCGACAGGAGAATGATCCCACCGATAATGACAACTCCCCATCGCAAGAGCTTCAATAACAAAATTGCCAAGGTCAGGAAAATTACCTGCGGAGAGGGTGTATCTTTATATTTCTTTTCAAGTGCCTCCAGATAAGTAATCTCAGCATTGACCAGATAAGGAGTTCTTGCGGATTGCGCTACTTTCGCCTGCTCTGCGGCTACTGCTGGCAGTAAAAACAAGAGCGATACAGCCAACAAGCTACCGGCAATAACGATTTTTCTCATTTTTATGGTCCTCCAATCTTTTGTTATACAGCACGAGCATTTAAATGTTTTCGTAACAATATAAGTCAAAAAAACATATTAAAACGACTAATACGGGTCATCGTACAAAGAGAAAACCGTTACCGAAAAGTTTTTCAGGAGAGAACTGTAAAGACGCCGGGTAAGAATTGTACAACAAGAGGCTTTAAATAAAACAGAGAAAACAGCAAACGAGGAGTAATGACTATGTTCATCGTCGGTCAAATCTCAAGCCCTGAAGAAGCAGCTGAAATAGAATTCATCGCCAAATCCTTTGTAGTGGCACACCGAATACATTTCCTTGTCCAAAGTCAAATTCACAAATAACCTCCTCCATAAAATTCCGGGTTCTCCGAGGAACTACGAATGGCTGAATATGTCATCGATATCGATTCGCTTACAAAAATCTACAAGACTGGAAAGACGGACTTTAAAGCATTAAACAATGTCGATCTCAGAATCCGGAAAGGTGATTTCGTCGCCATCATGGGACCCTCCGGATCAGGAAAGAGCACCCTGATGAACATCATCGGATGCCTCGACCGACCAACCTCAGGGACCATCATCATCGACGGGGAGAACATCTCCACCGTCAACGACAACCAACTCGCAATCATCCGTGGCAGAAAAATCGGTTTTATCTTCCAAAAATTCAACCTCATGCCCTCCATGACCGCCTTAAAAAACGTGTCATTACCCATGGTGTTTCTTGGTGGCTTAAAAGCAGACCGAGAACATCGTGCCTCCGAACTGCTCGCAAAGGTTGGATTGACGAACTGGGCGACCCATCGACCCTCAGAGCTCTCCGGCGGACAACAACAACGGATTGCGATTGCTCGAGCGCTCGTCAACAATCCCGCCATCATCTTAGCAGATGAGCCAACCGGGAACCTGGACACAAAGACCGGTGAGCAGATCATGGAACTGCTCGTGTCCCTGAACCGAGAGGGAAAAACCATCCTACTCGTCACCCATGCAATCGCTCTGAAACGATTCGCCAACCGTGTTGTCAACATGCTTGATGGGGAGGTGACCGAGGAAACATGATACAGGACATCTTTGCCATGGCGTTAGACACCATGAAATCCTATAAGATCCGGACGTTCCTCACCCTCATCGGCGTCATCATCGGGGTCGCATCCGTCATCATGGTCACTACCGCCGGAAACTCCGTTAGCACCTTCATTGCCGAACAATGGAACCTTTTTAATCCAACCGGCATGGTCATCGGGATAGGAAAAGGAGGAGACGTGCCGCAGCTCCAGATAAAATCCGTCGTCTTCACCACCGATGACGTCGAAAACATCCAGCGTCTCTCCGCAGTAAAAACCGTTGCACCTATCGGTATTGTCCCTGTCACTAAAATCCTCAAACGGAACGGATTCCTCAACTGGGATTCCCGACCAGGGGAGACAATGTATGCAAGCACCGAGTCAATCCTAGAAATCCTGAACATGGAGCTTGAAGAAGGAACCATGTTTCGAGAAGGAAAAAATGAAATTGTCATCAGCAAGACTGTTTCAGAAATCTTCGGTGCAGATAAGCCATTGAAGATTGGTGATACCATTTATCTACGACGGGTCGATGGAAAAACCCTTGATGCAAAAATCGTTGGCATCCTTAAACAAAGCTCAAGCTTTAGCATGTTCAACACCCTGTCAACACCAGGGATCATCTGCCCAGCAAAACCCTATTATTCAAGTTATTTCGGATCCAATGCCGGTTCGATATTAAAACGGGTGACTGCATTTACCATCCTGCTTGCAGAAGCAAAAGACACTCAAACAGTCCAAGAAGCTCAAGACCAGATCCTGAACTACCTCGAGGGAGCAGGGTCTGATGCAAGCCAATACAAAGACGATAACACTGACTTTGTTGTCATCACTCAGCAGTACATCCTTGACCGTGTCGATAAAATCATGAACGTCATCAGAACCTACATCACCGCAATCGCACTCATCTCCCTTCTCATCGGAGGAGTCGGTATTGCAAACATCATGTTCGCAACCGTGACAGAACGGACCCGGGAGATAGGCACGATGATGGCCATCGGAGCGAAACGACGAGACATCCTTCAGCTGTTCTTGTATCAATCCACCGTGATAGGCCTCTTAGGAGGAATCACGGGATGTATCCTTGGGGCGACAGGAAGTTGGTTTGTCGTCGACCTGCTGAATAAAAGCATCCAAAACCTCGGAGGAGCCTTTAGCACGGGCTCCATTCAGCTAGATTATGCACCAGAATGGTTCCTTATCGCAACCATCGTAGGAATCCTCATCGGTGTCACAGCCGGAGTGCTTCCTGCACGTAAAGCAGCAAAGATGGACCCGGTCGAAGCCCTTCGATGGGAATAAAATCTTTATTTCAAAGATGGAGACTGTTTCTTCTCCATCGCTTCTATCTTTTGAAGTTCCTGTCGGATGAACGCCAAGGCTTTCTCTTTATCAGGACCCAGACCAACCGCATCAGGGCTGATCTCGTTTCTCTTTAATTGTCGTAACCAACGCTCCAACACCTGTTTTTGATCCATGGATTTACACCTCACCTCGACATCACATGGGTTGTATATTAACCCATAGATGAGTAAAAAACATTCTGTATATTATTCAAAATCAAATGGAGCCACCTAACACCTATTCTAACACAAAGTGTACTTTCCATTCGGTAGTCTATTGATCAGTCCATATCTCCTTAATTGCTCTAAGGTTTCCTCTGTTTCTTTTTCTTCCATCCCATGAATTCCTGTTTCTCTAATAATATCTGCGATTTTAACGCTGTTTTCTTCTGAATCATAAAAAAGTCTTTGTACGATGTCTAAAAGTAATCTCATTCGTTCATCTTGACTGTGGTTAATGTTTTTATCATTCATATCAGAGACCATCTTCAATTAACAACTTCATCTCTATTTGTCGAAGGGAGAACAATTGACCAGTTTTGTTCTTATTTGCATCTAATGACAACATGAGGGAATTTATTTTGTAATCCCTTTCGCCAATCATCAATATATCGACTTGTCACCTTCACATCAAATAATACGATGATAAGGCCTTTCTCGAAATAGAGTGGATACCGAAGACATTTATCTGCTATAGATCGTAATCCATCTTCGTATGTTGGTCCTTTGATTTCAATGGCGATATCATTGATTACAATGTCTGGTCGTGCGGAGCTACGTTGTTGTTCCAACTTTATTGAGGGGAAGTATTGAAGGAGATATCTGCCAAGATCAAGTTGATAAGATAGTTCATTAGGGTAGAAAGGGAGAAGTGGTTTGAACTGATCGATCTTCTCCAATATTTGATTAAACACCCCATTGTTAATTTGAGGGGTCACGGTAGGTTTTTCTATATGATTCTTTTTTGAATAATATTGGTCAATTTCAAGTTCAACATCATGGACAGGGACACCTTTCATTTTAGCGAAATCCAATATTTTTTGAAGATTAACGTATTTCATCAAGGTAGCGACTAATTCCTCATATGTGAAATAATAGTTATATTGACGTTGATATCTTGTTCCTTTCCTACTAACTGCGGTGGTCCATCGTTTCTCCATCGTACTGATACCCTGTTCATGGCAGATTTGTTTTATTGTACCTTCATAAAATGACCGGAGGATTCTACTTTTCCATCCCATTATTTTTGTATATTCAGCATTCTCCTTAGGAAAGACAATATTATAACAATTCAGACACAAAATCCTATCCTTGCTGAGCGGAAGAGATCTGTTCTTTATATCGAAATCAAAAAAACCTCCTGCCTTCCCGCATTCAGAACAATATCGTACCATAACTCACTACCTTTACCTCCACTCTGAGATTTTGAAACTATTTCTTATAATACATCTTTAATCTTCGTTTTTTCTGGATTTAACATAAATTGTTTTTTGATAAACATCAAACTTTGCATAATCGTTGCTTTTTCAATGTAACCAGGGTGAATTTCAGAGAATTTCTCTGCTAACTTTTTCGCCATCTTAATATCATTAGCATAAAATGTTATTACCCAGTCGTATTCACCATGAATAAAATAACTGCTTTCAATCATAATCCCCAATTCATTAACTATTTTCTCAAATTTTCTTGAAACGATTTCATCTATGATATCTTCATTGACCTTTTTCGAAGTTCTTTTTGCCATGTATATAAAATACTTCTGTCCTATTTTTTGTTCGTCAATAACAGCGGTATATCCCCAAATCATTTTTTTTGCTTCTAATTGTTTTATGATTCTCCATACCTTTTGTCTGGAGAAACCAATGCGTTTAGCAATTATATCAATACTTTCTTTTGAATTATTCTGAAGTTCTGAAAGTATTTTCATTTCATCTTCTTGAAGCTGTTCATTTGAAATTAAAGCCAATAAACTTACCTCCACTCTGAAATTTTGTAACAATTCCTTCTTTAAAAACATATCTTTATATAAAAAAACGGGTAACAGATGTTCAATATCATACAATAGGAAAGATAAAAATATTTTTTAAAAAAATCAGTCGTCCTCTGTCGATTTCTGATATGGTAGACTCAGCATGATCCGTTTAAGTCGTTTCTTCGTATGATAATCATAGACTACAGGGATTTTCTGACCGGTGAATGGGTTCAACCCGGTCCAGTACATGCAGGTGGACATCGTCATCGGAGTCGGGGTGAACAGCTGGAACTGCTCGATGTTCTCCAGATGTCTTTTTTTGATGATGTCATGCAGATAGATGACTTCACTAAGGGTATCCCCCGGATGACCAATCATAAAATAATACCGCAGTCCTTGTTTGTTTCGTTGGTTGATCGCCGTAAAATAGGAGAGGAACTCATCGAAACGTTTGTTGTCCTTCCCCATCAGCTGGACGATTTTATTTGAGAAATGCTCTGGTGCTATCTTCAGACAACCGCTGATATGATGATCAGAGATCTCCTTGATGTACTCCCTGCTTTCCAATGCAAGATCATAGCGGATGCCGCTACGGATGAAGATTTTTTTGACACCAGGGATCTGTCGTGCCTTCCGTAACAACGAAATAAGGCGTTGATGGGTTTTATCAAGTATAGGGCACTGCAGACATTCCTTTGAGCACGATGGTGATATCTGTGGTGAGGTGCAGACCATGGCATACATGTTCGAGGAGGGTCCGACCAGATCATCGATGTATCCTTTGAACCCTGGATAGGTCGTCAGGCGTCTGATTTCTTCAAGGATGTTTGTCTCAGACCGTGAGATGATGCGACTGCCTTGGTGTAAAGACAGTGAACAGAAATTGCATGCTCCGATGCATCCACGGTGAAGAACGACAGAGAACCGTCCCATCTTCAATAAGGATTTAGGATGAAGCTTCCTGGTGTAGTGTAAGGAGTAGATCCAATCAAGGTCCTTTGTCGTATACTTCGGGTATTGATATTGGATCACGTAACTGTTGACGTATTCCTGGGCAAGGTTTTTCTCATTGGAGAATCGTAGTTGCATCTCGCAGAACTTCTGTTTATCCTTGGTTACTTCTTGAAAGGAAGGGAGGACTTCGATGGTGTCGTCTAATTCCTTTCGCAGCACACAGGTCCCCTGGATTCTATCAAGATCCTTGCTTTGTTTGAGTCGTTCTGCGATCTCCAGAATCTGTTTTTCCCCATTCCCATAGACCAGGATGTTCGCCCGAGAATCAAGCAAGATACTGCGACGTATGTTATTATCCCAGTAATCGTAATGAGCGAACCGTCGCAAGGATGATTCAATGCCGCCGATGACGATAACACTGTTCTTGAAGGATTGCTTTAATTTATTACAATAATAAATTACAGCACGGTCCGGTATTCTTGTCACATCACTATGCTCATCCTCAATGCGTTTCCGCTTCAAAGGCGTATAATTATGGACCATGCTGTCGATGGACCCTGAGCTGACCCCAAAGCACAGACGAGGGGCTCCTAACCTGGTGAACTGCTCGGTCGTCTCTGGTTTTTCGATGACGCCCACCCGGTATCCTTTCGCATCAAGGACCTTTGCAATCACACCAACCGGGGAGAGCGGGTGATCATCATAATACTCTCCGCTGATGAGGATGACATCCAGGTTTTTTTCTGTTTTTGTAATCATGGCTTGGTCAACCATACTCTCGGTCTATATAAATATACAACTAGAAACAGTCGTCCCGGAAAGGTTCATTAAGCAGCTGCTTTTTTCGGTTGCCGATGACCGACCTCCTCGTAACAAATGATGATGGCTACAAATCCGTTGGTTTCGTCACCTTGGTCCGTGAGCTATCAAAGCATTCTAGAGTCTCCGCGGTCGTCCCAGACCGGGGGCGTAGCTGGATTGGGAAAGCGATTACGACAAAAAAGGAGCTCAAGGTAAAGAAGGTCATCTATGATGGTATTGAGATGCATCTGCTCAACGGGACACCAGCGGATTGTGTACAAATCGGGTTATATGATCTTATCCCAGTCCGACCCCAGATGGTCATCTCAGGGATCAACATTGGGTTGAACATTGGCACAGCCCGGACGTTAAGCTCTGGGACCATTGGTGCAGCAATCGAAGGAACCATCGATGGAGTACGATCCCTTGCGATTTCTCTTTCCATCCCCATAGAATATCGTGAGAGAAAAACAGATTTTTACACGACACGGAACAATCATTATTTTGAAAACGCAGCGAAAATATCTGCAAAAGTCACAGAAATCCTCCTGCGGAAATCCTTCTATGATGTCGATTGTTTTTCATTGAACATCCCCTTTGAGGCAACGGTTGATACACCTCTGGTGATCACCACTTTGTTTACCACGCGATACGGCAGGTTGTTTCATAAAAAAGGGAGAAGATTCGTACATCGCACCCCACCAATCCAATTCAAAAACATGGGGGAGAGAACTGATTTAAAAGCATTAAGTGAAGGAAAAATCTCTCTTACACCACTGAATATTTCGTTTTCTTCAGCCATGGTGCTCCAAACCGTTGAACAGACATTCCAAGAAGAATGGTAACCTATTTTTTTATAGGACGAAGAAGAACGCAATAGCGATGATGGCATAAACAGCGATCAGCTGTGCTCCTTCTAACCAGTTGCATCGTCCGTCCCCGGAGAGATAGTTCACGATTAACACCGCGAGGATCACCGCGAGGATCTCAAAAGGGGTGAAGACCAGCGTAAAACCGTAGTTGAACACCTGACTGAACAGCATCAGGATAGGGATGACGAACAACGCTATCTGTATCGCGCTGCTTAAGCCAATCTCAATAGAGACATCCAGTTTATTCCTCAAGGAGAAATGGATAGCGGTCGATATCTCTGCGATATTGGTGATGATTGCTATCACCACCAGTCCGATAAACATCTGCGATAAACCAATAGCTTCAGCAGCATGTTCAATGGTCCCGACAAGAATCTGAGATTCAAAGGTGACCACGACAATGGTGAATAGGAGAATCAATGCTGCAAGACGGCGACTCATCGTCGGTCGTTCCTGAGTTGCTTTTATCTCATCACTCGCATCAAACAAATCCTTATGGGTTCGAAGAGAAAAAACCAATCCAGCAAGATAGATAAACGCCATGACCACCGCGACCGCACTGCTAAGAACCGATATCTGCGGACTGTGCGGAATCAAGATGTCATAGACACTAGGGATAGCCAGGCCAGCGACGACGATGATAAGCATGGTAGAAGAAACCGCGATGGTTTGGTTGTTGAACCGTTGATTTTTAAACCGAAGACCACCAGCAAAAATACTAAGCCCCACCAGGAGGAGGATATTGCCGATGATGCTGCCGATGATGGAAGCTTGGACGACCTGTATCAAACCAGCGTTTAACGCAAGGACCGCGATGATCAACTCAATTGCGTTACCGAAGGTTGCCGAGAATAAACCACTCACGGTCGGGTTGGTCTGCAAGGAGATTTCTTTCGTGGTGTACCCCATAATCCGTGCGAGAGGGACGATTCCAAGGACCGATGTGATGAAAATCACAGAGTCTTCCTTGGTGAACATATACAAAAATATACTGATGGGTATGAACACCAACAGCAGATAAAAAGACCGACCTATCCGAAGTTTCGAAAGAATGGTTTTTCTCAGAGGTGGCGAGTAGAAACCCTTGATGAGATTTCTGCGTCCCACGATAAAAGGAATCATCTGACCGGATATCGTACCAACATTTCTAAAATGTTTCGTCACTGAAAGATTAATGTAGCATGGTTCGATGCTGAAAAGTGATGAATGACCAGGTAGTCATCCTTCGATACGGGGAGCTATCGCTAAAAAGTCCCTATGTCCGGAAATACTTTGAGACAACATTGGTGCGGAACTTAAAAAACGCGTTTAAAAAAGAAAACGTCCCTGTTGAGGTACGAACCGAACGCGGCAGGATCTATCTGATGACACCAGAAGTGCCGAAAAGCATGACTATCGTACCACGGATATTTGGGATTGTCTCCTTCAGCCCAGCGACTCAGACCACCGCACACCTTCAGGAGATATCACGGGTGGCTCGACAGCTGACACAGCACACCTTACATCAGGGAAAAAGTTTTGCCATCCGGGTGACACGAGTGGGAACCCATTCGTTTACCAGCCAAGAGGTCGCTATATACATAGGCAATGAAATCGTTCAAGCAACCCATGCAAGGGTGGATCTGAACAAACCAGACTTCGAACTCTTTATCGAGATACGAGACCACAAAGCATTTCTTTTCACAGAGAAGCAAAAAGGAGCTGGGGGACTCCCTCTGGGGACCCAAGGGACGATTCTTGTTCTGATAAAAAATCCCACATCACTCCTTGCCGCATGGTATTTGATGCGCCGAGGATGTAACGTTGTACTCGCCACACAACATCAATCTACTGAAGAGACAATCCAGTTGTTTCTTTCAACATGGTACGCTGACTCAGAGATTGTTCCTCTTGATACCACACCAACCATGATCCCCCAACGGGTGTCAGAGATTGCCTCTGAAAAAAAATGTGATGCGATCGCCACAGACCATGCGTTTGAGGACCTCTCTGAAAATATCTCTGAGCTAGTGATTCTGAAAAAACATAGTATGGTTCCCATCCTGTCTCCGTTGATTTCTCTGACGAAAAAAGAAATCGAGCAACAATGCAAGCAGAGAGGAATACCCCTATGAATATCGTTGTGTTCGGAGCAGGAGCGATTGGCTCCCTGTTTGGTGGGTTGCTGGCGAAAAACAATACCGTCGTCCTTGTTGGACGACATTGTCACATCCAACGTATCCAGCAAAAAGGCTTGCGTATCAAGGGAAAAACACAGAAGCTCATACAAATATCAGCAATCGAAAATCCACAGGATCTCTCCATCACCCCTGAGGTTGTTCTTCTTACCGTGAAATCCTATGATACTGAAGCAGCATGCCATCACCTTCGCCATATGGTTAGGGATCATACGATGGTAGTCTCACTTCAAAATGGACTTGACAATATCGAGAAAATCAAAGAAGTCATTGGGCAAAAACACCTCATCGCAGGGGTGACGACCCAGGGGGTATTATTCGAAGAACCAGGGGTGGTCACTCACACAGGGATAGGCACAACGCTACTAGGGGAACTTGATGGAGCGCCCTCTGAAAGACTACAGAACCTCATCTGTGTCTTTAACCAGGCAGGACTCCACACTCAGATGAGTACCGATATCACAGGAGAAATCTGGAGAAAGGCCATCATTAATTCAAGTATCAATCCTCTCACCGCTTTTTTTGGTTGTCAGAATGGATATCTCCTAGAAAACCCGGTGTTGGAGAAGATTGTTGAAGCGATATGTACTGAATCAAGTATCATCGCATCTCACGAAGGTATCCAGGTCTCCCCTAAGGAGATGATTTCACGAACAAAAGAAGTCATTCAGGAGACCGCTTTGAACTCCTCCTCGATGCTCCAAAGCATCCAACAGGGAAAAAGAACAGAGATTGACTCTATTAATGGAGCATTGATGAGAAAAGGGCTAGGGAAAAACATCGATGTTTCCTTGAATCGAATACTCGTTGAGTTACTAACCTCATTTTATTCTATCAAGTAAAAAACCACCTCGGAAAACGAGCCTATCTAATAGGATGAGTCTTCCCTCTTTTCAATACCAATAAGTTTATATAAATTGTAACCTATATTATTAATACCAATACGATATTTCTCCTTACCGGAGGCAAACCATCATGTACATTAAACGAAAACAGAGAATTATGATAGGGGTCTCGCTACTTGTTGTTGCTTGTTTACTTGTTTCTGGAACTTATGTCTATTTCGAGTACTACTTAACAGAAAAAGAAACCCCTGTTCAGCAATTGATCTTCACGCTTGATGACCAGATTAGCCCTTTGGAAAATCAAGGGGTGGTTCTTGAGATTTTACGGATGCGACATCGCGGGCTTATTGACAAACTCCTTAAACTGGGGAACTCCTGGGAAAACAAACCTAAATTTTATTTTGTCAGTAACATGGATGGATTAGAATACATCAGTAAGGATGTCACCCAACATGGGAGGACCACTGAGGTGTTTTTCACGACCTGGGACACCATGTTTGAGGAAAACAAAATCATGAAGGATGTCCCAGAGGAACAAGAAACCTCGACCATCAGTTTAACCATCATGGAGAAAAAAAGCGCTGGGTTGCTTGGCAGGAAATCACAATATGTCGAGGCAGACACAGTCTCCGTTATCTATGATTTTAAAACAGGACGCTGGTCAGGGCAGGATTCCTACATGGATTATGATGGTTATGGGTATTATCTAGGGGAGACATTTGAGATTTGGTTTAACGTCTATCAAATCGACTACGACAGTGATTTCATCCCCTATTGGACCGAGGTAAACATCCTCGGGACAGACCCAACCGTGGACGATTCCAAGCTTGATCCTGATAGTGATGGGATCCCAACCACCTGGGAATGGAAATGGGGATATGATCCTTTTACATGGGACGATCATAACAACCTCGACCCTGAACTTGACGGTATTGATAACCTTGAAGAATATAAAATGGAAAAATGGTTTGCTAATCCCTTCATTCAAAACATCTATTATGAAGTCGATTACATGGGCAGCGGTGGTTTTAACGACCCACCCCATTATTTCTATGAAGAAACAAAGCAAGGTCTTATCGAACGATTCGCAGAGAATAACATTAAACTGTTAATGGATGATGGATGGCCAAACAGCCCTCCAAACGGTGGCGGACAAGAACTCCCTCATATCGAAAAATTATCCCAAGACTCCGGGATGGTATTGCAATTCTATAACAATTATTTCCCTGAGGAGCGGAAAGGGATCTTCCGTTATCTAGTGCTCTCCCATGGGGGCGGATTCCAGCATCCTTCGAAGAACAATATTTATGATACAACGGTATTATCCACACCCACGGGTTTTCATCCTATAAAGTTGGTATTTGATTATGTTCTGTCCGGAAAAGTCCCCACAAAACGAGGCAGAATCGTCGGACTCGGACAGCTCATCTTACATGAGATGGCACATAGCTGCAGTATCGATGCCGATAACTGTAATTTTGCTGGAATTGACAACACCAGCTACGGGGTTTTTATTTTACCCAATAAAGGCTATAAATCAACATGGGGTCAATATCATAGCGTGTTGAACTATCTGTATGCAAACAACCCAAAGTTATTTGACTTATCTCATGGGACGAACGGCCCACCATACGATCAGGACGACTGGGGAATGATGTTCGTCGGATATTTCCAGTATAACTCCAACCTTATCGAAGAACCGTTCTATGAGGCAGGGACCGGGGAAACACTAATACGAAGTGAATTCAGGGTCACCAATTATACCTATGATGCGAACCTCACCGAACAATTCGAAAACATCATCGGAGCTTTTTCACCAATCGACCCAATCAAAGTGAATTGGTCTGTCTATCGTAGTAACGATCATACGATAAACCCTGATCGAAGAGAAGTCAGAATCTATGCGCAACCGGTGATAAAAACAACCAAACAATGGGTGTTCAACCGAGAAGCAGACCTCAATGCAGAGGGAAACCTCATCTTCTACTCCTATGATGAGTTGGTGAAACAAAAAACACAGTAAGTACCCCACTTCATCTTTTTTTTTATGTTCTCATGAGTACTCTTTTTCTTTGGAAACCTCTAAATAACACGCCTTGTATCAGGAATGGAGCAGTGTGAGGTCCTATGAAGATTTTTGTGACACGAATGATCCCTCAACCAGGTCTTGATATGCTGACAAAGGAATTCATTGTTGATATCAATACCTCTGACCGTGTTCTGAGCAAAGACGAAATCATCAGAGCCTTGAAAGGCAAGGATGGTCTGTTGTGTCTGTTAACCGATCCTATCGATAAAGATGTGATCACTGCTGAGCCGAAACTCAAGATGATTGCTTCCTATGCCGTGGGGTATGATAATATCGATGTTGCTGCCGCGACCAAACGAGGAATCCCGGTGAGTAACACCCCTGGGGTGCTCACGGAGACGACCGCGGAGCTAGCCTGGGCGTTGTTATTCTCGGTCAGCCGACGGATCGTCGAAGCAGATAAGTTCACAAGATCAGGACAGTTCAAAGGCTGGGCTCCGATGCTCATGCTGGGGCAGGATGTCTCCCAGAAGACCCTTGGTGTGATCGGGACAGGACGGATTGGAACCGCGTTTGCTCTGAAGAGCAAAGGATTCAACATGAACGTTCTGTATACCGATGAGCAACCAAACAGAGAGTTAGAACAGCAGCTTGGGGCACGACGAGTTCCTCTACAGACATTATTGAAAGAATCAGATTTCATCTCAGTTCATGTTCCTTTGACGAGGGAGACGTTTCATTTGATTGATGAAAAAGAGCTTCGTCTGATGAAGAACACCGCAGTCCTCATCAACACAGCTCGTGGTCCCATCATCCATGAGAAAGCATTGGTCAAAGCGTTGTCAGAACAGTGGATTTTTGGCGCAGGTCTAGATGTGTATGAGGAAGAACCACACCTCAGCGAGGGACTTAAAGGGTTGGATAATGTTGTCCTGCAGCCTCATACGGGGTCTGGGACCATTGAGACACGCACGAAAATGGCGCTTATGGCTGCTGAGAACATGATCATCGGACTAAAAGGTGGTGTTCCACCCAACTGTATCAATAAGGAAGTTTTTAAGAAGAAGACTATAACGTGAACACCCAGACTTCTGGTTCTTTGGGTAACTCGTCTTTTTCAATGTCGATTTCGTTACCGACTTTCAAGACCTTGTATTTGTTTTTCTCTAAAAACGCATCGACTCCTGCGACAGGGATAGATAAGCCTTCGATGCGATAATGCATCGGGATGGTTATCTTTGGTTTTAATGCGTGGACAATACGCCATGCTTGTTCTGCATCGATGGTGTAGTTTCCACCTACTGGGATGAAGAGGATGTCGATTTTGCCGATTTGCTGTATTGTTTTTTCATCAAGCTCATGACCTAGGTCACCGAGATGGCAAAAGGTGACATCATCTGAAATGAATTTATAAAGAATCATGTTTCCTCGTCGTTCCCCACGAGCGGTGTCATGGTACGCGGGAATACCCATGATTTGAATATCCCCAATGGTTCGTTTCCGTTCATCGGAGATAATCTTTGAGGTGTCTTTTTGGACGGTTTTCACACTATTATGGTCATAATGGTTATGGGAAACTAACACGATGTCCGCGGTGACAGTCGGGGCAGGGATCCCAATCGATCGTCCATCATGTGGGTCAGTCACGATTGTGACATTATTGGTTATTTCGAAGCAGGAATGACCATGCCACCGGATCTGAAGCATACAAAACTCCTCCCTCACATAAGGAATTGGGCGAATAGCTGACGAAGTATAAATACATTATGAAAAGTCATGGACGGAGTCGCCCAAGTCTGATGTAATCAACCGTGGTCCCCGTGATGCAAGCGAAAATGAACTCTTTGTTCACAGAGTGAGCAAGGCGTACCGCGCGGCTGGTTTCCGCCCAGACGCTGGTGAAGTCTTTTTCGATGACATGAATAAGGAACTCTGCATGGGTCGCCTCTGGATGTTTGGAATACGCCCGGAAATGAGCGCCGAATTTAAAACCTGTCTTCACTAACAATCCACGTTTTTTCAGATCGGTAAACACCTGGAGACGCTGCAGGATATCAGGTTGGTGTTTCAGCATTAGATGGCTACTTTGCTCCCAGGTAAGAATTTTCCCCTCAGTGGTTTGAATCTCAAGGATGTTTCGTTCATGAAGATACAATGCTTCCACAAACGACAGTTGTAAAGTCTCCCCAAAGGGTTTTCCGTAGAACTCTTTTTGCAGGAGGAGACCCGCGAGTTTTTTGTCAAACACGATCAGGCGATTTTTGAGAAGAACCGCGGTTCCTTTCGGATATTTATGCTCTGGTATCTCCCCAGAAAGCTTGATAGGAGAGACATCATAGTAGGTTAGGTCACCTTCCTCGTCGACTAACGCGAACCATAATGCAGTATGTTTCTTGGTGGATTGCTGGATGAGTTGCTGTATTTGTCTGATGTCAAGGATGTCTCGTTCGGAAAAAGCAGCAATGATGCAAGGTCTCTCCTCGTTTCTCTGTGTGAACTTTCGAAAGGAGATATGAGGGATATCATCGACCTGCAGAATCGCATGGCCTCGACTGCGGAGGTCCCGGTAGACGAGGTACTTTGTTTCAAACTCAGGGATCCTTTGAACCGCTTGTTTGAGTAAAGCGGGAAACGAGACCTGTTTTTTCTGATGATGAAGGATCATCTTTCCTTCATCAAGTAAAAACACGCCCTCTAAAAGATTGAGTCGAAGTTGATTCGATGGCAGTGGGGTGCCGATATGGCTTTTATTATACAACCTGCCCACATCACTTGGTTTTCGGATGAGGATGTAATCGTCAACGAGCTCTCCAGAGATATCCATAGACCGATGTATATGAGGATGCCTTATTTTTGTTTTTTGTAATAATCCTCAATGCTCTGAGGATTGGTTTCCTTCTGGAAGACTGATTGTTTTGGGTTCCTTGGGTTAATTACTCCCGCAAGCAGGATCCCTATCCCAAGACCGGCTAATCCTCCGATCACGGCGAAGAGGATGAAAAAACCAAGGTACCGTGTAGGTCCGAAATCCCAGACGACAACCGGGTTTTTATCAGGGACTCCCACGTAGCGGGAGGATTGGACCCCGTAGGGTGTCGTGAACCGTAGTGCGCCAGCGATTAAATCAGCATATTTGTAGTACACGATCGCGTTATCAAGAGAGGATTCATTAGCAAGGCTCTGTCCGTATTCATAGTAGCTGACTGCAAGAAGTGGTTCGATGCCAATGCTTCTGCTTTCAGTGATGCTCACGCTGGCCTGCCCCCGGGCGCGTTCTAATTTATCTGTGGTGACGCCATCAACGAGCTCTAAGGCCAGGTTGGCTTTCACCAAAGCTTCGAATGATCCAAACAACGCAGCAGCGGAATACCCGTTTTCTTGTTCGCTGCGTGCAGTCTCAAGAAGGCTTTGAGCATCGGTGAGGTATTGAGATGTTTGTCCTATCTCACTAACAATAATCTGTGCGTAGGTGATTGATTGCTGTGCATCATCCAGGTATTCCTCTGCCAGGCTCGAAATCATTGTTTCATTCACCGCCCCGGTGTCATGAAACGGGGTGGAGATGTTCAACCACCATTGGACGCTTTCAATACGCTCCTGGGCAAACGCGATGTTATAAAGGGAGGTGAAATAATCTGCGTTTTGAAAGCTTGTGTTAGCCTCAGAAAGATACGAGGCGGCCTCAGTGATCCGTTGTTGTGCGGCACCCACACACTGTAAAGTCACCATTCCCTGGATGGATGCGTTCTTTGCAAGGGTGTTACTCCGATGATACCTCTCCGTGGTTTGGTTTATGAGACGCTGAACCAAGGCTTCCTGGTCCTCTGTGGAAAAATATTCACAGATGAAGGAAACAAAATGACTGTCGATGAGGGATTGGAAGGATTTACTGGTACTGGTGTAGTACACCTCCGCGTCGTACCAATGGATTGATTCACTGAGACGATCAGACGCGGTGTTCAGAAAATCAGTCACTTGATTCCGATAATAGTTCGGGTATCGGTTTGGTATCGTCGTTGTGTTGAACAACTCACTGGCGTTTTCATAGGAGATGCGACATTCATCAAGCAGGCTGGTCGCCAATGGCTTCATCGCGCTGATGTAATCTTCTGTGGTGATCTTATCAGGGGATTCCGCAACAGGGAAATTCCAACCAGTGAAATAGAGCAAAGCGTCATTGATATCCTCGACTTCGAAGACCTCCATGCCGTAATTCGTTTGGGCGTACTCACTCACATTCCGGGTGACCGGATAGGTGTTCTGCCAGATGATCCCATTGATCTCTTGATACTCGGTGACCATCTCGGTGTACGTCATCTGTCCCTTGGGGATTAAGAACCGGGTCGCTCCTACGTTATGAGCGGCGTCAATCTTATAGGGGATTCCTCCGATGGGGCCGATACTACCATCAGGGTTGATCATCCCGGTCATCACGGTCGTGTTATCAAGCGTCCAATTCTCCAATAGAGAGATGACCGCAACAGTCATGATCGCCCCTGCGGATGGCCCACCGATCATCGGTGAGGTTGTCCGAACGACAAAGAAATAATCACAGGTTAGCGGATCAAGATGCGGGCGTGTATCAGAATTGACTAAAGCGGTAGCGACTTTCACTGCCAGACGAGCAGAACCCTGCATATCGACATCGGTCAAAGGCAGGGTATCGACAAACACCCGGCCGCTCCCATTACCCTGGATCGTGACAGTGATGGTTGAAATTACACCCATATACCCAGTCCCAAGCTCTGAGACCGCTGGTGCGTAAACAGTGACGTTTCGATACTCAAGTGCGATGTTTCCTTCAGAAATACTCCCCGCCGGAACCCCTAATGTATGAGGGATAGAGGGAGAAAAAAGGAGGAACACACCTATAAGGATGAGGAAAATCTGGTGTTTCATAGGTTACCCCCGCAGGAATTTGGGTTACATAGGAAATCATATTGAAATAGATTACTGTAAAATTCATTTGTTATATACCGAACCAAACACCCGAGATTATTTATAAATATCAGAGGGGGACACACAACATTTTTCCCCGATATTCTTAAGTAGGCTCACAGAATACCCTTCCTCGTTTAAACCATCCACTCAACACATAAAAAAAATGTTGGGAAATGGAGGGATATACTCTATGGTACAACTACATGAAATGATTTTACGAGATGGACATCAATCATTACTAGCCACACGTATGCGAACAGAAGATATGCTTCCCATAGCAGAGAAGCTTGATGAGGTCGGTTTTTTCTCCCTCGAGGTTTGGGGTGGTGCGACCTATGACGTCTGCATCAGATACCTGAATCAGGACCCCTGGGATCGATTAAACAAACTGAAAAAAGCAATGCCGAACACCCCACTTCAGATGTTGGAGCGGGCGATGAACATAGTCGCGTATTGGAATTTCCCTGATGATGTGGTGAACAAGTTCATTTATATGGCGAAGAAGAACGGCTGTGATTATTTCCGTATCTTTGATGCCCTTAACGACCTTCGGAACATGAAAGTTCCAATGCAGGCGGTTAAAGAGAATGGTGGTCATGTCCAGGCGTGTCTGAGCTACACGATATCCCCGATTCACACCGTTGATTACTTTGTTGATAAGTTCATTGAGTTAAAGAAGATGGGTGCGGACTCGGTCTGTATCAAGGACATGGCAGGGATGATCTCCCCGAAACGTGCGTATGATATCATCAAAGGCACCAAAGAAGCAGGGGTGAACCTGCCGATGGATCTTCACTCGCATTACACGAGTGGGATGACTGGGATGGCGTATCAAAGGGCTGTTGAAGCAGGAGCAGACATCCTGGACACGTCTCTCTCCCCGATTTCTGGAGGGACTGCTGCACCAGCCACCGAAAGTGTGGTCGCTGCGTTCCAGGGGACTGAATGGGACACGAACTATAATTTAGAGTTACTCATTGAATGCCGCACGTATTTCCTGAAGATATGGGAGAAGTATCGTCATCTCCATCGATTTGATGCCTTGAAGGTGGACCCCAGTGTCACCCTGCATCAGGTCCCTGGTGGGATGCTATCCAACCTGATCTTCCAACTGGAGGAACAAGGAGCTCGTGATAAATACCGACAGATCCTTGATGAGACCGCTCGTGTACGAGAAGAGCTTGGGTATCCACCGCTTGTGACACCGACAAGTCAGGTGGTCGGGGTGCAAGCAGTCATGAACGTGCTGCACGGCCGCTACAAAGTGGTTCCTAAGGAGACGAAGGATTACTGTCGTGGGATGTACGGCAAACCACCAGCGGAGATTCACCTGGATATCATGAAAAAAGTACTTGGACCGAAATGGAAAGAAGAGGTCATTGACTGTCGACCCTCTGATCTGCTAGAACCACTCTGGGATAAGAAGAAAAAGGAGTTGATGGAGATTGATGGCGGATCGTTAATTAAGAAGGAAGAGGACGTCATGACCTATATCCTGTATCCTCAGGTTGGCTTGAAGTTCCTAAGAGGCCAGGCGGTCGCGGAGTTCACCTCCGATGCGCTCCCCTTGCCTATCGATCATGCACTCACCCGAGCGATGGTGAAACAATCGTTCCCTGAGGTCAAACAACTCTGGTTAGAAACGCAACCGCCCGAGAAACGCGGAGGACCCGTACAGATCCCCACAGAGTTCCAGGTGGAGGTCGACGGAGAACCCTTCGAAGTAAAAGTCATCCCCCAAGGCGGGTTCCTTGTTGCAGGAGCCGGTGGTGCAGCACCAGAGAAACCAAAGGATGTCGAAGGCGGCATCAAATCAAGCATGCAAGGCACCATTCTGAAGATCAAGGTCAAGAAAGGTGACAAAGTCAAGATAGGGGACGTGATTGCTACGATTGAAGCCATGAAGATGGAACAAGAGATAAAATGTGAAAAAGAAGGGGAAGTCAAGGAAATCTACTGTAAAGAAGGCGCACCGGTCAGCAGCGGTGATCTTCTCATGCAGATCCTCTAAAAAAATGGTGATTGAAGATGCTTAATAAGGTCCTAATTGCGAACCGAGGTGAAATAGCGATCCGTATCATGCGAGCCTGCAAAGAATTCGGAATCGCCACGGTCGCGGTGTACTCTGATGCCGATCAGCATGCGTTGTTCGTGAAATACGCTGATGAGAAATACAACATCGGGCCTGGTCCTGCGAGTCAAAGTTATCTGAATAAACAAAAGATTATCGATGCGGCATTGAAATCCGGTGCAGAGGGGATCCATCCAGGCTATGGGTTCATGGCAGAAAACGCGGAGTTCGCGGAGATGTGTCTGAAGAACAACATCGAGTTCATCGGTCCACCAGTCTCAGCGATGAAGCTGATGGGATCAAAAATTGATTCGAAGAAATCCATGATCCAGGCGGGCGTCAAGGTCGTCCCTGGTGTTACTGAGGCTATAGCGGACCATGAACGAGCCAAGGATATCGCCCATGAGGTCGGCTACCCAGTGATGCTAAAGGCATCAGCGGGTGGTGGTGGAATCGGGATTGTACAGGTCAATGACGAGCAACAGATGGAAAAAGCCCTTTCCACGGTCCGACAGCTGGCGAAGAACTCCTTTGGTGATGATTCTGTCTTCATTGAGAAATTCATCGAGAACCCCCGACATATTGAATTCCAGGTTATCGGGGATAAGAAAGGTCATATCATCCATTGCTATGAGCGGGAATGCAGCGTGCAGCGACGTCATCAGAAACTCATCGAAGAAACACCATCCCGCGCATTAACCCCTGAGCTGCGAAAGGAAATCGGTGCACAGGCAGTTCTTGCGGCAAAAACCGCGGGATACTACAATGCAGGGACCTGTGAGTTCATGTTCAAGGACGGGAAGTATTACTTCCTTGAGATGAACACCCGGTTGCAAGTGGAACACCCCATCACCGAAATCACCACAGGTGTAGATCTCGCACGAGAACAGCTCCGCGTAGCATCAGGCTTAGAACTTGAATATGATCAGAAGGATATCCATCCACGGGGTCATTCCATCGAATGCAGAATCAACGCTGAAGACCCGTTGAACAATTTCATGCCAGCTCCCGCGAAGATCATCCGATACGCAGAACCCAGTGGCCCAGGGATCCGTGTGGATTCCGGGGTGTACCCTGGTTTTACGATTCCACCGTTCTATGATTCAATGATCGCAAAGCTCATCGTTTGGGCAGAGGACCGGCCACGAGCGATCGAACGGATGAAACGTGCATTATGGGAGTTCCAGATCAGTGGTGTGAGACATAATATCCCCTTCCATCAGGTGGTCATGAACAACCAGCAATGGCGCTCTGGCGTCTATGACACCAGTTTTATCCCACGCTATAATATTCTGGATCAAGTGGTGAAATACGTCCAGGAGACCAAAGCACAATCATCTGGTCCGAAGACAGCCGCAGCAATGGCAGCAGTCCAAGCAGTGATCATCGCTTCGAATAGCGGGTTACCACCGAAATAGATGAACAGTTCAGAATCATGAACGAATCCGTGTTCGTAAAAAAAACTACTTCGTTGTTACATACCCTTGATTTTGTGAAAAAAGCCTATGTTTTCGATACCGTGAATTCCACGAATGCGACCGCACGAGACCTTGCGAAGACTGGCGCAGCCGAAGGATCGGTCGTCATTGCTCGGACCCAACTGCAGGGCAGGGGTCGTTTCGAACGTGTTTGGGAATCACCCAAGGGTGGGTTGTATCTGTCGTTGATCCTTCGACCAAACGTTCCACCAGATAAATCCTCACTTTTATCCTTCATCGCAGCTCTTGCGACAGTAAAAACCATGAGAGGATATGGAGTGTTTGCGACCATTAAATGGCCAAACGATGTACGAGTACATGGCAAAAAGATCGCAGGCATCCTGCTTGAATCAGAAGGACAAGGGCAGAGGATTGAGTATGTCGTCGTTGGGATTGGAATCAACCTTGCTGTGGATCCTACTGATTTGTCTGCTGCCATACAAACAAAATCCACATCCTTGGAGCATGAACTGAAACAACCCATAGATTTTCATGAGTTCCTTAAGTCATTTATCAGTGCTTTTGAACAGAGCTACAGACATTTTAAGAAGCAGCGATTCAACGAACTTGTGGAGGAATGGAAATCATATTCAGATACCCTTGGGAAGAAGATCCGGGTGAACACCATGACCGGGGATCTTGAAGGGACAGCATATGATGTCGACTCCTCAGGGTTTCTTCTTCTGAGAACCTCAAAGGGTGAGAAGAAGAGGATTCTGAGTGGTGACTGTCTGTATGTTGATGAGTTAGACCATGCTTGACATGAAGCTTGGTGGCGTCCCAACGGTCATATAGACGACTTTTTTCGAATGATTGTTTTTCGCCTGATGCACCAGCATTGACTTATGCCACAGGATGTCCCCAACGGAGAGTTTATAGGTTTTCTCGCCAACGGTGTAGTCCATTTCCCCCTCCAGGACAAGGTGCATTTCTTCCCCGTCATGTTGAAAGAGTTTTGATTCGTTGTGCGGGTCGATTTCAGCGATGATGGCCTCCATCTTATGGGATTTAACCATAAGTCGATAGAGCCGGCCTGGTTTCTTCGTCACACTCTTCTCTTCATCACTTTTAATAAAAACAACGTCCTCATCCATAGAAATCAGCTTTCGTAGAAGGTAGGAACTAATAAACATTTCCTCTATTTGAAATAAGAAGGAGGGCAAGTCCTAATATCCTAGTTCCTGTATTCGGTTCACATGACATCTCAAAAGGAGTTATTAGACGACGTCTACAATCGCGCATACCACTACGAATCACGTTTAGGTAGTTGCCCCCAATGTGTCCTTGCAGCATTAAAAGAGACCATTGGAGTGGGGGATGATACAGTGTTCCAGGCATCACAGGGATTAACCGGAGGAACCTCGCTATCAGCTCAAGGAACCTGCGGGGCACTCGCAGGAGGGATGATGGCGATAAGTGCACTCGTTGGTCGAACATACCAGGAGTTCACCGAAGGCCAGAAGAAACGATTAGTGTTCAAATATACCAAAAAACTGTATGATCGATTCAGTCAGGAATACGGATCCCCGCTCTGTTGCGATGTGCAGAAGAAGATCTTCGGACGCAGTTACGTTCTATTGGATAAACAACAGTATGAAGCATTTGAGAAAGCAGGTGCCCATGTGGATAAATGCACAAGTGTTGCCGGAAATGCTGCCCGATGGACCGCAGAGATCATCTTAAAAGAGTTACAAGGAAAAAACCAGGAAGGATAAGTATATAAATCATAAAGAGAATAAAACAAGGTAGAGAGGGACATCATGATCCATATTGATCGCATCGTCGGGGGAAGAATCAATGCTTTTGGTATCACAGCTCTTGTAATCATCTTAGTAGCTTCTGGTGCAAATCCAGTGATATTCGCCCAAGCTGCTGATTCGATTTCTATGACCTATTCATTTTCTAAACCAGTGATTACACAAGTAACCATTGATGATGTTATCTACGACCAGGTAACCATCCAGGATGCTCCTTGTTCGGGTGACCCGGGGGAACCTTTACTACCGACAAAAGGAGCATATTTGTTACTTCCTGCGGATACCATGGTGGACTCCATCATGATTACAGGCGAACGGTCCCTGGTTGGTTCAGGATTGACCATTACACCCTGCGGTGTTCCAATCCCACTTATCCCTGATGCACCTGAAGTAGAAACAGAACCAGATCAGAGTATTTATCAATCATCCGAGGAGTTCCCCGGAAGTCTGTTCCACGAGGTCGGGGTGTATCAATACCGGGGTTACTCCATTGTAGTCCTTGTTTTATTCCCCGTTCAATATATCCCACGAACCGGTGACCTGTTTTATTATCCTACTCTTACGGTAACTGTTAGTCTTTCGCAGAAACATTCTGAGAGTCTTATGTTTCGGAATTCACCTATTGACCAATCCGAGCTTCTCTTAAAAATACAAAATCCTTCTGTAGAGATCACGTATCAACAGCCGTTCCATGCACCAATCGTCTCAGATCAATATGATCTTTTGATTCTGACCACCGATGCGTTCAAAGCAGGCTTCCAACCATTAGCAGACCAACATAACCTGACAGGCAAACAAACTATTATTCGGACACTGACTGATGTTGGGGGAAGCAGCCCGGAAGCTATCCGGTCATACATCCAGAATGCCTATACGACCATGGGGATCAGCTACGTCCTTTTAGGTGGTGATACGGAAAGCATCCCAGCCAAGATGCTCTATGTCGAAGGGATGGACGAGAATGTCACCCCCTACAACACCCTGATGCCCGCGGACCTGTACTACGCTTGTCTTGATGGACCATTCAACTCGGATGGCGACGAGTACTGGGGGGAACCCCATGATGGAGAGAATGGTACCGATGTGGACCTAATCGCAGACGTCTACGTCGGTCGTGCTTGTGCAGACAACCTGCAAGAGGTGCAGAATTTTGTTCAAAAGAATGTGGAATATCTTTCATTACCTTCTGGAGACACCTATCTGGGGGACGCAACCTTCGCTGGGGAATACCTCGGAGATTACGGGATCGCCTCCTTTGGTGGGACGACCTTAAATCAACTGATCAATGGATCTAGCGAAAACGGTTTTACAACCGTTGGTATTCCTGCAAGTCTCTATAACATCGATCGTCTCTATGATGAACTTTACCCGGGGTTCGACCCTTCGAATCCTTGGGGCACCGGGTGGCCAAAACAGGAACTCATCAGCCGGATCAACAATGGTGTTCATCTCATTAACCATGATGGGCATGCGTACTATGATTATAACATGCGTATGTACAATAGTGATGTCACCACCCTTACCAACGAGCATAACTTCTGTTTCGTGTACTCCCAAGGTTGCATGTCTGGTGGGTTTGACAACCCTGAGGGAACCGATTGTATTGCTGAGTATTTCACTGTGAAAAACACCCAGGGCGCTTTTGCCGGGATTTGGAACGCCCGGTACGGTTTCTTCTGGTCGTATAGCACTGATGGGGACTCCCAACGTTACCATCGACAGTTCTGGGACGCGGTGTTCGGGGAGAACATCCGTGAGATGGGTCGAGCGAACCATGACTCCAAAGAAGACAACCTGTTCATGATCCAACGGTCCTGTATGCGCTGGGTTTACTACGAAACAAACTTGTTTGGGGATCCCGCAGTCAGCTTCCAAAACGCCTCGGGAGTGAAACCACAATTACACATCAGTGATGTGCGTGGGGGAAAAGGAATCGTCCAGGTCTCAATAGAGAACAATGGAGAAGTCCCGGTCACGAATATCCCCTGGAGCATCGTTGTTGTTGGAGGGATATTTGGACGCATCAACATCACCTCAGTTGATTCGATTGCATCTCTTGGTATCGGAGACACCCTAACTGTTCAGCCAGACAACACTATTTTTGGTCTAGGCAAAATTACCATTCAAACCAGTGTAAAATACGCAGAGGACTGGAACGGTACTGGATTTGTGTTTGGTCCGTTCGTCCTAAGGATTGCTCCAGGCTAAAACATTTCTTTCCTTTGAACAAACCATAAAAGTACCTTGTTCATTCACCAGTGTGTCATGGTTCAGAATATCATAGGGAAACTCAAACTTGTTCTTCCCTTCATTGGACTTGTTATCCTGGCGTACCTCATCTATTCGTTGGACCCGCAGAAGATCATCAACGCGTTTCTTTCTATCGACCCGATCTATATCGTCTATGCGATGCTCCTCACCATCCCACTCTTGATCATACGGATGGTGGAATGGCAGCTGATCCTTAAGGAACAAAAAATACGCTTAGGGTATTTCGATTCTCTGAAGTTCTATCTCATAGGGATTCTTTACGGCAGCTTCTCACCGGGATACATGGGACAATTGATGCGGATCCCTTATATGAAAGAAAGAACACGGGAACCGTTCGGCAAGCTTTTCATCAACACGCTCATTGATACTTTTGTCCATTCGTTCTCCATCTATGGGATGATCATCATCGGGGCGTTCCTCGTGGTTGGGACTATCCCTGAGTTACTGCCGATCACCATTGTGTGGATGGTAGGGTTCTGTCTTGCGGTGCTGTATTTCTCAAAAAAGCATCGAGGAGAAAAATTCTTCCGGGTCATCATTACCTATATCATCCCAAAGAAGGTCAAACCGCATCTGCATGCATTTGTAGGTACCTTTTATCGCGATTTCCCCCGGTTCAAAGCCGTCATCATCCCTTACTTCCTCGGGATCATCACCTGGGTAATCGTGTTTTCACAGGAATACCTCATCGCACAAGGATTACACCTTGATATCCCCTATCTTTCATTTATTATTCTATTTCCCATCGCAAACGTCGCAGGTTTCATTCCGATCACCTTTGGTGGTCTTGGGACACGCGAATTTACTGCGATCATGATTTTTACGACTCTTTTTATGGTCACCGCGGAACAAATCCTTGTGCTGTCCCTCGTCGGTTTTTGCATCACAGATATCTTTTTAGCATTCCTTGGTTTTGTTTTATCCCTCACAGAGACACGAGCTAAAAAAAGTTTACAAGATATGATAGATTGATCTCTCAACAGACTTTTGTATTTTTTTTTTTTAATCATTTAGACAGAGGCTACATATCTCTGAGGCTGATACGTGTGGCAGCACCAATTCCAGGGATGCTGAGTCGTTTTGCGATCCGATCGATTATCTCAGTCGATACAATCGTCAATATAAGATAAATGACCGCGATCATCGCAAAGACCTCAAGATAGCGGAACGTATGTGCCGCGATGAATTTTCCTTCCGCGGTCAACTCTGTGACCTGAATGATATAAGCAATAGAGGAATATTGCAGCAGGTAGATGAATTCGTTTGACCAGGCGGGAATCGAGATCCGTAACGCCTGGGGGAGGATCACATGTCTGATGGATTGAAGTTTGTTCATCCCCAGGGAACGGGCTGCGTTCATTTGACCAGATTCCACGGATTGTATAGAGCCTCGGAGGTATTCCGCCTGGTACGCCCCACTGTTAAGAGCCAAACCGATAAGGGCGGCCTGAAGAGGAGTGAAGATGATACCAATCGTGGGAAGACCAAAGTAGATGATGAACAGTTGGACGAGAAGAGGGGTGCCTCGGATCAGTTCGATGTACCCGACACAGAAACCATTGACCACTTTAGTCCCATAGACTCGACCTAACGCAAGCACAATTCCTAGGCAGAAGCCGACAGCTATAGAGATAAAGGTCAAAAGAAGGGTATATCCCAATCCACTCAGAAGATTTGGGAGTGAATTGAGGA
Source organism: Thermoplasmatota archaeon (assembly GCA_025457885.1). Classification (GTDB taxonomy): domain Archaea; phylum Thermoplasmatota; class E2; order DHVEG-1; family DHVEG-1; genus SM1-50. The sequence continues at coordinate 13,257 of JALOTN010000002.1, read as the reverse complement.
AGAACTGACCAAAATCAGCTGCCATCTAGCCTCCTTCCTCATCACCGTAGAGAGCCCCAATCCTACCAAGGAACTCTCTGGTTCGTGCCATTTTGGCGTTGGTGAACATCTCCTTGGGTGATCCTTGTTCCACGATGACGCCTCCCTCCATGAAGATGATCTCATCAGCGACGTTCCGAGCAAATCCCATTTCATGGGTGACGACGAGCATGGCGACCTTCCCGCAGAGGGATTTCATGACATCAAGAACATCTCCTATTAGCTCAGGGTCCAACGCAGAGGTTGGCTCGTCAAATAATATGAGATCCGGGTCCATTGCGAGTGCTCGTGCAATCCCTACCCTTTGTTTCTGTCCACCGGAGAGTTGAGCGGGATACTGAGCGGCTTGTGCAGCAAGACCCACTCGAGTGAGTTCCTCCATGGCGCGTTTGTATGCCGCTTCTTTTTCTATCTTTTTTACTTTCTCCAGTCCGATGCTGACGTTCCGGAGGGCGGTGAGATGGTTAAACAAATTGAAGTCCTGGAACACAAAACCGATTTTCTCCCGCAACTTGTTGATGTTGGATTTCGGATTAGTGATCTCCTCCCCGTTTAACCACACTTGCCCCTTGTCAGGTGGACTGAGTTGGTTGATACATCGAAGCAGCGTGCTTTTTCCTGTCCCGCTTGGTCCGATAATAACCTTTGTTTCATCTTTCTTCATGGTAAAGGAGACGCCATTAAGGATATGGACGTCTCCGTAGGATTTATAGATGTCTTTTACCTCTAACATGGTCATAGAGATTCCCTCGGTTGTTTCATCGATGCGCCTCCGTCTGGTATCCAGCCATTTGATATTTCTTCTCCACATATCGGAGGGTTTTATTCGCGGAAAACACTAAGATAAAGAACATAAGGGCGATGAGCAAGTAAACAACGAGGACCAGGCCAGGGTCGCGGACTTGGATGTAGCGTCCCTGTCTCATCAGCTCAATGACTCCTATTCCAAAGCAGATGGAGGTGTCTTTCAGGAGTATGGTGAATTCATTGGACCATCCAGGGATGGAGAGACGGAGCATCTGAGGCATGATGACATGACGAATCGCTTTAAGTTTGTTCATCCCAAGTGAATAGGCGGCATGGATTTGTCCTTCAGGGATAGAATTGATCGCCCCCCGGTAGATCTGTGCTTGATACGCAGCGCTGCGAAGCCCAAGGCCGATGACCGCGGCGGTGAACGCATCTAGATTGATTCCAACCTGCGGGAGTCCGAAATAAATGAGAAATAACAATACAAGGAGCGGAATGCCTCGGAGAACCTTCTCATAGAGTAAAATCAGATAGGCTATTGGTTTTGAGGCATAGGAGCGTCCCGTGGCAAGCAGGATCCCCAAAATCGTCCCCAGGATGATGCTAAAAGCGGTGAGAAGAAGGGTAACACCAAGTCCATCAAAGAGTGAGGGGAGTGATTCTATCAGCGTTTCAAGCGCCAATGGATCACTCCATCTCCACCTTACGTGGTGAAATATTTTTCAATGAGATCTTCCCAGTATGCTGTTGCTTTGACTCCAGCAAGTCCCGTGTTGATCTTGGCGAGTAGTTCGGTGTTGCCTTTCTTGACGGCAAACCCGTAGTTTTCGTTGGTGGTGATGTTCAGGACGATCCGTACGTCCCCACTTTTTGCGAAAGCTTGTGCAACTGGTGAATCAATGACGACTGCACCAACACGGGAAGGTCCGATGATAAGGTCAGCGACTGCATCGGTATACAGTTCATAGCTTCTGAATTTATCCTCAGAGAGGTTCCCAGTGGCAACGAGTGTATCATTTACCCAAGCCCATCCTGTTGTACCGGTTTGTGCTCCGATGGTGTAGTTTTTCAAATCCTGTATTTTTGTGATATTGACACCAGAATCCACCTTGACAAGGACTGCTTGATTGGCGTCATAGTACGGGTTGCTGAAATCAACTTCTAGGAGTCGTTCATCGGTGATGGTCATGGCCGCGGCGATGACATCGATTTTATCAGTCTGTAAGGAGGGTATCAGTGAATCAAATCCAATGTCTTGTACTTCAACGGTGTATCCCTGATCTGTCAAGATCTTCTTGATTAAATCAATATCAAACCCGACGATGGTTTGATTGGCTGCTTTGAACTCAAATGGTGGGAAATCCGCTGATGTTCCAATGATGATTTTGTTTTCGTCCTCTTGCGTGCATCCTGATAAAGCAACGGTTCCAATCAACATCGCCAGTACCAGGGTTATTGACAATATCTTGTTTTTCTTTTCCATAATTTTGGCCTCACCCTAAGTTCTTAGAAGATAATGAGATGGGTATTATTTAAATATTGTAGTAAATACAAAGAAAAAGACAGTCAAAAAATATTCGATAACGCTGGTTAAAGCTTCGAGAGGTATTTTACTAAGCCTGGGGTGATGACTGGTTTGTTTTCGACGATGGGGTATCCAAAGGGCAGGATGGTGGAGTGTACCGGGTCATGGATGATTTCTATTTCTTTTGCTATTTCGATATCCTTGAGTGGTAGACCAAGGCTGATTGCTTTGATGACGAAAGAAGCCCCGTCGATGGAGAGCTGCAAGGGTCCAAGGTGTCGGGTCTGGAATCCTGAGGCGGCGCTGATGAGCGTCTTTGTCCTTCCCTGAGGTTTCTCATATCCAAGTAAACCACCAATTATGAGTGCGTCTGCTTTTGCACAATCAGGGGGTGTGAGTTGTTTTTTTGCCTGCGGATCCAAAACTATACATTGTTTCCCGTTGTAGAGGTCTTTTGCTTTTTCTTTTTTGACTGCACCGAGTTTTTGTAGGATTTTTTTGGTTTTTGCATCAGTGACGCGTGTGAAGAGGAGGTTGTTTTTCCAAAGTTTTGCAGTATGTTTGTATTCAAGAAGTAACCATTCGGAAAGAGTTGGTTCGCAGTGTTCGATGATAAGGAGTGGTTTTTGTTGTTTCACAGATGCGGTAGGGTGATGAGAGATTATAAGAGTTGCTGCGAAAAAGTATTTGAATCTCTGTGGTATCGATGGTGTGATCCTATGGATAGAGTCGGGAAGTATTCGGTTTCGGATTTTTCGAAGGCACGTCAGGATATCACTATTGTTTCAACAGAGGGAAAACGGCGGTTGACGATTCATGCGTTATTGGAGGTTGATGTGACTAAGGCACGATCGATAATTGCATCGTTGAAGGGGAAGCAGGATATTTCCTTTACAGGATGGATTGTGAAGTGTGTCAGTCAGGCAGTAGTGGAGCATAAAGCGGTGAATGCATACAGGTTAGGTCGCCGGAGGATAGTTTCATTTGAGGATGTGGACATCCCGATTCCTATTGAGCGGAGTGTCGGTGGGGAGCAGCGTCCGCTTGCGTATATCATCCGTAAGGCAAATGAGAAGTCTGTTGCACAGATCACCGCGGAGATCCGTCAGAGGCAGCATCAGGAGATTGATGCTTCCACGGAGGTGCTTGGCGAGGATCTGACAGGGTTCGAACGGTGGGCGTTGACTGCACCGGTGTGGTTGAAAAAGATTGGTGTCCGGGTGTTACGGTTGCGTGGGTTGTCGAAGAAGAAGCATTTTGGTACGGTCGGTGTGACCGCGATTGGGATGAAAGGGAGTTTCCCTGGCTGGGCGATCGGGATGGGTGGCCCGCTTGCGACCCTGGTTATCGTGGGAGGTATTACGAAAAAACCAGGGGTCGTGGATGATACGATTCAAATCCGGGAATATCTGCATATAACAGTCACAGTGGATCATGCGATTGTCGATGGGAGTCCCTTAGTGCGGTTTATTGGGCGGTTGACGGAGCTGCTGGAATCGGCATATGGGTTGGGATAGACCTATGTGGTTTTTTTCTTGAGTACGTAGATAGTCCAGGGTGCTAGGTGTGTTTCGTTCACCCATTGGTAGGGTTCTTTTCCTGTGGCGAGTGGTTTGTGTTTCGTAAGGATTTGAAGGGAGGCGCTGTTATAGACGGTGGTGTAGTCTTCCTCTGTTATGAAGATATCGTCGCAGGGGCGTTTGTCTGGGATGTCGGTGGTGATGATGCGGACGATATCCCCAGTTTTTGCATACGTGTTCTCATGGAAGTCTTTGGTGGTAAAAGACGCCCATTCATGGGTGTAGATCTCTGGTGAGGAGACAAGATTAATGATGGTTCCTTTTGAGTGAAGCAGAATGGAGAGTCCTTTGAGAAGACTGATTTTATGTTCCATGCTGGGGATGTTATCGAAGGTGAAGGCGGACAGGATAAGATCAAAGGATGATTTGGATAGGACGCTGAAGTCTCCATCATCGATTCGATAGTATGTTCCTGTTGGGTCGAGTCTTTGGGCGATGCTAATCATCTCCTCCGAGATGTCGATACCGGTGGTGGTGAATCCGAGATTTTTGAGGAATCGGGTGGACCGTCCGGTGCCGCAGCCGAAATCCAGGGCGTTTTTCCCAGAGACGTATTGTGAGATGATTCGTGGTAGGTCCCGGTATGCAAGGTAATAGGTTTTATCAAAGGTGAGTGTTGCATATGATTCCGCTCGGATAGTGTCTTCATAGACATTGGAAAAATCTGGTTTGTGATTGTTGGCCATGGGACAGCTGGAAATAGTTGCTCCTAGATATGTATTTTTGTTTGTTGGTGATTGTGAAGGTATTGATTGAGAAGCAAATCGCGGACTAAAGCAGGTTTTATAAAAGCAAAAATAGCCCTGGACGGATTTAAAAACATCGAAGGCTATCTGTTCGTATTTAAAATGATTGGGAAAAACCATAGAACAGCAGTTAAAACAAAAAAACAAAAAAAAGATGGCATGATAATTCTTGATTACATCGTGTTGCATATCCAAACAAAGGAGATGCAACATGAAAAACACAAAATATTTTATCGGACTAGATGTCCATAAACAAAAAACCTCATACTGCGTACGAAATCAGTTAGGAAATATCCTAACAGAGGCTGAGACCGCTACCCTCTATTCTGAACTGGAACCACGACTAAAACCATACCTGGCATCCGCGATCATAGGACTAGAATCCTGCACCAGCTACTACACCCTCTACCAGAACTTCCTCAAAAAAGGATACCAAATCAAAGTCGCCAACACCATACAACTCCGCCAGCTCATCACCAAGAACGACAAACTGGATGCACAACGACTCTCCGAAATGCTCCGACTAGGCACATTCCCTTGCTCCTACATACCCGATGAGAAGATCCAACGCCTCCGAAGCCTTCTCCAAGTAAGACATACCCTCATGGAAGAAAAAACACGATGCAACAATCGAATACAAGCATTCCTGGACAGAAACGGCATCATCATGCCAGATCAAGAGGCGTTCAGTAAAAAATGGAGACACCAACTACTCCAATACATTGGATCAGGCGACGTCAGCCTGGAGTTACGCTATGAATACGACCACTTTATCTACCTTGAGAAACAAGCAGAACATCTCGATCAAGAAATCAGCGGCTACACCCTGAAACACTGGAAAAACGAATATCAACTGATCCAAAGTATCACCGGATTCGGACCAGTCCTCTCCTGCTACGTCATCGCACATATCCACCCTATCACCCGCTTTTCATCCAACCGGAAACTCCGCAGGTACGCTGGCGTCGTCCCAGCATTTCAAGAATCCGCTGATAAAAAATCCAAAGGCCATATACCCAAGACCAGTAGCAGAAAACATCTCCGCTGGGCACTGATACAAGCAGCGAACGCTGCTGGAAGAACAAACACCAAACTAGGCAGATACTACCAGAAGAAAAAGAAACAGAAGAACAACGCTGGCATCGCCCATGTCGCTGTCGCATCCAGCATGACCGACATCATCTACAAGGTGCTAACGACAAAGAAACCATACAACCCACGAAGTTGCTGAGGCTTATCATATGTATAAGATGGTGAATGTCGGCTGCCCTTTCCTCTCATGGGCTATCACTGTACCCTTTGAAAAAAAGAGTGGGCAGCTAATGACTCACCATAATGGGCAAATTCTCCCTCGACGAAGAACCTGTACCCGAATAGAAGAGTGTCGTCATACCGATACTCACCATCTTAAAAAAGATACTGTAGGAAAAGAATCGCAACACGATGAAATTGTGTCATGAGAAAAAAAAAGAGAAAGAAGCTCTTCCATGACAGAATTATCATAGAAGAGAGTGGATGGTATATGATAACATCATCTTTTTTTCTTTCGTCAACAGGTTAGTGCTATCTGGGTATCACCTATATCAGCTGCATAGGTATAGACGTATTGTTCATTATCAAGTAGAACATTTGAAATATCGCAATCGATGGTTGTTATCCCAAAATTTGTCGAACTATCTATATCAAGACTGTATGTTGTGTTAAAGTATCCACAATTTTCCATCCAATAATAACCTTCATTGGAGTACATTGATGATTGTAGATCTCCTGTTCCACTTTCAATTTCAACGGAACATAACAAAGGATTTGACAAAGATCGTAAGAGACCATTACTCCACGCCCTTCCGACAAATATGATGTAATCATCAGAGTTCCGATCGTCATAATCATGAAGTAGAAAACTTGTACCCATATAGTCTTGAGCATATCTACCTGATCCTCCGTTGGTACGATTAATTAATGATCCTATCCCTTCATGAATTAGGATAAATCTATTCACTGATTTTTGTGGTGCGCCTTGATGATAATCATAGTTCAATGATATGTATGGATTAACCACTTGTTCTCCGTCATCAAATTGTATAGGATAGTTTTGAGTATAATAACTGAAATCAGCGTCATAAAGAAGTCCAGGGCCCATTGTTATATCAAATTCCCCAAGATGCCAATCACCTTCTTCAGACTGCTCACTTCCACTGACATAGAAAAACGTCTGATTCTCCAACATATCCTGCTCATCATCAAACCTGCTGCTCTCATTCCATCCAGGTAACCAGGACCAGATATTCGGGAAATTATCATTCCCTTCTTCTCGGAAATGAGAATACGGCTCAAACGATGACCCCGAGTCAAAAACAACACCAATGATACATCGATCCTGGCCCCAGGTCGTGAAATTCACTGCTTCCTCAGTATTATTGATTTTCACTGCGGCATTCAGATAACACACCAACGTCGCCTCCGTGTTAACTTTTAGAAAATCATTATCGAACTCAACATGGAGACGAAGATACCCGCTATCATTATATCCGGTGTTCGCCTCATAATCCTCGACACAATACGCGGTATCCATCTCTGAGTTATTATCATCGATATTATATGCGATCAGACTGAACATCACATTGTAATCCGGATGTGATCGTTCCTCGATCTGTACAGTCCAATTCGCCACAATATCGCCTTCACCGGTTTCCCAAGCCACATAATCATCGGATGCATTCGCATGACCGATACCAACAAAAGCAACCTCTTCCAACACTGAAGAGACGTTCAATTCACTGACCCAGAGATCCCCTACGAAGGCTTCCCCTTGATGGATTTGCGGGTCGGATTTTACGATGTTCAGAAACACGGTTTGTGTGCTCACCAGCATCAGCAGTAGACACAAAATACTGCCCAACATAACTTTTTGGTTCATTTTTCAGACCTCCATTATTTACAATTTTTCAATAACGATGATGGCGATAAGTAATCGAGTGAAATGAAAAAAGAAAACAGATTCTCAGGCAGAAAACGTAGTCTACCACAGAAACTGTAGTCTATACAGGAAAACAAAAATTAATGAACCATGAGATACTGGTAGGATACCCGTGAAAGAGAACCTCCCGACCATCATCACACTCCTCCAAGGCCTCAAGGGTCTCACAAAACAAGAAGCAGAAGTCTTCATCAGAATATGCAGCAAGAAATCAGTCAGTGTCAAAGATGTGATAACCATCTTTTCCGAACTTGGGACCAACATCTGCCGATCAAACGCCTACAAGATCGTCGAGACATTCACCCAAGAACACCTCATCTTCCCCATCGATAACGAAACAAACGCCCAACATTACAAGGCGATACACCCCAAGACCCTCCTGGAACAACTCAAAGGAGACCATGCTAAACTCGAAGGAGAAATCGCACTCCTCGTGGAATCCTATGAGACCGCGGATTACGATGACAAAGACCCAAAAATACTCTCCCGGATCCTCAAATCAGAAAGCGAAATACACACAGAATCACACATCCTCCATCAGAAACAATGCCATCTATACATCATCCATCAAGAGGATGAACGATTAACCACGTTCTTTTCCTCCTTTAAACCCTTAGGGAAAATCATCAGTGGGAACACCAATGTCATCCTCTTCGCCACAGAAACACAAGAAACCAAAGGCATCATTGAACTGACCAAACGGATCGATAAAGAAGGAAACCTCAGAGTATTCGGCTCCCTCCTCCATGACCCGGAGAAATACGATTATTACTATGAAAAGGAGGTGAAACACCATCGATAAAGGAACACAGATCCTTATCTCCGTCATTTACCTCCTTGAAAAAGTATGGGGCCGGACCTACCTGCAGAAACTCCTCTTCCTCCTCAACACCGAGGCTTATAAGAACAGTCTCTTTACGTTCACTGGATATAAATACGGGCCGTTCAGCATCCAGATCAACGCAACCATGACCACCCTCCACAACGAACACATCATCGAAGAACACACCCAACGAGCAAAAGGCACTGCCATCGGCTACCAATATCAACTGACTACAAAAGGAAAAAAAATCGCACAAGACATCATCGAAAAACAACTCACCCTGAAAGAACGAAAAACACTCATCGAATACACACAACGTTTTGGACATTACACACCAACCGAACTCCTCCTTTATGTGTACCATCGATACCCAGAGTTCACCCGATATAGTATATTCGAAAAATAACACACCAAAAAAATAAATGGAAAATCAGGAGTATATCTCAATCACCCTGATTTTCTAATCCTTGAATGTCGAGATCCTATTGTCTCATCTAGGTTTTGCTGAACTGCCACCAAGCCTCAAGATCCACATCATCATCTGTCCGCAGGATGTTCCCCTCAGGATCACTGAACGCAGCGTACACTCGATACGTTCCTGTTCCATGGGTCAGATCCGATGCTCGGACGTGCCCATTGAAGATGACGTCGAGAGCAATCTGGCTAGCGCTAGTAATGGTTCGTGTCGTGGTTTCATTGATGGTGTCGTTATCCACAAGCCATTTCCCTTGTGTTGAATTGTAGAACTGCACCTGGATTGACAGGTATCCCTTGATGTCCGTTGATCCAGTGTTCTTAATCTTGGATTGATTTCGATAGTTGATCACCAACCTTGGTGGATTCATCCCGAGGAATTCATTGGAATACACGTTGACGTATTCATTTCCAGTTGGTGCGGTTCCACTGATATCCCTGCTGCTCCGCAGACAGAGTTTGGTGATCCCTGTCGTGTTAATCCAACTCAGGTTGTTCAATGATATAGTATTATATCCACTTGTGAAACGAGAGGTATCTAATGTACCACCATTTCCCGAGTAATAGTTTTTATTATAATCGGTGGACTGCAGCGGACTATGCGGATAGGTTGGTTGCCCATTCTGGATGGTGATGTCGAAATCCGTGGTTGAATAATCATCCTTCTTGTCTTCTTGTAGATGGAAAGTGTCGCATTATCCAGGTACGCATTGGATGGTAAAGCCGATGTGTTAAAAAGAACAAAGCCTCGATAGATATAATACGTAGGTCCAAGAGCTAATTTTTTCTGTCCTATCGTAATGTAGATGCTGGAACTGTCCACGGTCCCTGATGAGGCGGATTGTGCCGTTGTATAGACCGGATTGGAGTTGTAGATATATCCATCATTGGTGACTGAATACACCGTCAGCGTCGGATCAACCACCACAGGGAATGTCATCGCATTCAGATCAGAGACCTTTAATCCTGAGAGCAGATAGGTGGCACCATTGAGATGTATAATTCGATATGTTAGTTTTTGACGTACAGATTCATTGTTTAATTCATACGCTTCTCCGAGTGGAAGGGCACATTTGAACTGTCCGAAGGCATCCTTTAAGTCAATCCCAGCATTGGATACCGTAACGTTCCCATCCAGCAACCCTGAATCATTGTAGAGGTTGAGGTTCTGGTAATCTAGTTTGGTGATGAACACTAGATATGAACTGGTATCATTCAAACCGTATTGCGATGGTGGATGGTTCTGTAACACCGTCTTTGTTGCATTGCTTAGGGTGATCTCTTCTTTCAATCCAGTGTTTCCGTAACTCCAGGTGACATCTGTGCCGGTGAACACACCTAGGTAGGTGATCGAATAGTTATTGGTTTGTCCCTGACTGTTTTGAACGTTCTGGAGATATTGGTATGTCCAGTCGCTCTGCGGATCGACGTATCCAACTCCAACCAGTTTGGTTCTGATTGCAAATATAGTAGGATCATTTGACTTGTTGTAGGTAAATGCGATTGGCCATTCCTGTTGTGCATTTGATTTGAAATATGCTCCGTATAATCCACGGTTGTTTCCACTGCGGTATCCATAGACATATGCAGGATGGTTTTCTGTGAGTTGACTAATGGTATTGTTGATTGATATCCATGTTTCGTCTTCTTGGTAGTTTATAGGTCCAGAGGATACCTCAAGAATGTTCTGTCCTGTGGTTGCATCGTAGTATTTATCCCAGGTGATTCCTCGGTCGATTATGGTATAGTTCTCTGGTGGGTTTGGTGGATCGGTGATGTTGATGTATTGATTTCCGCTGTAACTGTCTTGGAGTGTGGCGATGCTGATGGTTGCATCTGCGGAAACATGGAAATGATGACCATCGCTGCTGTTGCTGTTATTCGCGTTGTCCACCACCCAGACCGTGTAATTGTACTGTCCTGCGCGCCACGTGTCATTGAACACATAGTGATACGTATCATTCGAGACCAGGGTCATCGAATAATTACTGGAATTCCCCCCACCCGGTGGCACGATCTCAACGGTCACATAATCGATGCCGCTGTCGTCATCAACGACATCCGCGCTAATCGTCACGTCATACCCAAATCCGACGGTATGCGGCGAAGCAGGGACATCTGTTTTCGTTGGGGGTGTGGTGTCAATGAGAATTTGTCTTGTTTCGGTCGAGCTCTGGTTTCCGGTGGTGTCGATCGCATGCGCAGAATATGTATAGGTTCCATCTGAGAGATCGGTGAAATTATGAGATAACAGGTAGATTCCGTTGTTGTAGGAGGCGTTGATCTCCTCACGGGATAAGGCGCGGTTGTAAAGTTGCGGTTCATCAAGAACGCCATCAAAATAGCACCAGCTTGAATAGTGTCCGTCATAGGCGATCATGGTGGATTGTGCATTCGTGATGTTGTTCACGGACATTAATCCACTTGTTGCATCAGACGCCCCATCCACATAAATAGAGCAGGTTCCCTGATGCCGTACATATGCGATATGATGCCAGGTATTATCCGTGACATCGGTCGTCCCCTGTAATGTTACGTTGCTACCCGCAGATTGTGAGACAATAAGATACGGGTTGTTCATGACACCGAACCCGTAACCCTTCCAACTTTCTGCTGCAGGATTATTAGTCAGGATCATCGCTTTCTTCGCATACAAGGTGGTATGGCTTTTCTCCCAGACCATGAACGTGAAATCACCAGTGCCAAGATCCAGACTGTCACTGGTGCCAAGATCGAGGTAATCATCGGAGCCGTCAAACTCCAGCCCATCCCCGTATTTCCCTGGTACGATATTACTGGTATCCATCCCGTTTTGGAATATCCCGAAGTTCTCGTAGGTAGAGTTATCGTTTACACCGGTGTCGTTGTAGGATTCCATAGGCCAGTATCCTTTAAGGCTGCGGTTCCAGTCGATGAATGCTGATGTGTTCTCAGTATCTTGAACTGTCGCGTTCACCAAGACCCAGTTATGATTGCAGATGATCTGATTTGGTGGTGTTGGTGGTGTATCAAAACTGACGAGTGGTTGGGGGACGACCATAAAAGAAAAACCGTTAGTGTTGTTCATGTTACCTGCATGATCTGTAACCCAGATCGTGTAATTGTATTGTCCCATCTGTTCTGTATCTTTGAATTCATAGATGAATGAGTAGATCCCTGCCTCTGTGAAATTCATTGAATAATTCCCTGTCGTGTTATCCGGGTATGAGATGTTCACTTTGATGGAGTCGATGTCACTTTGATTATCAAAAAACTCAGCGTTAATGGTCATGTTGAATCCCTGCGCCACTGTATTCTTCGCATTGCGAACCGCAAGGACCATCGGTGGCGTGGAATCAACATGGATAATCTGATAAGACACGTCTGTATGATTTTCATTATCCACAACAGTGAGTGTGACATTGTATTCACCATCATTTTGATACACATGGGTCACATTACGATCATAAGAGATATTTCCATCATCGAAGTCCCATGTCCAGTTTTTGATATAATAATCCTGATATACCATTGAAGTATCATTAAATAATATCACCGAATTAGATCTCACACAGGTTTGATTTGATATATAATCTGAGATTACGTCCTTTATCTCAATTGTCGTATTGTAATACATGACCGCTCTTTCGTTATCAGTTACTTTAAGTGAAACAGGGTTGGAATCTGGCTCATTGTAGGTATGGTTTGTTATAGAGCTGTTTTCTTCATAACCGAGAGATGATGAAAATTTCCATTCCCAGGTATACGGCTCTGTACCTCCTGCAGTGTACCCTGTGAATTGAACTGGTTCTCCACAGAGGGACTCTGTTGGCGCATTAAACCAACAACCCTCTACTATCCCGACGGAGAGCGGATCAGACCAGAGGCTACAAAAATCCGGGTGACTCCAGATATCCCGTGCTCTCACACGGATTTGAATATTTCCAGTTTCTCCAAGCCATGAGTGTGCCCCCCAAGCAGTCGCTCCTGACAACCATGATACTAACTGCCAATTGTCATTATTCCCTTCTGTCCATTGCCATTGATACCGAATACGATCATCGTTTAAATCCGTTGAACTAGTTGAATAGAAATGAAGGAGCCAAGGGTCGATATCTGTTGGTCCGTTTGGTGTAGTTGGTTGCGTGGGAGCATCATTGGAGGGTGATAGGAGAATATTATTTACATAGTAAGAGTCATCTGCGTAAATACCCTGATCATAACTATTATCGAGAATATTATCAATTTCACCGGTTGAATTATAGAGATAAACCGAGAGATCATAATATCCAGCAGGGGCTGTTTTTGGCAAAGAAACTGTTAATATATGATATGATGTGATTGTGTTGGTGACGACATGGGTC
>JALOTN010000013.1 GCA_025457885.1 Thermoplasmatota archaeon | reverse complement strand
TCAGACATTTTCGAAGGATTCCGTTTCATGATCTCCTTATCGGCAGAATCCGTACTCACCCCGATACTCGGGAACGATTCCATAATCACATTCGACCAAAGTAACTGTAACGGCATCAAAGGGACAGGATAACCAAAGAGTGGTGCCACGAGGATACCAACCACCTTACCGATGTTGTTCGTAATCAGGTAGCGAATGAGTTTTTTAAGGTTCTGATAAACGCGACGACCCTCCTCAACCGCCTTCACAATAACAGAAAAATTATCATCAGTGAGAATAATATTTGCCGCTTCTTGTGATACTTGCGTCCCCGCACGACCCATGGCGATACCCACATCAGCTTTCTTCAACGCAGGTGCATCATTAACACCATCACCAGTCATCGCAACAATATGGTTCTTTGCTCGGAGTTTTTCCACTATCTTTAATTTATCAAGGGGCGCCACCCGAGAATACACTCGAAGCGTCTCAACACGATCTTCGAATTCCTCATCAGAAAGCTGCTCAAGATCCTTCCCCTCAATCGCCTGATCGATACTGGAAGCGATACCAACACTCTCAGCAATAGAAAAACCAGTCTTAATGCTGTCCCCAGTTATCATGACCACGTTGATGTTTGCTTCTTTTGTCTCCTGAATCATCTGCTTGACTTCATCTTTCGGGGGATCATAGATAGCGGCAGTCGCAAGAAACGTGAATTCTGCTAGAGTATTCACATCAACCTTCTGAATATCCCCAACATTAGACTTCTTCACAAAACCAATGAGACGGAATCCTTTCTCAGAACGAGTGTTCAACTCTTTCAGGATATGTTGAACCTGATGATCGTCCAACGTCTGTATTTTTCCATCGATATAATACGAGGAACAGAATCTCAGAATCTTCTCCGGGGCACCTTTGATGTAGATATCATGTTTCCCCTGCGCATCTTTCGTAAGAATCGCTGAGAACATCAGCTCCGAGGAAAATGGGACACTATCAAGAATCGTATACGAGTCAAATTGATTCGGTTTGAAACCATTTAATATGGATGCTTTGATCAAAGCAATCTCTGTTGGATCCCCTAATTCCTTGATGATGTTCCCGTCCTGTTCGACGACTTGCGCTGTCGAACATCGCACCGAGGTGAGAAACAGATCATGAAGTAACGCTGATTTTCCTTCAGCAATCATCTTGAAGACATCTGCCATCACATGAAATTTTGTTCCGATGAAAAACTCCTTCACCGTCATATCATGCTTGGTGATTGTCCCCGTCTTATCAGTACAAATATAATCAACATTGCCCAGCGTCTCCACCGATGAAAGCTGTTTGATGATCACAGAGTTTTTTGCTAATCGCTCCATAGCAAGACTCAATGCAATAGTCAAAGAAGCAGGTAACCCTTCAGGGAAAACCGCAACTAATATACTGATCGCTAGAAGTATAGAAAACCCAAGGTCTGTCCCTCTCAGTTGCCCCATGACTAACACCAAAACGAGAGCAACGATAGCTAAAACGACAAGGGCTTTCACTTCACGGTCCATTTTCTTCTGAAGAGGTGTGCGTTCTTCTTCAGCTTCTTGGATGTTCACCGCAATTTTCCCGATTTCTGTGACATTCCCTGTTTTTACGACAAGGGCTTTCGCATGACCATTCAGGACTTTACTGCCGGCAAACACAATGTTTTTCATTTCGTATAGCTTTAGGTTTTTTTCCGCAATAGGATGCACAGTTTTTTGGATAGGTTCACTTTCACCAGTAAGATGCGCCTCATCCACCAGAAGATCAGTTGCCTCCACAAGCCGAGCATCACTTGGGATGATATCCCCCGATTCAAACACAATAATATCCCCAGGCACTAAAAACTTAGAAGCAATCACATCAACGTTACCATCACGGATGACCTTACATTGCGGGGAGAGTATCTTTTTGAGCTCTTCAGCTGCCTTCTCGGCTTTTCCTTCCTGAATCAACCCGATAATAGTGTTAATGAGGACAACTGCGACAATCGCGACCGCCTCAATAGCATCCTGTATGATAAAATAGGAAAGAAGAGCGGCGATAATCAAAATAAGAGCCATTGGCTCGATGAGTGCTTCAAGGATTTTTCGAAAAATGGATTTCTTATGTGCTTTTGCAAATTCATTGGGTCCATAAAGACTTAGTCGTTCCTCAACAACCGCTTCAGAAAGACCCTGTGAGGATGACTGAAACAAGGTAAATAACTCTTCACTTGTTTGAGAAGAAAAGCTTCCAGAGAGATCTATTTTATGCGACACCATACTCATTGTTTCCTTTGATTATCCACCTGAAACAAAACCATGTTTTAATTTGTTTTCATTCCAGAGGAGAAAAATAAAGAGTGCCTTTAATAAAAAACCATACTTTATTAAATAGTTTGAGGATAACGGGTTTCAACAGAGTATTTAACGAGGGGGAAGCATGAAAAAAATAGGCATCTTAACTGGCGGCGGTGATTGCCCAGGTTTAAATGCAGTGATACGAGCAGTGGTGAAAAAATCATTAAAATACCAATGGGAGGTGCTTGGTATCCTCGATGGATGGAAAGGTCTTATAGAAGGAAACGTCCTCCCACTCACCGACCAACATATCTCCGGTATTTTACCCAAAGGAGGAACAATCCTTGGGACGTCCCGAACCAACCCGTTCAAGGATCAGAAAAACGTCGATAAACTTCTTGCAAACATGAAGAAATTCAAAATCGACGCCCTCATCGCAATCGGCGGTGAAGACACCCTGGGGGTTGCATTGAAGCTCCATAAAATGGGAGTCCCTGTTGTCGGTGTCCCCAAGACGATTGATAACGATATCTCAGGGACGGATTACACGTTTGGGTTCGACACGGCGGTTTCCATTGTGACAGATGCGATTGATCGGCTCCATACGACAGCAGAATCACATCATCGGATCATGGTACTAGAGGTCATGGGTCGACATGCAGGATGGATCGCGACGGTCTCAGGAATCGCCGGGGGCGCAGATGAGATTCTCATCCCAGAGATCCCCTTCCGTATCGACGATGTCTGTAAAAACCTCAAAGCACGACATGATACTGGCAAAAAATTCAGCATCGTGGTCGCATCAGAGGGAGCAAAACCAATCGATGCGGATCACTTTGAGACCTTATCAGAGGAAAAAGATGAGTTTGGTCATATACGTCTGGGTGGTATCGGGCAGTGTCTTGCAAAAGAAATCGAAAAACGACTTGGTGTGGAGACCCGTTTCACGGTCCTGGGCCATGTGCAACGGGGTGGATCCCCGACCGCGTATGACAGGGTTCTTGCCACCAGATATGGTGTCGAAGCAGTCGATCTTGTAAAGAACGGACATTTCGGGAAGATGGTTGCCTTACGAGGTTATAAAATCGTACCCGTTGATCTAACTGAATCAGTCACAAAACTCAGAACGGTAGACATGGATCTTTATAAAATCGCGACAACCTTCTTTGCCAAACCACATACCGAATAACAATGGAATAAGTCTCTGTTTTATTTCTTTAATTTCACTTCGATTTCCTGAAAATCCCTTGGGACGTAAGACGGTGCAAAGACACTGCGTGCTTCCTCCTCGAGGACATGAAAATCAAGATACCGTGGGCTGATATGTATTAAAAAAAGTTTCTCCACCTTGGCTTTTTTTGCTATCTCTGCCGCCTGAGAAGCAGTCGTATGCCCATACTCACGTGCGATCTCCTGAAGCTTCGAATCAAACGTGCTCTCATGGATAAGGATATCAGCATCCTTTGAAAAATCAATGATCTGCTCACAGGGTTTCGTATCACCAGATATGACGATTGTTCGTCCTTTCCTGGAAGGACCTAGGATCATGTCTGGGGTGATTTTTTCACCACTCGGAAGCGTGACGGTCTGTCCCTTTTGTAATTTGCTAAACAAGGGACCTTCCGGGATTCCCAGTTTCAAAGCTTTTGGTTTGTTAAACTTCCCTGCACGTTGAGATTCGGTTAAACGATAGGCAAGAGCAGGGACATTATGATTCACCTTTAAAGCAGTGATATTGTATCCATCGAATTTGATGTCTTCTCCATCTGTTATCTCATGACTTATAATCCGATAGGACGGGCGAAAATATCCTAATGTCAGTAATTGATGTGTTAGTTCTTCCATCCCTTTGGGACCATAGAGATGTAGTGGTTTATCGCGGTCGTTTAACTGCATGGTTTGTATCAGACCAGGCAACCCAAGAAAATGATCACCATGGAAATGCGTGATGAAGATTTTTGATATCTGCATGTAACTGAGGTTGGATTGTTGGAATTGTCTTTGGGTCCCCTCCCCGCAATCAAACAAGATGATTTCACTGCCTCGTTTCACCGCTACTGAGGAAACGTTCCGTTTCACGGTTGGCCAGCTTCCACCAGTCCCAAGAAAGATGATTCGTAACTGAGTCATATACAGGACAGATACTCCCTCTGGGTGTAAAAGCATTTTGGTTTGAACTGGCTAAAAAAAAAAGGAAAAAAATGAGGGTAGATATCCCGCATCAGACCGTTCTTAAATCTTAATATAGAATAAAAACAGTTTAGCAGGAGTCTTTTGGACGATAGGGAGTGACTCAGGGTTTTGGAGACTGACTGTTATTTCAACATCACCAAGACCAAAAATTAATCCTGAGGAGATGGTTCGTTCCTCCCCGATAGGCAGAATCGATAATTTCCCCGTCGTCTCCTTTCCCATCAGAATGAGGCCATTTCCACTCAGTGAAATCTTCCATTCAAGACCAACCGCATCCTCAGTGCCTGTATTTGTTACTATTGTATTAATCCGGAATAACCCGCCGGTGATATTTTCAATCTCTACATTGGGTGTCGTTCCAATAATCACCCATAACGCGAACACTTTATTCCCACCATTCGATGTGATATCAATGTAGGATTCTTGGGAGGAGCCTAAAGGAAGCCCGGTCGTATCGATGGTAACCGTAATAAGGTCATGTTCACCAGATGAAGATCCGCTCGTTGGTGAGACTGATACCCATGGTTCATCCCAGGATAATTCATATGATACAGTCCCGGTACCACTGTTCCAGATCTCAAACGTGGTTTCTTCTGTTACCCCTTCCATTAAAACACCGAAATAATGAGATTGTGGATAAAATGCCAATGCAGGATAGGTATGAGAAATGATATTCAAAGTGACATTGAATATTCCATCACCACCACCATTGGTAGTGATTTGTATGTCACATCCATATAAACCGCTGTCCAATCCTGTGGTATCAATAGTAACTGTTATTGGAATATGTTCCCCATTCGTCACCCCGCTCGTTGGAAATACTGTAACCCAAGGGCAATCCCATGTGAGATTAAAAATAAGTTCACAACATCCTCCACTAGTCCAAATATCAAAAATGGTACTATTGGTTTCTCCCTCATACATATCTCCAAAATCATGAATTCTTGGTTCATATTCTAATATCCCTAAAGGTTGAGGGTTGTTTTTTTGAGAAGTTATTCCAATGGATCCGACGTTTATGACAAGTAATATGAATAACACACCTGCTCCAATTATTTTTTTTCCATCATATTTCATAATATCTTCCTCCTGAATGTGCTTTTAATATTGTTTTTGGTATTTAAACCTATCTGATGATTTCTTCTACAAAGGGGTAGTCCTTGGTGTCCAGTCAATATTGAACCAAATAAGAGAAAAATCACCAATTCTGATTTTTCCATGAATCAGATAAGGGAGGGAATGGGCTTCCTCCCAGTAATTGTGGGACCAGTGATGCAAGCCATGGGAAAGTTTTGTGCCAAAATAAAAAGCGTTGATTTTAAAACTGTAAAAATTATTATTCGAAATCGTGGTTTCCGTGCTATAGAATATACGGAGACCATAGACATTCTCAAGGAATGAGTTATTATCGATGGCAATATTGTGACAGTCGTTCTGGATGGATACCCCGTGTAGACCGCTTCCAATATCGTTGTTTTTGATACTTACATAGGAAGAATGATTCACCAGGATATTGAAATGACCGTCTTGAATGCTAAAATTTTTAATTGTTACATAGTCAGATTGAATTGAAAGAATATCTCTTGTTCCATTTCCCAGAAGAAGGGTCGTTATTTTATCCGCTCCAACTAACTGAAGAGGTTTGTTAATCAGAACCGCTTCATAGTAAGTCCCATTGAAGACATAGATAGTATCATTGGCCTGCGCGTCATTGATAGCAGCTTGGATTGAGCTGTAATTATTAGGTCCGTTTCCCCCAACGTAAAGAATAGAATTCTGATAAGTGAGTTTTTTTATACTGGAGGGTTGAGGCGGTTGTGAGAGGGGAGCCCAATCGATGTTTATCCATGATATCGTGGTTTTTTCCAATTTTATATATCCGAGGACAGGGTAGGGGAATAATCGTGCTCGTTCCCAGTAATTCATTTTCCAGATGTTACGTCGATGAAGTAGGGTATGAGCCACGAAACATCCATTAACTTTATCATTTCGTAGATTATTTTTTTGGATGAGGTTCCCAGCTGAGTCCTTTAGATAGATGCCATTATCGTTATCCCATACGATATTATTACTTACTGTTGTATCATAGGAAGATTCTAGGAATAGACCGACATCGACGTTGCCTAAGATTTCATTTTGATTTATGGTATTTTCAGAACAATCTTTTGTCCATAAGCCGTACCAGCGGTTCCATCCAATGGTGTTGTTTGAAAATACTACATCTGAGGAGTTAAAAGCATAGACTCCGTTTGCGTTGTTGACAGCCCAATTTCTGTTTATTAAGACATTATAAGAATTTTCTATATGTATTCCAAGACCTCTATTGGAAATTGTGTTGCTATCTATTGCTGAAGCAATGGAGCCAACAATATAGACTCCCTCTTGGTTATTGTTGATGGTATTTGCCTGAATAAGGGATTGTGGACAATTAAAGATATATATCCCAAAGGAATTGTTGCGAATTGTATTCTGGATAATCGTGATTTTCTTGGTATCAGGACCTTGAAGAAAAATTCCAATCGCGGGGTTATTCTGAATGATATTTTCCGTAATGGATACATTTTCTGTGTTTGATATTTTTATACCAGCTGCTTGGATGTCACTTTTGGCGTTTTGGATAGTAAATCCTTTTAGTATTGTATCTTTGGCATTAATAGTGACAACAGTACCCCACTCGACTCCATCTATGATGGTAGTACTATTTTGAATACCTATTAATTGTATTGATTTCGTAATAAGGATATGTTCTTCGTATACTCCACTGTAAACAAACACGGTGTCTCCCTCTGATGCATTATCTATTGCATCCTGAATAGTGGTATAGTTCCCAGGACCCGAACCGCCAACATATAAGATATTACCATCTAGTTTTATTAAACGAGGAGGTTGTTGAGTATAAGCTAATGATGAAGAAGCAACTGTAGATACTAGGATAAGAGAAATTAAAAGGAATGAACAAACCCGCGGGAATGTTTTCTTCATCGGACATCAGCTCCTACAATTGGGATTTCATATGGTTTTTTTACTGGACACCAATCTAGGTTGAACCAACAAACAACGATTGTTTTGTTCCAGGGAATCCTCATGTAACCCTTGATACACTTCGGCCATATCCCCTGATGGTCATCCCAATAATTCTGTTTCCAACGATTTATTGAGGAATTCTCGAAGAAAGCACTTATGTTATTTCCGATGAAATTATTGAATTTGATGGTTGTTGAATTTGCACAAATAAGATGGATCCCTTCGTTGCTGCCCCAGATGGTGTTATTCGCAATGATGTTTCTTTTTGCATTTGTGATGATGAACCCATAGAGGGAGATATTACTCAGATAATTATGATGTAGCAGATTTTGATCTGCTCCCGGCCAGATTCCTACACCACTGTATTCTTGATTCCGTATGAGGTTCCAGGAAATTTCATTATTTATCGCCCCTGGCCAAAGACTTACAGCTGCATAATTCTCGGTCATGTTGTTCTTCGTAATAATATTTCGTTCAGAGGAGGAGACAATCACTGCACAATGGCCATTTTTTGTGAAGACATTATTTTGAATTAAACAATCCCGCGCATTTTGAAGAAAGAGACCTTCTCGACCGTTCTCGGAGATAAGGTTTTCTGTGACAAGGTTTTCTTTTGATTCATTCAGGAAAATTCCAATCGCATACGCCCCGTTCTGGAGGATTCGATTCCTCGTGATAAGGTTTCTATCAGACCGTGATTCAATTCCTGCATCCGTTTTCGCGGTATCACCACTATGTTGCACCGTAAAACCAGAAATTGTGATATTATCTGTGGTGAGGAGAACGACATCCCCCTGGTTCTCCCCATCGAGGATGGTTGTTGTGTTATTTTCCCCTTTTAGATGAATGGATACGTTAACAGTGATGTGTTCATAATAGGGCGAGGAGTCGCTATAAACAAATACAATATCTCCATTGTCTGCATCGTTAATGGCTTGTTGAATGGTTGTATAATTATTTGGTCCATTTCCTCCGACATAAAGGATGGTACTAACTACAATTGAAGGTTGTGATTTTGCAGGATTATGTAAACCTTGTGATGGAATCGATAGTACTATCATTAAGAGGAATGTAATTCCGAGCCACAATCTTTTTTTCAGCAGATGAAATTCGCCTTCCTATTTATATAGTGTCATATGTTATATAAAATTATTGTCCTCCTTGAGAGGGGCTCTTTTATCAAGTGATTTCATTCGTTTTTATAAACAACAAAATATCGTGTAAGGCTTCGATGGGATTTTATTGCGTAGGTTCCTACATGAGATAGATATTGTTCTCCGATAGTTCGTATCTCCTGGTCTGAGACTCCGATAACCGCATATTTTTTCTTTTTTAGAACATGAGCGATTGTTTCGAAAGCACGATCATAGAGACTTGCGATTTTTTCTCCTTTGGTTGTTGTAGATCGAGCATAGGGAAAATCAGTTGCTATCGCATCAACTGATGGAGCGTATTGGATGATATTTGCTATATCCATACAAAATAAATGATACTTTTTTATCTGATAAAAGTCAAGGTTTTTTCGACTGCCATCGATCATTTTCTGTTCGATGTCACTTCCGATGACATTCACACCGAGCAGTCCTGCTTCAATGAGGATACCCCCTGTTCCACAAAAAGGGTCAAGGAGGGTTTGTTGTTTTTTTACCTGGGTGAGATTCACCATCGCTCGGGCTATCTTTGGATGAAGAGTGATGGGAGATAGGAATGGTCGGAAATGACCTCGTCGTTGTTGAAAATGACTCGTGTTAATCGCTGCTTTTTTTATACCAAGATACGCAATGTTTTCTGTGATTACAGCTCGGAGTTCTATATCAGGTTTTGTAAGATTGACCGGTCTGTTTTTCGTGTAGACGTCTCCTAGCTGGTCGATGAGGAGTTCTGAATCAATATGTTTCGAGCGGTTTTTACATCGGATAGCGATTGATCCTTTAGCTGTTATCGGGTGATTGCGAGCGTTTCGAAGGAGTATGTCCATGGTCGCAGGACAGGAGAATAACAGTTCATCTATCATGAAGCTATACGCAAGACGTTGTGAAATTCTATTGATTGTTGTATTATTTGTTTGTGTTTCTACTAAAAGGATATCTTCAGTTGAGCTGATGATATTTGTCTTTAGCTCTTCTGCATTCATCGAGGCGATGGCTTCTGCTGCTGGAAGCGTCGTATGTTCTTTTGAGAGTTCAAAGAGGAGTTGCATAAGGAATCAGACTATTCAAACAGGTTGAATGCTCTCTTGCTAATAAAATAATTGGTTAAAAGCGATAAGGCGGAATGAGGATAAATCCTGTTTCCTTTTCCACCAGATCCTAGTCATTCTTTTTCTTTTTGAGGTTTTTCTTTAATGCCTCATCGACCTTGTATTTCGTATCTTGTTCTCCCTCGAACCATTTACCATCTGTTTTTTGATCGATTTTTCCTGTGAGTTCGTCAATCTTGTATCGCATATAGTCTTGTCCTTTGAACCAGTCATCTGGATGCTTGGGTTCTTCCTCAGCATCTTGTATATGACCCTGCTCTTCAGGCAGAATGGTTGTTTCTTTCTTCTTCATCTGTACAGGGATTCGTATTTCCTCGACACGTGATTCTGTCGTGGAGGTGGAAATGGTCCGTCTGTCTTTTTCGGGATACCTTGCTTGTTCTTGTTTGGATCGCGGGTGTTTCTCAGTATGACGAGTAACTGATTCGTCTGCTATTTTTGTTCGTGTATGTACGATTGGTGTTGGGGTTTCTCTTCTTTTTTTTATGAGAACGTAGATGACTGCGATAATGACGACGAGGATAGCAAGGAGAACTGGGAGTATCTGTAGGAACTTTGATTCAGAAAAGTTGAAAATGCTTCCCTCGACATTTTCTATCCGGATGGTTGTTGAGCCGGGGAGATATCCACTTTTAATGACTTCAATAGTGGCTGTGGTGAGCACTTCGATTTCTGGTGCTTGTGCTATCGTTCTTCCATCAGGGTCCGTGAGCAGTGGAGATGCATCCTCTGTTACGTATACAAACGCACCTTCAATGGGGGTATTGTCTTGGTCTGTAACCGTAACAGAGAATCGAGTGTTCTCATTGACCAGGGTTCGATTCGTCTGTATGGATAATTCTCCTTTTAACACATTCATATCGATTAAACCGTTTTGATATCCTTCTTTTCTCGCGGTGATGGTGAACGAATCGGTTGTCTCAAAAGAGGGGATTTCTATGGTAATAAAGGGTCTCGTGAGGTTTGTCGTATACGTGTTTTCAAGGACCGTGATGTTGACCCCGAAAACAACTATTTCTTCCTCAGTACCGACGCTGATGTCATAGCTATGCCCTTCAAAAACGATATTGCCCGTGCTTTCATTCCAGTCATTTGAATCGTACACTTCGATGATTAGCGTTGGTTCATCTTGAGCATCGGCCGGGGTTGAAACTATCATAGTTCCTATGAGGAGGAGTAGAAGAAGACAGAGAAAACTTGTAAGTGTTTTTTTATACACAGGAATCCTCATCAACATCTTTTGAGTGCTACCAGGCGAAGATGTGGTAATACATATTTATGTTTTGTGAAGAAATTCAGGTAAAGGAATGAACCATTTTTTGTTACTATTTTTCTGCGAGACGTTTCTTGAGTTCTGTGATGATGTCCACCGGGCTTGGGTCGACCCCTCGTAACACTGCAAGATAACAACTGGTGAAATCCCCAAGACACATGAGATACATCATTTTTGCTAATTGGCTCTTCCCTTTTGATTGGACTTCAAGGACCGAGCCTGCGGTGTTATGGAACAGGTCACGCATGAAGTTTAACCGGGTCGTTAAGTCAATGCTTTCCTCTTCCTTGTCCCGGAGCAGGATACAGGAGAACTGTTTCGAGATGTCTGGATTTTGGGACCAGCCTACG
Organism: Thermoplasmatota archaeon; assembly: GCA_025457885.1. GTDB lineage: Archaea > Thermoplasmatota > E2 > DHVEG-1 > DHVEG-1 > SM1-50. Next base: position 24,096 of record JALOTN010000013.1, on the reverse strand, counting down.
ATATCATTGTGGTTGCATTCTGGGACGATATCAGTGCGAGCGATGATCTTGCTGTTCTCATTGAGTTGATGGCGCCAGCGAACCGCAATCGGCGTGTAAATACCCCATCCGTAGATCTGCGGGATGGTGTTATGGATTTTCCGGGCTATCTGCTTGGCTTGGTTCATCTCTTCAGGGACAGTCTTGTTGTTCATGGTGACGAATTCCCTAGTTATCTCGATGGTCTCTTCGATGTCCGCCTCGATGGTTGTTTTCAACAAACCAATCTTCTTTAGGAAAATAATTGACGGGAACAATAAATACGCGGTCGCCGCGCGGGGCTGAATCCCTGATGGAATCTTCACGAAAGGCACCTGTCTTTTTTCCGCTAGTTCCTGAAGCTTCCCTCCAGTAGAGATGCAGATGATTTTACATTTCTTCTGATACGCGATTTTAAAGGAACTAAGGGTCTCATCTGTGTTTCCTGAATAACTGATGCAAACGACCAGGGTATCCTTATTGACCCATTTCGGGAGATCATAGTCGCGGTTGACGATCAGAGGCACATCCAGTTTATCCCGAAATAGACTTGCCATGATATCCCCTGAGATCGCTGAGGCTCCCATGCCTGCAATGATCACATTATCAACTTTGAGGAAATTAAATCGCTCCACGGTTTCTGCGATTGCTAAGGATTCTTTGATTTGCTCTGGGAAACGGGCGAGTCCATCAAGCATGTTTGCCTTATCGACAGACGCGATCTTTTCACTATCATTTGCCATCATGTTTTACCATCTCATCTCTCCTCTAATCTCTTTGGAATACATAAGACCGTATGGTTCTTCAGATGCATTGAAGAGAGGAAGAGAAATCAGACGGGGTATTCAAAAATATTTCTATTCTCATTCAAGAAGAAAGGCAAATGGAGATAAAAAAGGATTAAAAACACTTTGCTCTTATCCTGATTCATATGGAGTTTATATCCGGTGAGATACTTACAGAAGATGGGTTTGTGACCGGGCATCTCAGAGTAGAGGACCACTCAATGGTTGGGGGGCTTGAAAAAGGTACTACACCTAAAAAACCAATAGCAACTGGTCTAATTATTCCCACCTGCATCAATGCTCATACCCATCTTGGTGACTCATTCATCCGCTACCATCATCTTCAGCTACCCCGCAATGTTAAAGAACTGGTAGCCCCCCCGGGTGGGCTGAAGCATCGCATGTTAAAACAAGCTACGGAGCAAGAGATTCTGAGAGGGATACAAGACTCCCTCCAAGAGATGCGAACCAGTGGCACCTCCTGTTTCTGTGACTTCCGGGAAGGAGGCTTCCTAGGGATTTATCAAATACGCAAAGCCCTGAAACACTGTCCTATGGAAGCAGTCATCCTTTCACGCCCCGCTCAGATGACCTATGACAAGGATGAGCTGAACCAGCTCCTAGAAAACTCAAACGGGATTGGTCTGAGCAGCATCTCGGACTGGGAGCCTTCGGAAATCGAAAAAGTCGCAACCCATGTCCGAAAAAAAAACAAACTGTTCGCATTGCATGCAAGCGAGGTGGAACGGGAAGATATCGACCAGATCCTGAATTTAAAACCAAACCTCCTCATACATATGATAGCCGCGACACCCGCAGACCTTCAACGAGTAAAAGAAGCATCTATACCTATTGTCCTCTGCCCACGATCCTATTTGTTTTTCCGTCTGAAACACAACCTGGAGCTCATGAGAAAAATCGGTGTCACCCTCCTACTTGGCACTGACAATGGGATGATCAACACCCCTGATGTTCTTGAGGAGGTGAACGTGTTACGAAAGAATACCACATTCACCATTGAAGAATTGTTGACAATGGTCACGTTCACTCCAAGGAAAGCTTTAAATTTAACTGACTGCATTCAGGCTCGCGACCTATCAGAAAAATACATCGTTTTAGAGAGGGACTCTTTAAAACTAATTTATGCCTCAGAATAGGTAGGGACGAGAGGGACAAACAATGATGAAAGTAGAAAACGCAATGTCAAAAGAATTGATTGTAGGATACGTGCCTGGAACCATCAGAGAAGCATTGAAAATTCTAGCAAAACATAACGTCTCTGGCATGCCAATCCTGAAGAAAGACACCAAGAAAGTCGCTGGCGTTCTGACTCGTTCCGATATCTTCAAAAACCCTGACGAGGAGCAAATCGCACTTATCATGAGCACTAAACCAATCACGGTTCAGAAAGACGATGACCTTTCGGCAGCAGCAAAACTTCTATATGAAAACCGAATCCACGGACTCCCGGTCATTGATAAACGCAAAAACCTTGTCGGCATCATCAGTCCCACGGATGTCCTGAAGGCGCTGGATGACTCCTACGATGATATCGTTGATAATTATTTTACACGAAACCTTGTCCCCGTCTATCAGGAAACACCCATCACCATCATTATGGAAATCATCAACGTTACCAGTGAAACCGCGTTACCGATTCTGAATAAAGAATGCGAGCTAGGGGGTATCGTAAGTGAAGGTGATCTGTTCAAACTTAGCCACATCAAAGAGAGTGTGTCACAGACGAACCTTGGCATGGGTGGAGATGAGGATGACTGGACCTGGGAAGGAATCCGAGATACGATCCGTCTGTATTATTCCACAACAAAGGTCGATCTCCCACCAGTCGCTGTCAAAGAAATCATGATCACCAACGTCATCAAAGCATACAAGAACGACCCGATCTCTGAAATCGCTCGCAAGATGATGAAAAACAAAATCAGTCATGTCCCAGTGGTCAGCCCAGAGAACAGATTGCTTGGGATGGTCACCGATATCGACCTTATGGCATGCATGTTTAAATCCTCCAAATGAATTCCCTTTTCCTAACATAGGAGGATTCCACTGATGCCTCAGGATATCTACGATAAAATCATGATGGTAGCCAAACGCAGAGGATTCATTTATCCATCCTTTGAGATCTACGGCGGTATCGCAGGGTTTTATGATTACGGGCCACTTGGTTCTCAATTAAAGAATAATGTTGAGAACCTCTGGAGACGCTTCTACCTCTTGCAAGATAATTGCGTGGAGATTAGCACACCAACCATCACCCTTTATGAGGTCCTCAAAGCCTCTGGCCATGTCGAAGAATTCACAGATCTCACTGTTGATTGCAGCCGCTGTAAACGGTCCTACAAAGTCGAAGATATAATCGAAAAAGGAACACCAATCGAGGAAGCAGTCAAGGAAAACAAGATTCTCTGCCCCACCTGCAAAACAACACTGCAAGATGCGCATCCTGTCAATCTGATGTTCTCAACAACCATCGGCATCGGAGAAGGACGGAAAGCATTCCTCCGGCCAGAGACCGCACAAGGGATTTTTACAAACTTCCATCTCCTCTATCAGTATCGACGGAAGAATCTCCCCTTCGGAGTGGTTCAAATCGGCAGAGGATACCGGAACGAAATCTCCCCTCGACAGGGGACCCTACGCCAACGGGAGTTCTCCATGGCCGAGGCAGAGGTATTCTTCGACCCGCAGGATAAGACTCATCCCTTGTTTGATACGATTAAAGAAAAACAATTATTTTTATTTGATAATGAAAAAGAAATGAAAGTCTCAGTTGCTGATGCCGTTAAAAACAAGATCATCAACAATCAAGCATTAGCCTACTATGTGTACCTTACCCAGGAGTTCCTTCTCACCGCAGGGGTGGACCCTAAAAAGTTCCGGTTCCGGAAACACGCGGCAAACGAACTAGCCCATTACGCAACCGAATGCTGGGATGCCGAGTTGTATAGTGAACGGTTCGGCTGGGTGGAATGCGTCGGAATCGCGGACCGGTCTGCCTATGACTTGAACGCACATATCGAATCCTCAAGCGTGGATATGTATGCGATACGGCCGTTCGAACAACCGAAGGAAGTCCTAATGAAGAAGGTGGTTCCTAAGATGAACATGCTTGGTCCACGGTTTGGTGGGAAAGCAGGAAAAATCAAGGAACAGCTAGACCAGATGGATGCAGCAACCATCAAAAAGGTCACCGTCACCATCGACGGTGAGATTCTTGAGGTTCCAAAGGATTGTTACGACATCGTTGAGGTCAGAGAAAAACAAACGGGGGAGAAATTCGTTCCCCATGTCATCGAACCATCGTATGGGATCGACCGGGTGTTGTATTTCATCCTTGAGCATAACTATGTCGAGGAGAAGAAAAAAGACGAGGAATATACGATATTGAAACTCAATCCGAAGGTTGCACCCATCAAAACCGGTGTTTTCCCTTTAATCAATGATGAGAATCTGATTCGAATCGCGAAAAAACTCGATACCGATCTCAGAGCAGCTGGTATTAGCACGTTCTATGATGAAAGTGGGACAATCGGACGGCGATACGCTCGGATGGATGAGGTAGGAACCCCGTTCTGTATCACTGTCGATCATGATTCATTAAATGATACTCAAGTAACGGTCCGACATCGAGACACCACCAAGCAAGAACGGATAAAAATACAGGATATCCTCCCGTATATGCGGGATAAGATATCCTTATGATTTTTTCTAGAATGCTTTAACAGTTTTTTCAACGATGGACAATGCTTCGTCTATCTCTTCAGAGGAAATATTCAAGGGCGGTCGGAATCGAATGGTGACAGACCCGCAAGTCAGAACAAGTAGACCATTGGCATACAATTTACTCTGAAGCGCATCGCGTAGCTCAGGGGTTGGCAAATCAAAAGCACACATCAGACCTTTCCCACGGGTATTAGAGATTTTTTGTGAATATTTCTTTTCGATTGCCTCTAATCCTTGAAGGAGTCGTTTTCCTTGGATCTCTGCGTTTTTCACCAGATGCTCCTCTTCTATGATCTCCAGGTATTTTTGGCAGCGGACCATGTCAACAAGATTCCCACCCCACGTGGAGTTGAGTCTGCTTGGGACTGCAAACACATTGTCTTTCACTTCATCGACTCTATTGCTGACCATGATGCCGCAGACCTGTGTTTTCTTTCCAAAAGCAAGGATGTCTGGTTCGATGTCGTAATGTTGATACGCCCACATCTTCCCGGTCAATCCAACACCGGATTGCACTTCATCGACGATGAACATCATTTCATGTTCATCACAGAGTGTTCGTAGTCTTTGGAAGAATTCTTTTCTAAAATGGTTATCTCCTCCTTCACCTTGGATGGGTTCTATGATGAGTGCAGCGATATCATCAGGGTTCTGAGCAACCGCTTCTTTTATCTGACAGATTGCTTGTTCTTCTCGTTCTTGTACATCTTTGAGGTTTGCGTCGGTGAGAGGGAATCGTATCTTTGGGTTGTCTATGCGTGGCCAGTTGAATTTCGTGAAATATTTTGTCTTGTTCATGTTAAACGTATTGGTCATGGAAAGGGTATATCCGGTTCGCCCATGGAATGCGTCTTTGAAATGGATAACTTGCCTTCCTTTCTTTCCTAAACCTCGGTCCAGGTTTTTTCGTATCTTCCAATCAAAGGCTGTTTTAATTCCGTTCTCTATCGCGAGTGCTCCTCCAGCGATGAAGAACAGGTGATGGAAGTGTTGTGGCATCGCATGTATGGCGAAGCTGTCGACGAACTCAGCCATTTCAACTGTGTATACATCGGAGTTAGTGGGATTGTTGACAGCGATTTCACCCATTTTTTTAATAAAATCTGGGGCGGTCATCGCAGGATGGTTACATCCGATTGGTGCTGTCGCGAAAAACGAGAAACCATCAAGGAAGTATCGTCCGGTCCGTGAATCGTAGATCCGGCTTCCTTTGCTCTTCTTCAGGTCAAGAACAAGGTCAAATCCGTCGGCAAGCATGTATTTCCCAAGTGTCGCATGGACCGCTGTTGGTTTTACGCTCATCTGATCATTACCCCTGAAAATAGGTTTCTTCTGTGTTTGAGCGGTATCCTTCGGTGTTATAAAATAATATCGGTCCTCTGTAACATTTGATTCTTTCACTACTTCAATGGTTCTGTTTTCTCTTTGAAGGTGATACCGAGTCCCTCGAGCTCATCCAGGATCGGGTTATAGATCTCCGGGATGACCGGGATATGAACTCCCGTGAGGGTGATTTGTTTATTGAGGACCATTTTTACCGCGATAGCTGCAGGTAACGCCACGGTGCGTGCAACAGAGGTATCTCCATCAGGGATCCCATAATCGACCAATGTCGAGGTGATGTATTCTTTTTTTGTTTTATATTCAGCGATGAACTCATGGTGCATGACGACCATGTCTCGCTCATGAGGTCCCATGGACATCTTCTGCAAGGTAAGGACATTGAGGTAATCCAGGGGATTGTTTTTATCTGCGGATAATGGTTCGTCTCCGAACAAACCGAGCCATTGGAGTCGTTTGAGAATAGCGGCATACGGTTTGAGCCCGAGGTATTTCGCGGTCATCTGTGGAAGATCGTCTTTTGGTTTGACGCCTATCAGGTGTCGTGTGAGATCCCCATAGGTTTTTCCTGTGAATCCTTTCGGAGGCTCTTCGCTTAACCAGCCTAGGGCGACGATCGCTCGGATGGTCTCACACCATCCGGTCATCCGGAAGGTTCCTCGGTACACGGTCTGCGCGTGTTTCAGACCGTAGATTTCTTTATAGGGGATGGAATTGCGGTTGGGGTAGTTCTCGAACGCACCAGTCCCTTTGACATTCTGAATAGAGTAATTCTCGAAGAGTTGTTCCCCGGGTATGGAGATTTCTTTGCCGTTCTCGAGCCATTTTGCAGCGTTGCGGGATGCGAGAAGAACACCGCGGGGGGACCAGGAGAATTTATACCCAAACGGGTTGTTGTTCGCCTCATGGGCTGGGAGTGCACCTGTGGTGGATTTGAAGCTGATGACCTTTCCGTTCTTCTTTTCCACCTCATGGATAATCCGCATCGCAGACATGTGGTCGATGCCTGGATCTAGACCACATTCGTTTAGGATGAGGATACCAGCGGTCTTTGCTTTTTGGTCTAGTGCCCGCATCGCATCGCTGACATAGGAAGTGGTGATCATCTGTTTCTTGTGCTGTATGCACATCTCTGCAACCTTCACATGATAGGTGTATGGAAGAAGACTGACGACGACATCGGCATTGGAGATAAGATCTTCGACTTTTTTAACATCGTTGACATCTAAAGAAATTGCTTCACCCTGGGGATGTCCATCAATCATTTGTTCCGCTTTGCTGACCGTTCTGCTAGCCATGATGACATGATAATTAGGTTGATCGAGTAAGTATCGGATCATTGGTCGTGAGACCATGCCTGCGCCTAGAACAAGTATTATCTTCATCTGTTTCTGCCTCCAAGAGATGATTTGGTCATTGCTGCGAATCAAATGACCTTATAAATATTTGTTGATGTATTGATAATTGGGAGTCAATTTCCCCTGATAGAGAATCACCGCGTTTTTAATCTCCGCAGGGAGATTGACTACCTCAAAATCGGATTCGGAAAAATCAGCGTCCATGATCTCAGGGACAAAGCGAGTGAGGATTTCGCTAAATGACTCTGAGGATTCCTTGGGAAGCTCGCAGGGGAGGTTATCAACCGCCATCACCACGAATCCTTCTCCTTCATAGCCATCTTGAACAGAATCAGTACGAGGGTTATACACAAAGACTGGCGCGTCTGGGGTCGTTGTTTTCTCTGTAAATTCAATCGCTCCGTTGACGTCTGCACTGATGTCACCAATGACTCGTAAGCGTGGTTTTTTGCTTGTTTCAAAGAATGTTTTTGCATATTGTTTCGTAAATAATCTTGGATACTGAGGGCTCCAGAAGATGCAATTCATCAGGATTGATAAGGAGGGGATGTATTGTTCAAAAGTCTGGCGATATCGTTCTGGATGTTGATAGTATTCCTGTAAATCAAATCCCTTGCCTTGATTGAGAGGTTCAACCATGTGTTCCTCTTTGAACACGATTTTATACATAATTTTATTTGAGGGGTTTGCAAAAACGGTTTTCAAGTCTTTTGGTTGTATCTCTTCAACGGGCAGGAGATCGAGAATCTCCTGGGCGCCCCTGGAGACATGACCATACCCGGTAAAACCCACGATCAATGGCGTCAATGATGAGGGCAGACCCGTAGTTCTGATTTCCTTGGCAATGACAGCTAGATGTCGTTGTATATCCCGAAGGTCTTTGTAATGAATTGTCTGTTTTATTTTATTAAAAGGAGTGTCTATCTGTTCTGCATGGAGACGTCGACCGAAGGTCCATAACGTATCAACCATGCCAGCCAGACCAGCATATCTTCCGAAGAAGACCAGACGTCTGCCTTTTTCATCGACGATGCGCTCATAATCAATGAGGGTGCATTTTAGTTCCATCATTTTTTTTAGCATCGGCATATTATGGTGTTGTCCCTTGATGGTGTGGGAGAAGAACACATAGGTCTTTTTTTTCTCGAAAACAGGCAGTGGTATTTCTTTTACTGCGAAGACCACGGAGCTTGGGGAGAGGTTTTCTTGAACCGTCGCGCCTATCTTTTGATAGGAAGAATCATTGAACACCCGGATAGGTGAGGGTTGAACGATGAATTGAATCCCATGTTCTTTTTGTAATTGCTGGAGATGTTTGGGGATGAGGGGTACTCGTTGCTCCCAGCGGTTTTTATCTTCACGTCGGATACCTAGTGTGGCTGCCATGAGGGACACCCTGGTCACCCCATCGGTTGTCATTTAATAGGTTTTCCGGAGATATTATATTAAAAAAATAAGGAGGAATATTAATTATGCATAAAAAGAGGAGGAGGAAAAAAAACGTTGATGAGAGAGGGAAGAAGGGAGGAGAAGGAGGAAAGGAATGGAAGCTTCCCTCTCTCATCTGCGCTTCAGTATGAACTACGTCAGGCTGATGCTGGCTATTTCACTGAGATCCTCAAGGTTGTTCATCTTCACCATCGAGTCAGAGATCGTATACAGGACATCTCCGATGTAGAGGGTTCTGGTGATATCGGTGCTAGAGGAGCCCCAGTACCAGTAGTAGTCTTCGGTGTGTTGCATCTGTTCAGGGCTTTGATGGGTGATTCGGCCTTGATAGTCAAATCCGTCCTCGAGGCTGAGATGGTAGACGTAGGCGCCTTGGAAGGTGAAATCTCCGTAGAGGGTTTCCGCGCCTTCGCTATCGACGTATCGGTCCTTGACTTCCTGGGTGATCTCATAGAGGCTGACAGGGATGACGAGGAGTTGTTTTTCTCGGTCGAAGAGGAAGGCTTTATGATCATACAAGGCTGGGCTGTCTGTGCCACGGTCACCAATCACGATCTTGGCTTGTTCGACGGGATTTTCGATGTCGCTCACATCAAACAAAGCGATCTTCAGACCAAGGATGGCGGTGTAGTAGATTGCTCCAGGAGTGTGAACGAGATCCGCATCAATGGAGGGATCGACTTCTTTTCCGATCCCAATGATATGGGTCTCATCGTAGGGATGCAGGTATTCGGAATACCCGGGGATCTTGAGTTCTCCAAGGATCCGTGGGTTGAACGGGTCTGAAAGGTCAATGGTGAAGAGAGGGTCGACCTGGACGAAGGTCACAAGGTAGGCTCGGTCTCCGAGGAACCGTGCCGCGTAGATGGATTCTCCGGGAGCGATGTTCTCTATCTTTGAAATCTGGGTGAGGGTGTCATCGAGGATGTAGATGTTGTTACTGGTCTGGGAGTTTTCCATCCAGTTGTTCCCTGAGGTGGTTGCGATTCGGAAGAACCCGTTGTGCTCATCCATGGAGAACTGGTTCAGGATGACGCCAGGGACTTCTCCTTGTGCGATGTAGGTGATGTCTCCGGTGTTAATGGAGATCTTATGTAAGATGGTTGTCTCTTGGTTCTCCGCAGCGGAGTTGGTCTCTGCTCCGGAATCATAGAGAATCGGGTAGTATGGGTAATGAATAGAAGCAAGGAAGATGTTGTTTCGGGAGACATACATAGTCTGGGAGCTTCCCAGCATGAAGCTTTTCTCCACGACATCGTTGGTATCAAGGTTCAAGGAAATCACATGGGTCATGGTATCTGAAAGCTCAGGGACATCCACATAGTAGATGTCATCAGGGGAGATACTGTTGGTTTCGTTATCGATGCGAATCTCTGGGACGTCTAAGGTGTAGTTCGTGTTGTCGACTGCGTAGAGGATGTTATAGGTGTATTGAGTGGCGACCAGGTAGACGTATTCATCGATTAACCGAGCGTCGAAGTAGCCACCATCGATTCTGATCTCTTTTGTGAGGGACGGTGCTGCTCGATTACTAAGGTCATAGACATTTACCGCCGTCTGGAAAACACCACCCCACCACATCCCTGGGCGTGGGGAGCTTTTCACCATCATGTCATCCTCAAGGAGAGGATATCCATAGTACATCCCCGTGTTTCCGAGGACGACTAGGCGGTCACCACGGATGAAGATGTTACTGATAGAGACATTCGTTATCGTGATGTGAGCAACGATAGTTGCTTCAAACACCGGATATGCTCTAATAATGTAAACGGTGTTATTCGCGACGACATAGAGGTAGGTTCCATCTGTTTTCACAATATCAGGCTCATCGACTCCAGCGACCTGCACATTGGTCGTTGAATAGGAGGGGGGCAGCTCACCACCTACGGCTGCGTCATTTGAAGATTCTTTTGAAATCATGACATTGGGTGAGTAGAATAGACCGTCTTGACTTCTTCCTGAAGACATCCGTTTTTCGAGGAAGGACTGGAGGTCGTCATATGAGTCAAACGTATTGAGTTTATATGTATAGGCTCCTTTGTCTTGCGGCGAAAGAGTAATAACTGCCACGAGGCTTGTACACACCAGCAGACTTACAATCAATATTCCTGTTATTTGAGTGGTTTTCTTTTCCATAGCGATCACGTCTCAATGTAATTCTGGTTATATCTGACAATCTTTATATAGTGTCTGAAAACGTTTGGGAAAAACCAAACAACTCCGGGTATTGTTTCAGTCACCCCCCTTAAAAGTATAAAAAGCGTTATACAATCTCTATCGACCGATGGGAAAAACTAAGGGGATGAACAAGACCGATGTATTATCGGCATCTGAGATCGGCCAATATCAGTATTGTTCCTGTGCATGGATCCTGCAACGCTGTGGGTACGAACCAGAGTCCCCCGCGCTCAATGAAGGAAAACGGTTCCATGTCACCCTGGGTGAGACTCTGGATGGATTTCAGAGAAAGAATCGTCTTGCACGGTGGATTACTCTAAGTGGTCTTCTCCTAGTTTTTCTTGCAGTATTTCTCTTTTTCATCGAGGTGATACTATAAGTAATTTTATGGTCATCATCATCTTGATTTTTTGTGCTTTCCTCCTTTTTTTGACAGCATTATGGCTTCAACAGTCGGTGAAGAGGAAGAAAAAGTCCTCTGGTATCCCCCAAGGAACAATCCTCTACTCGGATCTTAATGTTCCTGCGACACCGCTCTTCTCAAGGAGACATCGACTCACCGGGAAACCGGATTACATCCTTAGCAAACAAAATCGATGCATCCCAGTTGAAGTCAAATCAGGGAAAGGACCATACCCGCATCAGAACCATATCCTTCAGCTTGCAGCATACTGCCAGATCCTTGAGGATACGTCTGGTGAGTTTGTACCCGAGGGAATCCTGGTGTATAATAATGTACCCTATACTATCCCATTTGACCCGAAACTTCGCTTCGAGCTTGAATCCGTGATGAAAACCATGCGAGCGTCTCTAAGAAAGAGCAGTGTCCCTCGAAATCATGATGAACCAGGTCGATGTCATCGTTGCTCAATGAGACGCTATTGTACTGATATCCTAATAGAAAACTCTTAACACTAAGACTTTTTGGTTACTGAATTTAATAATTTATCGATGATAGCGATGTCAGCAGCAGCAAAATCAAATTTCCTCAGATCTCGTGTATCGACCCATTTCGAATCCTGACAATCGATGTTCTGAATCGTTCCTTCTTTCCAATCCGCCAAAAACACCATCAGGGTGACAGGGAACTCTTCCACACCTTTCATATAGACATGTGATGTCTTCATGAACAACCGCTCAATAGAGATGATAATCCCCAGTTCTTCGTATATTTCTCGAATTAAACAATCCTCAAAGGTTTCATTTGGTTCCACTTTTCCTCCGGGGAACTCCCATTTATTCGGCTCCATCCAACTATCTTTTTTCCTCTGTGCAATCAATATTTTGTTGTCTTTACGAATGATCCCCGCGGCCCCAATATTTTGTTTTTTCTCCATAACGTCCCCAGGTTATATAGAACAGATATTTACATATTTAATGGATAATACAAATTTTCCTAGGGTCATCCCACTTTCCTCCTTTTAATACCGACGATCTTTACTACATATTTTCGTAAAGATAATATACCGTACTTGTATTGTAACCAATCTATCAGAGAACGCTATGGGATAGTGTATGAAGAAAGGTCATGGCATCGGATTCGGAAAGGCTATTTTATTTAATGAACACTTTGTCGTCTATGGGATCCCCTCGATTGTGTCTGCGATAGGAAATCACACCACCGCAAAAGTCGAACCCAACGACCACCCAGGATTCATCTTGTCAGATAAACGTCCCGCGACACCAAAATACAAAGAGGACAAACTCTCCCAACAGAAAGAATCCTTTGAATTGATGTTTAAAAAAATGGGTCTTGATCTCTCAAAAAACGGGATTAGTATCACCCTTGAAGGGAACCTGTACGCAGCAAGTGGCATTGGCGCATCAGCGGCATCCTGTGTCGCAGTCGCCCGAGCTCTCGCAGAGTATTTCGAAATGACTCTTTCTGATGAGGAGATCAACGACATCGCCTTCGAAGGAGAAAAAGGATACCATGGAACGCCCTCCGGGGTCGATAACACGGCATCCACCTACGGAGGATTAATCTGGTTCCAGAAAGGTGAGAAGAACGTCATCGACCGGATTGCATTAGCAAGCCCTGTTGAGATCGTGATTGGGAACACCGGGAAAGTGACTGATACCAAGATAGCGGTCGATGGGGTCAGACAACGAAAGGAGAAAAACCCGAAGAAATACCAAGAGGTGTTCGACCGAGCGGAGAACATCGCGTATCTTGCGAAACGAGCCATCCATGACGGATCCTTACAGGATGTCGGAAAACTCATGAATGAGAATCACAAACTGCTCCAGCAGATTGAGGTTTCATCTAGAGAGCTTGACTTCCTCGTCAGCGTCGCCCGTGAATCGGGCGCCTTTGGTGCGAAGCTCACCGGTGGTGGTCTTGGCGGTAATATGATCGCGTTGACCCCAGGTAAAGAACTACAAAACAAAGTGGCGACCGCTATCGAAAAAGAAGGATTCCAGACTGTGAAAACCGTGATTGGTGCCTCCCGGGAGAGTGTCGAATAAGTATGCTTCTACGACCATTTCTCAAACAATTAGAAGAACAAGAGAAACTTGTACGTATCAAAAAAGAAGTCTCTGTGGAGTATGAGATAGCAAACATTATCTATACCTTAAATGAAAAACCAGTGATCTTTGACAATGTGAAAGGCTACCCGTTCCCCGTGTTCGGTGGAATCACCTCTGATCGAGATATCATCGCACAAGGATTAGGAACCACGAAGGAAAAATTACTCCAAAAACTGGTCGAGGCGTTACGACATCCGAAAGTCCCTGAGATCGTCGATAAAGGACCTTGCCAAGAAGTTGTGATAAATAATCCTGATCTTAAAAAACTCCCGTTGCTCTTCCATCTCCCTGATGACGGCGGTCGGTATGCCACCGCGACGGTCGCAACCATCAAAGACCCACAGACCGGAAGGAACGTCTCCTATCATCGCTTAATGGAGCGAGGAGTGAACCGGTTCACCGCTCGTCTCATCAAAGGACGACAGACTCGAACATCGTATGATAAGACAACCGGGGATCTGGAGATGGCGGTCTGCATTGGGAACTCTGTTTCTGTGATGATCGCTGCATCACTTGGTCCACCATCCGGTGTGGATGAGTTCTCAATAGCAAATGCACTGTATCCGATGAAGATGGTGAAATGCAAGACAAAGAATCTGGAGGTCCCCGCGGAATCAGAGTTCGTCATCGAAGGCCGACTCACTAAAGAAGTGGACCGAGAAGGACCATTTGTGGATCTCACCGAAACCCGTGATTTCGAACGCAAAGAACCAGTCTTCGTCGTTGACTGTATTACGCATCGGAAGGATGCGATGTACCAAGCATTGATCCCCGGCCGCCTGGAACATAAGATCCTCATGGGGATGCCTAAGGAACCGACCATTTATGATGAAGTAAGCAAGGTCGCAGCCTGTAAGAACGTGCTGGTGACCATGGGTGGCGGCTCCTGGTTACATGGGATCGTGCAGATTTCTAAGAAGAACCCTGATGATGGGAAGAAAGCGATTGATGCAGCACTCACAGGCCATAAGAGCATGAAGCATGTGGTCATCATCGATGATGATGTTGACATTTACAACCAGACTGCCGTGGAATGGGCGATTGCGACCCGGTTCCAGGCTGGAAAAGACCTTGTGGTGAAGCTCGACCAACCAGGAAGCTCCCTGGATCCCTCCTCAAAACAGGAGGAAGGAAAAAAAGCACTCACCGATAAGGTCGGAGTTGATGCGACCATCCCCTTTGATGTGGATAAAAGCAAATATGAAATCGTCAAATACCAAAGAGTGAATCTTGATGATTACCTCCGGTAGAGGAAAATACAAGGTCTGGCTGCAGCGACACAACATCGGTGAAGACATCGTTTTTTTTCTCGGTGGTGGAGAACGATCCCATATCGGTGGAATTGTTATCGCAGAACCACAGAAGAAGACAAAATCAATACGGCTCACCGGACATTATGATGACATCGTCCTTGCACCTATCGCAGAGGCAGCCTGTAAAAAATATAAGAAAAAGATCATCGCCATCGGCGGGGTGCATGTGGACAACGCAACCAAAGAAGAAATAGCTCTCTTGGTGGAGAACTGCAGAAAACTCGCACAGAAACTCTGATGTCAATGCCCAAATAACCGTTTGGTGACCACCGTTGCATAGCTTCCTTTCGGGAGTGTGAAGGATACCTTCATTTTATATCGCTCAAGGTCTCCTTTGCTATTCAATTCATCCTGTGTGGGTTTGTCATAAGAAAACTGCTGGGGAAATAACAAAACAGGTCGTGGTCGAGTCTTAAAGAAATTCCCAGTCTCCTCCTGAATACGGAAATCTGATAGTGTTAGTCCCTCTTTTTCAAGGACCGAGGTAATAATTTTTCGTTCGTCATCAGGGACGATCATTTGATCGCTGATCGTCAGAAAAGTCTGCGGGATCCTTAAGCGTTCCTGCTCTGAAAGACTCGAATAGAACAGCAGGGACCCAACAGCATAGGGTACTGAGTATAATTTTTTTTTCTCCACGGTCGTTCGTAGGATTGTTTTTACGCACTCATTCCATAAAAAACTCTGGTATGCATTCACGAACAGCTCTCGCAGATGCGCGGGTATCTTCTGGAACGCCATTGTCCAATCGTTCGTCTTTTGATATTCTTTTATTACAGTTGAAAACGCTTTGTTGAATACTCGCACCTGAGATAAATCCCCCCAAGAAGAGAGAATCCTGCGTTTTTCATTCTTAATCTTTTTTGGTTCTGATTTCTGATACGCAGTCAGATATTGTTTCACTGCGTTCTCATACTGTTTTAAGATCATTTCTTTGCCGATGAATACAGAGTCGATGACGCTGCCGAATCGTTGTGAATCAAAATAATTTGGCACACCAGCACAAGGAAGCGTTTCAGCGTTCTGAAGGACATTGTTCAGTTCTTTTTCTTGGATATCACGAGCAACGATTATGAATCGATTCCCCTCAAGATCCCCAATCTTAATCTTTTTTTGAGAAAACCCTACCGGAGTAAGAATAAGAGAATCTATTTTCAGACCCTGCACGTTATATCGGGTGGGAATGGAAATGTACTGACGTGCGAGCGCATGTTTATCCTTCAAACCCGCGTATCCAATTTCAAATGACGATATATGGATTCGTTGAGCAATCCGACGGAGTGCATCAAACGTATCAATTTCCTGTTTCTGTAATAAAAAAACGCTATGCTCTTGTTTCTCCGCTGAAAGTGTATAATCAGGGATCTCCTCGACGATGAAATCAGCAGGTTGTTGTTTTAACTTCATATTCGAAACACAAACACTAAAATAATCCGAGCATATAACCCTGTCCATAGGGGTTGAATCAGGTATGTATCTTACAAAAGAGGAAGAAAAAATATTGCAGGGTGAACAAGGCGAAGTCCCTGAACGCATGCTGCGGTTGCTTGTCCAACTCGGTGACATCTACGGTGCAGATAAGATGATCCCCGTCGGATCAGTACAGGTCGCTGGTGTCTCATATAAATCCATCGCAGATCCAGGAACAGAATTCCTTGAGGATCTTTCGAGGAAAGGAGCAAAAGTAAAAGTCCTTACCTTCTTGAACCCGGCTGGAATGGACCTGGAGAACTGGGAGACACTGAAGTTCCCCAAAGAGTTTGCGAAAAACCAGTTACGGATTATGAACGCGTTCAAAAGCATGGGAATCGTGATTACTGCCACGTGTAC
Organism: Thermoplasmatota archaeon; assembly: GCA_025457885.1. Taxonomy (GTDB): domain Archaea; phylum Thermoplasmatota; class E2; order DHVEG-1; family DHVEG-1; genus SM1-50. Next base: position 7,551 of record JALOTN010000013.1, on the reverse strand, counting down.
ACCGTATCTTGCGGGGAACCTCCCACGGTTCCGTGAACATATCGCCTGGTCAGAATCCTCGGCGATTTCATTTTCAAACTCCGTCATCGGCGCGCGGACCAACAGAGAAGGCGGCCCGTCTGCTCTTGCTGCAGCAATCCTTGGAAAGACACCCAACTACGGATTCCATCTGTGGGAGAACCGACAACCGACTATCAGGGTGAACATTGAGACTGATCTGACTTTTGATGCAGATTTTGGAGCACTCGGGTATCATGTGGGGAAGCAAGTTAAAAACAAAATCCCCTACTTCACCGGTATTAAAAACGCAGACACCGATCAGCTCAAATCACTGGGTGCAGCCATGGCCGCATCAGGAGCCGTTGCCTTATATCACATTGAAGAACTCACCCCCGAAGCAGACTTAGTAAAAAAAGATAACTTGGAGACCATCACGGTCACTAAAAAAGAACTTGATGAGGCGTATGCGAAACTCAACACAGGCAAAGAACCCGATATCGTCATCCTCGGCTGCCCGCATGCATCTCTCCGTGAGATCTCCGCGGTTGCAGAGAAATTGAAAGGCAAGAAACTTCGTAAACCAGTCTGGGTGTGCACCTCCCGGATGATGAAGGAGGCAGCTGAACGCATGGGATACTCAGACATCATCGAAAAAGCAGGGGGCTATATCGTCGCAGACACCTGCATGGTTGTCTCACCTATCGAGGATATGGGGTATAAGACCACGGGAGTTAACTCAGGCAAAGCAGGAAACTACCTCCCAGGATTCTGTAAACAAAACGTGTGTTTTGCGAATCTTCACAAACTTCTGGAGGCAGCATTATGATGAAGGGAAGAACTATTTCACCAGGAAAAGTCAAAGGCATCGCATTAGTCTCCAAAGAACCAATAGGGTTCTACGGAGGCATCAACATCAAAACCGGTATCGTCATCGAGAAAGGCCATCCCCTCGAGGGGAAGAACGTGAAAGACAAAATCCTAGTCTTTCCCTGCGGGAAAGGATCCACCGTCGGATCCTATGTCATCTATGGGTTACAAAAAAATGGTGTCGCCCCGAAAGGAATCATCAACAAAGAAACCGAAACCATCGTCGCCACTGGTGTTATCCTCGCAGGAATCCCTTGTATTGATAAAATAGACATTGATCAAATCAACGATGGAGACACCGTGGTTTTAAACGCGGATAATGCAACAGTCGAAGTCGCAAAATAAAAAAATCACAATAACGCACGCATGTTCCATGAGACACCAATCCCTTGGATTGGTATTTCATGAACCCCGTCGTCATCGGTCCAGGAGAGAGACCCTGTATAGACACAGTAACCAATTTTCATCCCGATATACGCTGGGAATTTCCAGATGTGATTTGTCGCATGCGTTATGGAGATATCTCCGTTCAATGAGGTTTTCGTCCCATATAAAAGGGATTGACTAATGACGTATAAAGGATTGATGCTTGGATCCGCTTGAAGGCTAAAACCAGAGGGGAGCCGAACCAACGGGAATACTTTTTCATCCCGCTGCGTGATCTTCAGATTCACATCCTTTAACTCGGTGATCGTCTCCCCATTATCTGAGGAGATGAGAAGCGTCCCAAAGGGATCAAGGGAGGAGATTGCCCCAGAGATCGCTTGAGGGCTTGGAAGATAATTTGCCGCGTAGATGCTCCAACCATTCTCCATCGTTACTGTAAACATGTCCCAGCCACCGATGAATAATTTTCGGATCGCATTCGGCGTCCAGGAATGTTCATGGGAACCAGTACCTTTCACTGAAAAACTCTCCCCATCAATAACAATCGTCCCGGAGACAACACAGCCAAGCAGCACGTAATTCGCAACCTCGCTGTCAGATTTCTCAATCACATGAGACCCAAGCGCCCAGACCGGGAGTGATCTCGCGGAGAAATCCAAATCAATAACTATCTCATGAGCAGAGTCAACATCAGCATTCTCAACATGAACATGCCAATGAGGATATGACCCTTCCGCCCAACTATCCTCAAATGATACCTTCACCCCAGGAGACTCTGCAAGTAAGGTGCCCTGTTTCAGAATCCCTAAATGATGCTCTTTATTGACCATCCCACCATACGTTTCACTGTTGTTCCCAAGGATACTGACGATCAGCAGGTCAGGTTTGTTAGTACCGAACAAATCCCCACGAGCCACATGATTAAAACTCACTGCGACCGCCCAGTCCTTCAATTGACTCGTCGCATCGGTGAACACCGCATTGAAATACCACCATTCTCGGGAGGTACGCAGGTCGTTAAAATGCACCCCTTCATCATCAGGAGAAACATCACGTCGATACGCTGGAATAAGGGATGTTGGTGGAGCTGGAACCTGATCTATCGGCAGAGGAGTGACCGTGGTATTATTCTTCCCGGGGGGATTCGTATGAACATCTGGGAGAATGATGCTTATATAGTCTGCCTTGACCAAAAAAAATGTCGTAGCGACAATCATGACGACGATAATGATGGTATCAATCTTTTTGAATTTCATTCTCCACCAAACGATATCGTTACTCCGAGTTCTGTTAGGAGAATATTAATAGTTTCTTGTACAACAGATACCCATTTGAGTCGCGCGCATATTTTTATTAATACAGTGAGTAATTACCCCAATTACTCATGGAGGCTCTGATATGATAGAACGACGTGATATTGAGAAGTATTTCACAGAACTCACCTGGATCCAGGAGAAAGATTTACGAAAAAAAGTCATAGACGTATGGAAGACGGCAGCAGATCGTGGTGGATGGAATCAACTTCAAGAAATACCCTTCACGCTCCTCTTTGAAGGCTCCGGGCTTCTCGTTGATCATACGAAACGAATCACCAAACTAGCGTGGAACGTGGTAAACACCAGGTCAGAGAACCTCAATAAAGATTATTTGATTGCTGGTGCGTTGCTTCATGATGTCGGAAAACTCCTTGAATATGAGATGAGAGCAGGAAAAATCGTAAAAAGCGCGTATGGGGAGAAAACTCGTCATCCTGCGGCAGGTGCGCAGCTTGCGGAGGAATGCAACCTTCCCAAGGAAGTCATTCATATCATCGCAGCACATAGCCATGAGGGCGATACAATGAATAGGACTCCTGAAGCGATCATTGTGCATCATTGTGATTTCATCGATTTTGAGATCAAAAAAAGGAAGTAGGATTATGAAAGTGAAGAATGAAGCAGGAAGAATGGTTGAAACACGGATTGCGGGGGTCACCTTCAAACCTTTTTTAGGAGCTCGGAAATATGGATTTACATCAAAAATTACTACCTTGGAGAAAGCATTAAAGGCATGTCAGCTGAAAAACGGATTGACCGTGTCGTTTCACCACCAGCTCCGTAATGGGGATTTCGTTGTCAACCAAACCCTTGCAGCCATTAAAGAACTCGGAGTAAAAGATATTCGATTAGCACAAACAGCGCTCTTCACCGTCCATCAACCTGTAATCGATTATATCAAGGAAGGAGTCGTCAGTCGCATCGAAGGAAGCCTCAATGACGCGGTCGGAGATTATGTCTCCAAACATCCTTTAAAAAGTCCAGTCATCCTCCGCTCTCATGGAGGCCGTTGGGGAGCAGTCAAAACAGGAGAACTCCCTATTGACATCGCTATCATCGCTGCTTCAGCCTCTGATGAACGAGGGAATTGCACAGGTTTGGTTGGAGATAGCGCATTTGGTCCCATCTCGTATTCACAAATCGATGCAATGAAAGCCCAGCATGTGATCATTGTCACCGATAAAATCGTTGAATACCCCTGCAAACCACAGGAGATACAAGAACGATACGTCGATTATGTTGTCCAGGTAGATCGTATCGGTGACCCGAAACAAATCGTATCAGGATCCCTGAAAATCACCGATGACTCTGAGAAATTGAACATCGCACGTCAATGCGTGGACCTCATGGATGCTGCGGGATTAATCAAAGATGGCATGGTATTTCAATCCGGAGCAGGTGGGATTTCCCTTGCTGCAGTCAAATATCTTGGAGAACGACTGGAGGAGAAAAATGTCGTCGCATCCTGCGCCACTGGAGGATTAACGAAATTCATCATCGACATCTACAAAGCAGGTCGTGTCAAAAAGATGTATTACTCACAGGTCTTTGATACCGAGTCAATCCAGTTCATCCAAAACGACCCCAGTCTCCCCGCAGACATCGGTCATTACGCGGACCCAACTTCAAAAGGCAGAACCGCGGACAGCCTTGATGCCGTGGTTCTCGGAGCAACCGAGGTTGATGTGAAGTTCAACGTCAACGTCAACACCCACAGCGATGGACGACTCCTTCACGGGATAGGAGGCCATCAGGACACCGCTGCAGGAGCAGATCTGACTATTATCACGACACCGATTTTCCGGAAGATGAACCCAATCGTCCGGGAGGATGTCACCACCATCACCACCCCCGGATCAGTCATCGATGCGATCGCGACCAATCGCGGTATCGCGATAAATCCCATCAGAAAAGACCTTCTGAAGAAGATAAAAGGAACAATACAGATATTACCAATCGAAGATCTTAAAACAATGGCATATGATGCAACAGGAAAACCACGGGAACCGAACCTCGGGGATGACATCATCGGAATCATCAAATGGTTTGATGGAACTGTCATAGACATGGTCCGGGTCGTAAAAGAGGAACAACCATGAAATGGAAAACCTCGATTTCCAAGATAGAACCCAATCATATCGTAACAAAAGGATACCGCCAGGAGGACCTTATCGGGAACGTTCCATTTCCCTCCGTAGTCTATCTCTTACTCCGAGGAACACTCCCCTCAAAGGAATATGGGAGGATGATGGACGCGATCCTCACCTCCTGCATCGACCATGGTGTCACACCACCCTCATCAATCGCCTCACGAACCGTAGCATCTGGTGGAGTACCTCTACCGACCGCGGTTGCAGCAGGAATTCTCTCCATTGGAGATGCACACGGGGGCGCAATAGAAAAAGGAGCAAAAATCCTCCAAGAAGGCATCCTTCAGATGAAAAAAGAGGGAAAAACTATTGAAACCATCGCAACACAACTAGTCGCTGATAGCAACGAGAAAAAAAGACGCATCCCAGGATTCGGACATCGGATTCATACCGCGGACCCACGGACAAAACGACTTTTTAGCCTCGCTGAAGAGCTCCATATCGCACAAGATCATGTTGCACTCTCCAAGGCTATAGAAACTGCTTTGGAAAAAACACAGGGCAAGAAACTCCCCATCAACGTCGATGGAGCAATCGCAGCAATCATCTCTGATATGGGGTTTGATTGGCGATTGGGAAAAGCCTTCTTTTTACTTGGACGGGTCGCTGGTCTCACCGCCCATGTCTACGAAGAGCAGACACAGGAGAAACCCATGCGGGAGATGTTCAGCATAGACTATGATTATACTGGGCCTGAAGAACAAGATTTACGCTAAAAACAAGCAACAACAGTAAAGAGTAAATATTAAAACAGCTTCTGGTTATCCAGTGCAAATATCATGAACATTTTACTTATCTTCCCACGGATTGAACACGGAGCTACAACATATTCTGATAAAGGATCATGGAGCTCGATTCTATTTGGTTACCCTATCATTACGTTACCACATCTCGCTGGAATCACCCCACCACAACATACCGTTAAAATCGTCAATGAGAACTATGAGGATATCAATTATGATGAACCAGCAGACCTCATCGGCATCACTAGCTATACAATGACGGCACCACGGGTCTATGAGATCGCCGATGAATTTCGCAGACGAGGAAAAAAAGTGGTACTCGGCGGGTATCATCCCACCGCGATGCCACAGGAAGCCATCCAGCATGCAGATAGCGTCGTCCTCGGTGAAGCGGAGCTGACCTGGCCTGAGCTTATCCATGATGCAGAGAAAGGGATACTAAAACAATTCTACGGACCGAATCCTGATTTTGATATGGCTGCAATCCCACCAATCAGACGAGACCTCATCCGTCAGAATCCACTGATTGGTGCAGTTCAATCGACGAGAGGATGCCCGAATCAATGTGAGTTCTGTGCGATTGCGAGCTTCTGTCAACATGCGGTAAAACAACGTCCTGTAAAAAACGTGGTTGAAGAAATCCAGCAGATGCCAAATAGAATTTTCGTCATCCATGATCCAAGTCTCACGGTGAATCCTTCCTACTCTCGGGAGCTTTTTAAGGAGTTGATTAAACAGAAAGTACATAAAGGATGGGTTTCGAACGGGAACTCAAACGTACTTGGGAAAATAGATGATGAATTTCTTGATCTTGCAAAAAAATCCGGGTGCGTGGAATGGTTTATCGGATTTGAGTCCGTCAGCCAAGAAGCATTGAACGGGATCAAAAAAACAGTCAACAAGGTCGAGGATTTTAAGAAAACCATTAAACGGTTGCATAAACATGGGATGGCGGTCCAGGGCGGGATCATTTTTGGCTTCGATCAGGATACACCTGATATCTTCGATCTGACCCTTGAGAAGATGTACGAATGGGAGCTGGATGCCGTCGAAATCAATATCTTAACGCCGTTCCCAGGGACACCATTGTATGATCGGCTGGAACGCGAGGGTCGTATCATCAGCAAAGATTGGAAGCGGTATAATCAAGTCGATGTGGTGTTCAAACCGAAAAATATGACAGAAAAGGAGCTTTTTGAGGGAAGTCGTAGAGTAGCCAAAGAATTCTACAGTACGTTTAATGTCATCCATCGCGCTTTTCGCACGTTTACTATCGTCCGGAATCTTGAGTCGGTTTTACCAGCAGGCACAAATTACACATTCCGTCGTTATTATAAGAGAGATTTCAAGTTCTAACCTCAGAAGAATGTTTTTACCAGGTGATACGAGCTACTGGATCTGATAGTGCCAACCGATATCAATGATAGTCTTTTTTTAGATATAATGTTCCTGCCGTAACCATTGCTCGATATGTTTCATCGCATCTACGTAATCTATCTTCGGTGAATACCCAAGGAGGCGGTGTGCCTTTTCAAGAGAAACCGTCTGTTTATTGGTGAAAAGATGGACTGCTGTCGGAGTAAGAAGCGGTGGTATATGGAAAAGATAGTATCGAAGCATCATCGCCCGACTGATAACAGCTGCGGTGGTTTGGGATATGTTCCGCTGGATAGGTGGTTTTTCCGCGAGACGCGCTAAATCATTCAGGTATGTCTTCCATGTCGTTGTGTTGTCCCCATCGGTAATCTCAATGATTTCTCCTTCTAGGCGTGGTGCCTTAAGGCTCAGGAGGAGGCCGTCGATGAGGTTGTCAATATAGGTATGGAGAAAGAGACCGGCCCCTTGATTTATGAGGGCGATGCGGTTTTGTTGGATTGCTTGTAGTGGCCGGAGACACCAGGTGGTCGCCTGTGGTCCGAAGACACTCCCTGGTCTGATGATCATCATCGGGAACTGATTCTGTTGGTGTTCTTGGAGGAGGTAGTGTTCTGCGAGTCCTTTTGATGAGCTATAGGCACCAATTTTTTTGTGTGAGGTGCTATGAAGATGACTGAGGAAGACGAACCGTGATATCTTGCCGTGACAAGC
>JALOTN010000059.1 GCA_025457885.1 Thermoplasmatota archaeon | reverse complement strand
CTTTTGGGGTAAATGAAGGACCGGAGATCTGGGTCTGCTGGATGAGACCACCCATCCTCGGACAAGCATTTTTTATGAATCATTTTCTAGAAAAAACACATCAATACTACACGGGGGAACGTATCCCGGAGAAGAAAGCGTTCGTGGCCTGTCATGAGGATTATGACAACAACTTTTATGGTCCTATCGGGGTCGTACCCGTGTTAGAGGATATTTACGGTGCTGCACACATCGATACCGATGGAGAGGGAACAGATATCACCACTGCAAAGGAAATCTGGAAACAGCTTCGGATGAACCGCTATGAGGTGTTTGACACCTGGCAGCATGCGAATCCCAATTATCAAGCATGGGATACTGGCGGTTTTTCATCCTTCAACATAATACTCCTCCCCCGGGGGGCACTTATGACGTTGCTGTATGGGTGTCATAGCGCGGATTTCTGGACCGCACCTGGAACAACACCGTTTAACATCAATATCGCGGTCTCCTATGTTTTCGGTCGATCCCTTTGTCAAGCCAGCAGCGGAACTTCTTGGAGTTACGGCACTGAGTTTAAGTACCTCATCTATGAGGCGATGCGGGATCATCAGATGTATCTGGGAAACGCCTGGTTTGCGATGGAGTCATATGTGGAGACCGCCTCGTTTGTTGAACAACGATATCCTGATAGAGACCCACATACAGAGTGCGCAGGGAACACTCTTATTGGTAATCCGTTTCTTTACGCAAATAACCTATTATAGTAGACTTGGATAAAGACTATTTTTTCAAAGAAATTTTGATTATTTGTACAAAAAATTTAAGGATACCTTTTAATTCTTCCGTACCACTGAGATATATAGGGAAACTAATATTGCGTGTATAAGGCGATATCTTTGGTGAATGCATCGTGAAATATTTGGTTAGGTAGAACATGAAAAAAATACTTGGAATAACAGTATGCATTCTTCTGCTCTGCGTTGGTTTTTCCGGATGTATCAACCAAGCTGAGGAAGACAGTGAGAAACAAAGTGAAATACTCAGGATCGGTATCTCTGAGGAACCCTATGGGTTCTTCCCTTGGATTACCAGCTACGATGTTGGTACCTTAGGAATCAATTTCAATATCTTTAATCCTCTTGTTGAATTTGATAGTAGTTTTAAACTCTTCCCCAAGCTTGCGAAATCCTGGAACAATCCTGATAACTGCACTTGGAGATTTTTCCTCAGGGACGATGTCACATTCCATAATGGGTATACATTCACAGCGTTCGACGTGAAATATACGATTGAGTATCTCAAGGAGAATACCTCTCATGTTCTTAGGGATTTACTCACCGAGATACAACAAGTCGAGGTCGTCGATGAATACACCGTGGATATCATAACTTACCAGCCTTTACCTATTTTATTAAACAAACTCACCAACATCCCTATGATGTCTCAGCGGTATCAACAAGAAACCAAAGAAAAATGGCCTATCGGAACTGGACCATATAAACTTCAGGAAAATGTGTCAGGCGATCATATCACTCTTGTGCGTTTTGACGAATATGCGATGGGTCAACCTGATATTGCAACGGTCATCTTCAAGATCATCCCTGGTAGTGAAAATCAAAAAAATGCACTCATCGCAAAACAAATCGACATCTTGGATCATGTCCCTGAGATGTACGTCCATGAGATTCTGAATTGCTCCTGGATAACCGTGAAGAAAATCTCAAGCCCGACCGTCTGGTACCTCGGATTTGACTTCCGGGTGAACAGCAGTGGCTTCCCCGGTGAGAAAAACCCGCTCTCTGATATCCGCGTCCGGAAAGCCTTGTATCATGCGATCGATGTGAATAATATCACAAAAATTCTTGGTTTAGCGGCTGAGCCTGCCTCGCAATTCCTCTCTCCATTAATCTTCGGATATGACCCGACGATTAAACGATTACCCTATGACCTGAACCTTTCTTGGCAACTTCTGGGAGAAGCCGGCTATGAACATGGGTTTAACCTGAGCCTGGATTGCCCCGAGGGTTATATACTTCAAACCAAAATCAGTGAGGAGATTGTTCGGCAGCTATCACAGGTCGTCAACATCAGCATTAACCTGCTCTCTGAGAATGAGTATTATGAGAAGTTATACATGGGAAATTGCACTATTTATTTTATCGGCTGGATCCCTGCGACAGGTGACGGTGGAGAGATTTTCGATTATCTGCTCCGGTCTGAGCATCATCCACTAGGTAGAGGGTCATATAACTTAGGTAACTATTCGAATCAAACTGTGGATAATATCACTACTGAAGTCAGTTATACCATGAACCAGAAAACACGGATGAACCTCATGCGAGAAGGATACAAGATTGCAATGGATGACGTCGCCTGCATCCCTCTTTACATCAGCGTCTGTAATGTCGCCTATCCAAAATACCTGGAATGGAGCCCACGATCGGACCTCAACACACTCGTTGAAGAAATTACTGTTAAATAACGGAGGAGAGATATCTCGTCGCTGGTGCAACACGGAATGAAAAGATTCCAAAGCCTCAAATTAAAGATTTTCCTCCCCCTTCTTGGCATTCTGCTCGTTGTTTTTCTCACTAGCTCACTGGTGGTCATCGACCGAGAATCAAAATCAGCAAAAGAATCACTCATCGAAACCGCCACATCCTACTCCAGCCTCTCCATCACCTCCGTCATCCAGAACTTTGTCTTCTACAATGAATCAGGTTTTTACAAGTTCACAGAGGTCATCGATAACCTCATGAAACTCAACGATAACCTTCTTACCATACAAATCGTCAATGTGAACGGTAAGATCCTCTTTGACTCTGAAGAGATACAAACCGGGAAATACGATGAGCGCACCTATGGAGAGCGCTACCTGGAAAACACAACCCTGATCCAACGAGCGGGGGATCCGACATATTCTCTCTTCTTAGATGACGAAACCAGACGAGTCGATATCATACAACCCTATTTTGAGGACTGGGGGAGACATGACTATTCTGTCCGATACATCTTCTCGTTAGAAAGTCTGGATACGATGACCAATGAGATGATTGTAACCATCCTTCTTAACACGGGTATTTTCATCATCGTCTCCTTTCTTTTAATTTTCTTCCTTTTCAACTACTTCATCTCATCCCCCATCGGAGAGCTAACCAAAGGAGTGCGTCGGATGAGCAAAGGGACCCTTGGATATGAGGTCACCATCAAATCAAAAGACGAAATCGGTGAACTTGCGACAGCATTTAACACCATGAGCAATGATTTGAAAATCTCAAGAGACAATCTCGAGGAATATAGTAAAAACCTCGAAAAACTTGTTGCTGCAAGGACCAAGGAATTAGAAGAAAAAACCAGGCGCCTGGAACAAATTAACCAGGATTTAACCATCGCCCGGGAGGAACTCCGTGGGCTGAACATAAACCTCGAAGGAAGAGTTCAAGAACGAACCAGGGAGGTAGAAAAACTCCTCAAACAAAAAGACGAATTTATCAACCAACTCGGTCACGATCTGAAAAACCCACTCGGTCCGTTGATAAATCTCATCCCACTCCTCGAAGACAAAGAAGAGGATATCGCTAAAAAAGAGATGTTAACTGTCCTGCATCGAAACGCGGATTACATGAAAAATCTCGTGGTAAAAACGCTCGAACTAGCGATGTTAAACTCACCAAACACCCGATTCTCCATTGAACCCCTCCATTTATCACAGGAGATCAAACAGATTATCAACAATAAAAAAATCCTGTTTGACGAAAATCATGTCAAAATCACTTCTGCCATTGATGCTTCTCTCTGGATTAAAGCAGATCGGTTGCGACTCGAGGAGCTTCTGACAAACATCTTCGAAAACTCAGTGAAATACTGTCAGGAGGAGTGCCGGATCACCATCAACGCACAACTCACCAATGAGTACGTCACGATTTCAATTACTGATACTGGTATCGGAATGACACAAGAAGAGATAGGGCGTGTCTTTGATGAGTTCTACAAGGCAGATTCAGCACGCCACGACATCCAAAACACTGGTTTAGGGATGTCAATTTGCAGACGGATCGTAGAAAAACATGGGGGGGCCATCTGGGTTGAAAGTCCTGGTCCTGGGAAGGGTACCACCGTGTTCTTCACTTTTCCTGTAGCGGATGCATCCTGATAGGCGCAACTCCGCAGGCACAAGAACTAATAAATAGTTCCTTGATATCTCATAAGGAGCAAGAATTATCATGAAAAAAATCATGATTGTCGATGATGAGAAGGATCAGATCTATTTCATTAAAACATCTTTTGAAAATCTGTATGGGAAAGACTATATGATTATCCCTGCGGAAAGCGGCGAAAAATGTTTCGAGCTCCTCGAGAGACAAGAACTCCCCCATCTCATTCTCCTTGACATCATGATGCCGAAGATGAACGGATGGGAGGTGTTCGATCGAATACGAGCGACCCCCTCATGGAAGGAGATTCCCATCATCTTCCTCACCGCCCGGACTGATGAATTTGCTGAACATGCTGGTGGGCTCATCGCCGAGGATTACATCAAAAAACCAATAGAGATAAAAGAACTAAAAGCACGGATCGATAACGTCTTGAAAAAAAAGAAATAATACCAACAAACAATTTCGTTATAGTCTTTTATTCTATTCTAAAAAAAATAAAGTCCCTACCTTTTCTCGGGTAGGATATTTGATTTGAACACCTCAGTAACATAGAGATAATCGTAATTCGCGATATCATCAGGGAATTTTTTCCGAAGATCTTCCATCACTCGATAGAAATGCTCAAAGTTTGTTGCGTATAAGGTGATTTCTAAATCGTACCCTCCAATAGCCTTATGGATCTCCCAGAGGAATGGGTTGTCGCTGAGATATGTGATGATTTGGTTTTTCTTGTTATAATCTCGTAACGAGAGGTTGACGATGAACTCTCGTAATCCCAGTTTGTTGATATCCATTGTAAGAGAATACCGTTGAATCACCCCTGATTTGATGAGTTTGGTGATTCTTGAATGAATTGTGACGGTTGAAACCTTGATTTGACTTGCTATATCAACACTGTTCATCCGTGTGTTCTTAGCAAGCAGATTTAATATCTTATAGTCGACATCATCCACATCCACCTTTTTCCCATCGTCTCGGTACTCATAGGCTCGTTCATGGCTTGTAGTCAGTTCATCAAGTAACATGGAATGTTTGTAGCCGAATGATTCATACAACTGGGAGAAGAATATTTCTTTGAAATAATACCGATATAATCGAAGAGTCTCCTCGTAGAACGCATAGAAATAATTCGGTGATTTAACTAAAATAGTGATGATCAAATCGTAGCGACCTTTTGTTGATGCGATGCTCCAGGTGTTATTATGGTTGACGAAATGAGTGATGATTTCTTTTTCTTTGTCTGGTGATGCGTACTGTAACACGATGTAGAGCCGGTAGACGGAGAAACCGAGTTTGAAGACGTCGATCATGGCATTGAAATTTTTTATGATGCCTTTTGTCTGGAGTCGTTTGATGCGGTATTCGACGACGCTTTTTTGGAGGCCGACTTTTTTTGCTACCGATGAGAGTGATTGTCTGGAGTTCAAAAAAAGATGGTATAAGATCTTATGGTCTTTGGAATCTAATTCACGCACAAGAGAAATCATCATTTATAGGGGTAATAAATTTTTCCAATCTTTTCATTCTCAGGAAAAACATTGATTATAGTAAAATTTGGAACAATTAACTTTATTTTTTATCATTCGAATATTGTTTTTTTCGATTTTTACAATATTTTCCATACTTTTATCTCATCAATGGCATTTTTATTATTTTTATACGCAAGCACCTTTATCATATGAGCGCCGAAGGATCGTTGGCTCCACACCCAGCTATAGGGGGCCTCTGTGTCAATCGTCTGGAGTTCATCATCGATATAGAACTCGACACGGTCGATCTGAGATCTGTTGATTTCAGTAACCACGGCCTGAATCTCAAGAGATCCAATTGCGAATGGAACAAAAAACGGCAGTATCAATCTATTTGCGATATACAATCCTCTATCTGGTTTTATGATTTGTATGTCTAGTAGGGGTTCCTGACTTATAAGCAATGTTTGTGATGTTTCAGCAGCCAGTGAATCCAAGGTCAATATATCGGAATTGGCTTTCAGAAGCTCCCCGGTGTCGGTATACCAGTACGCAGGAAACGATAGGTGTAATGAGACATTCTTTGCCTCATGATCGTAGGTGTTGGAGACCACACAGGTGATGAGTGATTGGTTCACCGTACACTCTGTGCGTATCTGCTGCCATGTTTCCAGTCCTACGGGAGAATACGCGGTATTCCAATGGTCATAGCGATGCAGGAGCCACTCTCCGCCCCCTAGGCCGACATCGAATGCATACATATTCCACCCATCTGAACCGCATAGCAATAATCCATCGACGATGGAGGGAGGGGCGGTCACACTCGCACCAATAGGGTAACGCCAGAGGATAGACCCAGTTGTTTCATTCAGTGCGTAAAACGCACCATCAGCAAAATCCCGTGTCCCAATAAAGAGAAGCCCCCCACTCAACGTAGGAGAACTAATGTCACAGGACCCACCGATGTTGGTCTCCCATATCAGGTGACCGGTGCTTGCATTGAATGCATAGACATATCCTAAGGTATCGGCGATGAACACCCGACCGTTATGATATGCGTTGAATGATAACGATCCGGCATGAAGCGTGTATGACCAGAGGAGCTGACCCGTGTCCTCACGGTAAGCATTCATCGAACTGTCATAGTAGATTGCTAGGAACAAACGACCCTGGCCGTCTGCAGTGATAGAGTTATCCCATGGTCCTGCTGATAAGGAGACATTCCAGATCTGCTGGCCCGTTGTCGCGTTGATTTTGTAGAGTTTTCCGATATCATAGTTGTCCCAAAAGGCGCCATAGACTGCATTGTCCTTGAGCATCGGTTTATTGGGGCAAACATAAAAACCTGTTGGGAACGTCCAATTGATGCTCCCATCATCCTTGTTTAACGCATACATTTTTGTGTTATAGAAACCTGAACAGAAATAGAGCTTCTCTTCATCATACTGCACGGATTCTGCAATACCACCGTATATTGGTGTCTTCCAGAGTTGTTCCCCGGTGAATCTGTTGAACGCGTACATGTATTCAATATCCGGGTAGTACCCATGAGTGCAGCTTCCGATGTACACGACATCTCCGTCGATGACTGGGCCGACGTACCCTGGTCCTGTGTCATTGCTCCAGATGATTTCTCCTGTGGTGGTGTCCACGGCGAAGATTTTGTCATGACCATCCCCATGGGTGGCGCATGATCCTATGTATGCGATGTCATCAGCATAGGTCACTGCGGATTCTTCATAGTTCGTCCCTGTGGTATTTGCTTTCCAGAGTAACTCGTGACCATAGGCGATCCCTGGGATGTTGAGTTCAACATCGGTTTCCGGGTGGACATCAAAAAAAAGCGGGGATGGTTGTGATATTTTCATCGAAATTGGATATGCCTGAATCGTTGTTGAGCAGAGACATGTTACACAGATGAACAATATCATCTTTTGGTTTTTCTTCATAGAGGAATCTCCTGCAATATATGAATCAATACAAAGTTTATTAATATCCCCTGCCTTATAAATATAGATGATGAAGGTGTTTCCTGCTTTCCTACTGTGTTTATTTCTCCTTAGTTGTGGTGTATCTGCTCCTGGTTTTGGTCAATCGGTCGTCTCTGCTTCTCACGGATTATCCTCCCAGCACACTCCCCAACGGGCATTGGCTGCTGCTGTTGTTGTCTCTGATAGCGATCCGTACTTTAGCATCATTAGCACGAGTATCGCTTGTTGGTATGAATCTGAAACAAACGTGAGTGTGATTCTTCCGTTGTTGGTCCATGATGAAGGTACTCTTAATGCTGCTCAGATGCGGTTCCTTGGGACGTTCTTGAACTCCTCGGAGAATGCCCTTCTAGTTCTTGGGGACGCCTTGGAAGCACCTTATGAAACTATGGAGATACTTGGAGAAGCACCTGCGGTTGCTGTGTCCCTTGCAACCTGGGCGTACATCACCGCACCAGATGTTCTGGTCGTTCCGTACGGTGATGTGGATTCTTACCAGCTCAGTCTGCTTGCTGCTCCCCTTGCTAGTTATCTGAACATGCCAATTCTCCTCTTTGATGACAATGAACAAACTCTTCGAAACGTCTGCGAACAGTTGCAGACCAATCATGTGTATCTCGTCGGGGACGTGGTCTTTTCTCTTCCGAATGCGACGGTGACACCCCTTCCAGATGAAGCAGCGATCACCGAGGCACTCTTAACAGTCATCAGTGATTTGTTCGGTTCAATGAACTATCTGACGATGACAAATCCCGCTGATGTTGTCCCACCGCAAGTCCACAATACAACAACCGTGACGTACACCCAGCATATTATTAATAAAAAAATCATCATCCTCGGAAAAGAATTCAATATAGCGGGAAACGATTCCATGACGTTTTCCTTTCCTGTTTCCTCTGGTTTTTCACAGGTCGTGATCACCGCTGAGATTGTTCCGAATCATGTATCGTTCCTTCGTCGATTTTTTCCTGTTGATCCTGTCGTTTTTTTAACCCTTACTGACCCTGCTGGGAGGATTGTCGCATACGGGAATAGCATGGGATACGCGGTGGGAAAAACCATGGTACAGACCCTGAGTTGTAACAATTCTGGTTTTTATTGTATTGAGGCGAAAGCGTATCAGGGTATTAAGGGTGGTTTTTTTGTGCAACGGGGTTTGTCATGGATTGATGCAAATCTCACGTTAACAATAACCTGCTCTCTGCTTACAACTCTACATGTGCCTCAGATTCAGGGGCTTTCAAGTTTAGCACCGTATCTTACTGCGGCGCATGGGGGTCTTCTCATCGCAAACAGAACTTGGGAGCTTACGGATGCATCCTATGGGGTTGCTGCGCAGGGGTCTGGCTGTGGCCCTTGGTATAACGCGTCACTTCATCCGTTCACGAACGCGAAGGTCAACAAGACCATCGAACAAGTACAAGAGACATTGGAGCAGTTCGATTCGCATGGGTTGTTATCTGGGTATCTGAATGGTCCGGCTTGGCTTGCGTTGCTTGCGGATACGACGATGATACCAATGTACTATTATGGTCCGTCCCAGGAGGATATCCCGGATCGAGGGTTACCTTCTGATAACCCGTACACCCTGAATCAGAGTCTTTCTGTGGGGCGGATTATCGGCTGGGATGTCCAGGATGTCAGCGTGCTTCTTGCTCGTACGTTTTTTTACGAACGGGTCTGTGGTGAGGCAGAAGAAGCTGGTGATTGGCATTCCTCTTTTCATTTTATGTTCGGGGAAGGGTACAGTGAGACGGGTGGACTGTTCCATCAGGTCCCCTATGCACGGGAAATCAGGACTTATGGGTTTACGAGTGCGGTCTATGGTGATTTGCGGAACAGTCGGCAGATTGCTGAACGCATCGGTATCTTCACCACCGCGAACTATCTGGAATATCTGGGTCATGGGGATTGGTTTTGGTTCCCCGCCTCACTCTATGGACTTGATAGTTATTCTAAGGCGTTTGATGTGGCTCATGTGAAGGACTGGGTGTTTGACAAACCAAGCATCTTTCTTTCTGCTGCGTGTCTGATGGGGCGGACCGATGGTCTTCCCCCGCAGATGAACATTGGGCTTGCCCTGCTCCATGCAGGCTGTAATGGTTTTATCGGGGCGACACGGGAGACGGGTCAAGAGTCTGGGTTGACGATCCTGGAGGATCATTTGATCGTGGATGATTGGAGCCTTGGTGAAGCGTTACGAGGAGAAAAGCAGATTGATACAGAGTTGCCGACGTTTTACGTACGGGTTTTGTATGGTGATCCTGCGTTCAATCCTTATGAGCCGCTCCATGGTTTTGGTAATCAGGGTCGGCCAGTACTGTTAAGTCCATAGTCTGGCTAGTGAAAGGAAGGGAGGAAAGGTGGACGTAAAATTGAGAAAGGGCTCATGCTGGTGAGGCGAAGGAGGAAAAGATGGAATGTAAAAAAAAACCACACTCCCTCATATTTTACGTCCCTAATTAACAATTGTTAATTCTTGTTTATATTACTTTCGCATTTTTACGGTTTTTTCGAGGTAAAATCAATGAAAAAACCGATATTGATACAAAAAGAACACATCAAAAAACATGTAAAAAATTCATCAACCATTGATTTATTTCAAAAAAAAATTCAACCCATTCAGACTATTAGTCGCCTCTCTAACAAACATTTATAACTTCCCTCCCTATCCTGAAGAGATGTGAATTCTTATGTTTTCAGCACAAGATATCCTCAGAAAAGAAATAATAAAAAAAGACTCAAACGACACCTTCTCCCACACGATGAACCTCTTTGACACCACCGATGCCATCATCATCACCGACCAAGACAAATACCAAGGGATGCTTCTCAAACGATCACTCATGGAACCCACCATCACCCCCCACACAAAAATACATACCTTCTTAACACACCCACCCAAATTGACCTCAACAACCACCCTTGAGGAAATCGCATGTGCCATGGTTACAAACAATATCTACACCCTCCCCGTCCTTGACAATGAAAAACTCCTGGGTATCGTCACTGCCGATGACGTCATCAAAAAACTCACGGAACAAACACTTGGCACACAACCCATCAAAACCATCATGTGCACCACCCCACTCTCCGTAAACCCTGAAGAAACCATTGGAAAAGTCCTCCATTTATTCCGTCACCATCACATCCCATACCTCCCAATCGTCGACCATACTACCATCGTCGGTACAATCACTTTGGACATCCTTGTAAAAAACATCTTTCATGGACCTAGCAACGCCGAAGGACGGGATAACTTTGAATCAGAACGACGACAACAACTCGACATTCCGATAAAAACCATCATGCAAGAACAACCCTTGCTAATCTCACCAGAGACCTCCATCAAGGACGTCCATCAGAAGATGCATCAATTTGAGCTCCCTGGTGTCCTCATCGGAAAAGAAAACCATCTCCATGGCATCGTCACCCACAAAGAGTTCCTCGCACCCTATGCTGGCTTAGAAAAAGAAGAAACCATCGCGATTCAATTCCATCATCGCAACACCAAAGTCCAGGGATTCGACAAAGAACAAGCAGTCGAACTCCTCCACTCGGAATTCCTCAAAAACTATGAGAAATATCTTGAGCTTGGTTACCTGCATGTCTCCCTTGAGCAACACAAGGAGACCAAACAAGGGCTCTTCCGTGTCGTCTGTGAGATGAAACTCTCCGGAAAACCCGGGGTGTTCTATGCGACCCAGGAAGGATACGGTCCACAGCAAGCAATGAGAAATGCGTATCTTGCCATTGAACATCAGATCAACAAAGCAAAAAAAACCTAAGAACAAACCGGAATGATCCCTCATCATTCTCTTTTTTTTCTAATCATTCTGCTAGTGATTTCTCAACGATTCGAAATGAAGTGCTGATCGGGACTGTTGGACGAAGCATCGCAGATACTGGACAATACTTCTGCTGAGAAAGCTCAATTGCACGTTCAAGAAGAAAGCTCAATTGCACGTTCAAGATGGATTGGGTTTAAGTCCTTCCCTGAAAAAACAAACTCCAGATGGATTTTCGTAAACACCTTCGGATGTTCCTCGGATCGTTCCGCGTCGATTTGGATTTCAGCATCATCCAATTGAACTTTTTTCTTTGAAAGGATCGAGAGGACGTCACAACCAGTACACGAACCAAGAGCGAGCAATACTAGTTCCATGGGATGTGTCGCAGCATCAGATCCTGACACTTCTTTTTTTGTGTCAACGACGACCCAATGGTTACTATCTGCTTTCCCAACAAAAGAGCAACCCTGAATTGATTTTAGGACGACCCAATGGTTACTATCTGCTTTCCCAACAAAAGAGCAACCCTGAATTGATTTTAGTATCGCTTTCATGGCTCAACACACCCTGAAAATTGATATTACTGCAGGGTTTAAATCTTCTATCTCTCAAGGGTTTCCTAGGTTTTTAAGATGATTATTTAAAACACGCCTCTATTCTTTCCCTGATGTATCTGTACCTTCAGCTCCTCTGCCTCTTTGTCATCATTCCCAACATCATCCTTCTCTATCTGAATCGAAAACGATTACGTCTCAAATCACTTGGTGTTGCACTTCTCATCTTGTTTCTCATTGCTGTACTGTGGGATCAACTCTCGGTGCGCTTCGGTCTGTGGGTATTTTCAGAAGAAGAGATCGTTGGATATCTCTTTGGACTGCCGATCGAAGAATACTTGTTTTTCATTTTCGTCCCGTTGTTATCGATTAATATTTATTTTTTTGTAGACGGAATTTTTTTAAAATCAAAAAGAGCAGATTCTTCGTGATTACGAAAATAGGAAGTTAATTGTTGATGAGGATTTGGGAGGAAAGAATAAAAAAGATACGCTCATCAACAATTACACCTCTCTGGGTTAACAATTGTTAATGCCCTATATAAATGTTTCGTTTAAGGAGAAAAGCCCTATGCGACGAACCGAAAAAGAGATCACCAACAGGAAAGAAATCGACGAAATCCTCTCCAATGCAACCATCTGCAGAATCGGCCTCATCGACCAAGAGACCCCCTATCTAGTCCCAATGAATTTTGGATACAAAGACAACTGCTTGTATTTCCATTCCGCGCCAAACGGAAAAAAAATCGAGATCCTAAAAAAGAACCCCACCATCTGCTTTGAAGTCGAAGATGATCTTTCTCTTCTCAACACCGGGATACCCTGCAAATGGTCCATGCAATACAAAAGTGTGATCGGACATGGAACTGCTTCATTCATCACCGAACCCCACCAAAAACAACAAGCATTATCCATCATCATTGAACACTACTCCCCCGGGACAAAATACGAATTCCCCGAAAAAAACCTCCAAGAAGTCCTCATCATCAAAGTCGAGATTAACAAAATATCCGGTAAAAAATCCCACGACTGAACATCAAACCGCGTCTCAAAAAAAGAACTGATACGTCCATCAAGCCTGTCCTCCATTATCAAAGACCTCTCCGAGAAAAGCATTCTTCTCCTCAACTCCGGAAGAATTATATACATCCATCAATTAAATTATACTCTATGAAAAAAGGATTGAAAAACATCCTCATAGTTCTTCTCATCGGACTGATCTCAGTGCCTGCCACCGCAATGATATCCAACCCGATTACCTTACCACACTTCTCCACTCCATCAACCACACAGCAATCCAATTCCTGGCTACAAGAAACACAAGTCTTTGACATGCTTGCTCTCCCACCAAACCGACTGAAAACATTCCATGTCACTGTAAATGGACTCTGGAACGGGTTCTTCGTCGAAGGAGAAAACCTCTCAGGTCCCTTCGAATTCGGAAAATACCTTGAATCATTCTACTCAGGAAACGTGTACGAATCAGATACAGCATTCGTACAAGCGCAACATCAACAAGGGTTGCTTGTCCCTGGAACTATCTTAACGACCCAAGGCCATCCCGCACTCCAAGGAGATCTCATTGAGGAT
>JALOTN010000012.1 GCA_025457885.1 Thermoplasmatota archaeon | reverse complement strand
GTCATCGGGTATGTCTCGCCCAGTGGTGCAACCGCCTGGTCAGCGGGAACATTTATCCTGCTTTCAACGCCTCTTGCTGCGATGGCGGATCATACTATCATTGGCTCCTGCCAACCCATTGAAACAACCTTGGAAGGCACGCGATTCATCAATGATTCGAAAATCATCAATGCTCTTGTCGAATGGCTCCAAGAACGAGCCAGTATGTATGGGAGAAATGAGACCCTCGCACGACTTTTCATCACTGAGAACCGGAACGTAAACGCCACTGTCGCAAAAAATAGTCAAATCATCGAAATCACCGCATCAACCGTAGATGAGCTTCTTGACGAGATGGACGGAAGGAATGTTACAACCACCACTGGAACAGTCACCTTGCATACCAAAGACGCAGAAAAGATCCACTATTCTCCCTTGATACAGATCCAGCTGCTCAAACTTATCTCAAACCCCATCCTAACCTCCCTTCTCTTGATGCTAGGAATCTTCGCCTTATTAGTTGGAATCTCCTCACCAGGGTATGGTGCCGAGGTGTTCGGCATCGTCGCCATCCTACTCTCCTTGATAGGTTCAGGATTCACCATCTCCACCCTCAGCATAATCTTTATAATAATCGGATGTGTACTGCTCGCGGTCGAAATCTTCGCTCTTCCCGGGTTTGGTGCTGTCGGCATTGGAGGAATCATCTGCCTTATCATCGGATCGATCTTCCTTATCCCGAACTACCCGACACGGAAATGGCTCATCTCAGGTGAATACATGGCTGATGCTCTAACAATCATGCTCATCGTCATCGGACTCTTCGCGGTCTTCTTCGCGTTCCTCCTGTACAAGATCCTCCAGATACGAAAGAAAAAACCATCACTGGGGAAATTCATCGGGGAACACGCAGTAACCATCGAACAGATCAGACCGGACAAACCAGGGTTCGTCCGATTCAAAGGCGAATACTGGCAAGCCAAAGCAGACACGATGATTGAAACAAACACAAAAGTAGTCATCGTCGAAAAAGACGAAACAACCCTCATTGTAAAACCCCTCGACAGATGACCAAACATTAATCAACCTCTTTTTTCTTTAGGAGGCCTAGTTTGTAAAAAAGGTTTGATACGAATGGATTCTGGTATACGATGTCAATTCCTTGGCGGAAGCGACGAAGTCGGCAATCTTGCGATGATCCTTGAATTAGAAGACATGAGATTCCTCTTTGACTACGGGATGTCTCCAGGAAAACCACCCACGTTCCCACTCCCACCACCACCCGTCGACTTAACGTTTCTTACGCATTCCCATCTTGATCATTGCGGGATGATCCCCTGGCTCTGCTCAGAATCAGACCACCGCATTATCACCACTGAACCGACCGCGGTCATAAGCAATTTATTACAAAAGGATACCGTCAAGATAGCTCAGATGGATGGTTACTCCATTCCTTTTACCAATGCCGATGTCAAAGAAGCGGAACATAGCTATGTCCCAGTCGAACCAGGGAAGAGACGAGATCTTGGGGAGAACTACAGTGTACATTACCACTCCGCGGGCCACATCCCTGGCGCACTCATGTTTGAACTTATCGGAGACAAACGACTCTTATTCACTGGTGATCTCAACACCATAGATACCAGACTTGTCAAAGGCACAAAACCAATTCCCTGCGACATCCTTTTCATGGAAGGCACCTACGCAGGCAGAGAACATAGAAAAAGGAAGGATTTAGAAAGAGAATTCCTTGAAAAAATAAAAGAGGTCAACAATCGAGGTGGCACGGTAATCATTCCCGCGTTTGCAGTCTCACGATCACAAGAAATCCTCCTCGTACTCAAAGATGCAGGATATAACGTTTGGTTCGATGGGATGGGAAAAAAGATTTCAAAAATCTATTTGAAGTACCCGAAATACCTCCGATCCATAGATGACCTTAAAAAAGCACTCAAGAAAGTCAACATGGTCCATTCAGAACAGAGCAGAAAGAGTGCTATGAAAGCAGATGTCATTGTCACTTCAAGCGGCATGATGGATGGCGGACCTGTCCTATCGTACATGAACAAGTTGAAAAATGATAAGAAAAGCGCAGTGCTTCTCACCGGGTATCAGATCCCAGGGACCAACAGCAGGCTTCTGATAGAAAAAGGGAAGCTTAACTTCTACGGCGTCATGGAAAAAGTGAACTGTGAGGTCAAATACTATGATTTCTCTGCACATGCAGGCCATAGTGAACTAATTCAGTTTGCACAGAAATGTAACCCAGAAAAAATTGTTCTATTCCACAGCTCCGACCGTACACCACTAGCAGAAGCGCTGAAAGATACCGCTGAAGTCCTCACCCCAATGAAAGGGGAACATTTTTCCTTATAACAACCCCTCGATATGATTTTAAAAAAAATGATTAAAGAAAGAGAAAAATAATGGTGGCTTAACAATGACCGATGATATGACCCAGCGGCAAATCTACGACCTAAGACGATCATTAGAAGAGTTAAAGAAATGCCGAGGGAAACACACCGAACTCATCTCCTTATACGTCCCCCCATCTAAACAAATCTTCGACGTCGTCGCCTACCTCCGAAACGAATACTCACAATCACAAAACATCAAATCAAAGACCACCATGAAAAACGTGCTCTCTGCCATCGAATCCATCATGAGCCGCCTGAAGACATTCAAACAACCACCACCCAATGGACTCGCCATGTTCGTCGGCCATAAAAGCATCGGGGCAGACAAAACCGACATGGTCGCCTTCATCATCGAACCACCTATGCCCGTCATCACCTTCCTCTACCGCTGCGACTCCCAGTTCTACACCGAACCACTCGAAGCCATGCTCACAGAAAAAGAAATCTACGGCCTCTTCCTCATCGACCGCAGAGAATGCACCGTTGGGATGCTGCGCGGCAGCCGGGTCGAACTCATCCGCTACATGACATCCCAAGTCCCTGGAAAACACGGCAGAGGAGGACAATCCCAACGACGATTCGAACGCAACACCGAGATAGCAGCCCATGAATGGTTCGTGAAATGCGGAGAACGAGCCAGTGAAATCTTCCTCGCAGAGCCAAACCTCAAAGGCATCCTGGTCGGCGGACCAGGCCCCACAAAACAATACTTCGTCAACGAATCTTACCTCCATTACGAAATCCAGAAGAAAATCATCGACACCTTCGACACCGGATACACCGACGAATTCGGATTACGAGAACTTGTGGCCAATGCTGCAGATAAAATGACTGATCTGAAGGTGTCCCAAGAAAAAAAATTCATGAAACGATTCTTATCAGAAATCACCAAGACAGATAAAAGCCTCGCGGTCTACGGGGAACACCAAGTCAGAAAAGCCCTGGAGATGGGAGTTGTTGATACCCTCATTCTCTCAGAGGACCTCCGGAAATACCGGGTGACCATGAAATGTCAAAGCTGTGCATATACCCAGGAGAAGACCTTAACGGAGGATGCCTTAGAAGAATTCACCCCACCGGTCTGCCCTACCTGTAAAACCTCGCTACCCATGGAGATAACCCAGAAGGTTGACCTTGTCGACGAACTTTCAGATCTCGCAGAAAAAACAAATGCAACCGTCAAACTCATATCGAGAAACAGCGAGGAAGGCGAATCGTTATACTCTGCGTTCAGTGGTCTTGCAGGAATCCTGCGATACCCCATTGAATTATAAAAGATTTTCTGTTATCATAAGGAGAGATTAAAAACCGATGGTTTTATAAACACTGAAATATATTTATCATATTGATTATCTATGTCATCCAGAGACGATTTCAACTCATTTATCCCAGCGGACAAAAAGATACCGGAATTAACTATCAAAGCAGTGCTGGTAGGAGCTATTCTCGCAGTTATTCTTGGTGCAGCCAACGCCTATCTCGGTCTCTACGCTGGAATGACAGTATCCGCAGTCATACCCGGAGCAGTCATGGCTTTTGCATTTCTCAGACCCTTCAAAGGAACGATCCTTGAGGTCAACATCGGCATGATGGGGGCTGCTGCTGGTGAGGCGCTTGCTGCTGGAGTTATTTTCACCATCCCTGCCCTGGTGCTCATCGGAACCTGGACAGAGATCCACTACGTTGAAACCACGCTTATTGCTTTATTCGGAGGGATCCTGGGTGTACTTTGGATGGTTCCTCTTCGAAGAGCACTCATTATCAAAACCGATCTGCCGTTCCCTGAGGGAGTCGCAGTTGCTGCGGTCCTGACCACCACCGTTGGTGGAGGTGTTGATGAAAATGGGAAGAAACCAAAAGGGAGCGGAGTTAGTGGTGTCTGGCTCATCATTGGTGTGCTCGTTTCTGCTTTATTTAAATTCGGACAAGTTGGAACAAAAATGTTCGCCGGTGCTGTCCATGGGATCGCAAATATCGGGAAATTTGATATCGGCGGAGGAGAACAATCAGGAGTCTTCTATGGTGGTGTTGCCACATCACCTGCGTTACTCGGTGTCGGATGGATCATCGGACCAAAGATCGCCGCGTTTGTGTTTGTCGGAGGTCTCCTTGGATGGGTCATTCTTGTCCCACTCATCGCACTCGCAACTGGATTGCCGGTGCCGACAACCCCCGCAGATGTCACAGATGCGCTCGCACTTGGCTTCGGAAACCAAGAGATGGGCTTCCAGATCTGGGGATTCTTTGCCATCTGGGGACATTACATCCGGTACATTGGTGTCGGTGCCATGGTCGTCGGAGGTCTGTTCACGATCTTTAAACTCCGATCCAACCTTGCAAGCGGTATAAAAGAAGCAATTGCTGGTATCCGCGGAGGACAGGTGGAAGCGAAGAAGAGAACTGACACAGATTTGAATATCAAGTTCGTGTTCCTCATGATTGGGGCTCTCACAATTCCTGTGTTTCTTGTGTATGTCTGGATCTCGAACATCTGGGTCGTATCCGCAGTCATGGCAGTGTTTGCCATCTTATTCGCATTCGTCGCCAGCGCCATCGCAGGATATATGGCGGGTTTGCTTGGTTCATCGAACAACCCAATCTCCGGGGTCACCGTCTCCGTGTTACTCATCACCTCATTAATCCTGCTTGGGTTTGGTCTTTCCGGAAATGTCGGTGCCGCAGGAATCGCCATCCTCATCGCCGCAGTCATTTGTTGTGCGGCTGCTATCTCAGGGGATGTCCTGCAATCAATGACCTGTGGTCAGATGATCGGGGCAACACCTCGAAACCAGCAGATTGCAGAAATCATCGGTGTCGCGGCAGCAGCCCCAATCCTCGCGTTGGTCATCCAGGCGTTGGATAAGGCATATCATATCGGCAGCACCAACCTGCCTGCACCTCAAGCGTTCCTCATGCAGGGGATCGTTCAGGGTGTCCTTGGTGGAGAAATGGTCTGGCCGTTCGTCGTCGCCGGAGCAGTGCTTGCTTTTGTCTTAATCCTCATCAACCTTCCGGTTTTACCTGTCGCGATTGGGATTTATCTCCCCTTCACCCTCAGCACCCCTATCTTTGCTGGTGGTATCGTTCGTGCCATCACGAACCGCGCTATTGCAAAGAAATACGGGTCTGCTCAAGAAGAAGAAATCAGCGACTGGGATCTTGCCATTAAACAGACTGATGTCGCACCCAAAGAAAAGATTATAAGAACTGGTCTGCTTCTCACCGCGGGATTGATAGCAGGAGAAGCCCTGATGGGTGTCATCGTCGCGTTCCTCATCATAGGAGGATTAAACTTCGCGGTCTTTGAATACCCCCCAATCTTACCCTCAGTGCTCATCTGGCTTTTCATCGCAGCACTCCTCGCATATATCCCGTTGAGGGAAATCTACGCCAAAGACGAAAAGTAAAAGCCTGCCGACTGTTGAAGAGTTTCTCCAGTACAGACCATTACGGTTAGATTACCCCTGGACCACTAACACGGATGGCTTAGTGACACTCACCGTCCCAAAATTCACAGGCAAACTTGGGAAGTCCTTCTGTAAGGTATTACGACGAGAGAACACCTTCGAAGCCCATCTCGATAGATTTGGATCCACCATCTGGAAACACTGTGATGGAACACAACCTGTCAAAGAAATCCTTGCAGAGATGACCAAGCAGTTCCCCGATCAAAAGAACCTTGACCAGCGGCTCTTCCTGTTCCTCCAACAACTCAAAGCACTCAACTACATCACGTATTAATCATCTGATAGATGAGCGGCTTTCACCTGGTACACACCGGAATCACGGTTCCAGACTTTTTCAGAAGCATCAATTACCATTTTTTGAAAGAAGGAAGGACCAGATAACACCAATGTCTCATATTCCCCTCCTTCACCAGCGATATTGATCCCATGTTTCTGATGAAGAAGCACAAGATCATCAATCGTCTCCTGATCAATGGTTCTCCCAAGCCAAGACTCATCAAATCCCTCTGCAAACACACCAACGATAAGGATATGGAATCCTGCGTGTACCTGATCACGGAGTAATCGTTCCTGATTCTTATGCCACAATGGGGTGAATGATTTCATCCCAAGCCGGTCACAGACCCGTTCTATCCGGGTCCGCTGATACTCTGAGGCGATTGCTCCACTGATTACCCCGTCAATCTCTAGGTTCTGCAGCACCGCAAATAAATCATCAAGCTCTGTTTCTTTCTCTGCTGAGGTGTCCCTTGTGACACAAGGGATTCTCAAAGCATCTGAAAGAAGGGTAGCTTGACGAATGTTCACCGAATGAAACATCCATGAATCGGATTTCTTTGGATATAGAGTAACAAGATGAGAGACATCCCAACCATATTGCTGTGTGATATACACAGAGAACACCGAGTCCTTTCCACCGGAGAACAATGCTGCGACTCTCATCAGCATAGGTATCTCTTTAAACAATTAAACATTTCTTGGTGATAGGTAGGTATCATGAGAATCGGAATACTCTGCGGGCATTATATGCCAGATCTGTTGACTAACCCAGAGAAAATCAAGGTGCATACACCCTATGGGGATATTCATCTGGAAACAGCAACACTGGGGAACCATGAGGTTTTCTTCATTCAACGTCATGGGGAGCAGGGAAACCTCCCGCCGCATCGGATTAATTACCTTGGGAATATCCATGCATTCGCCGTCAGTCATGTCTCCTGTATCTTTTCTATTGGCACCGTTGGGTCTATGCAGAAGATGATTCGGCCAGGGGATTTTGTCATCCCTCATGATTTCATTGACACAACCAAATCAAGACCTACCACCTTCTATGACGATTCGCGGATCCACGTGGACATGACAGAACCTTTTTGTTCTTCCCTTCGAACGCTTTTGTTGAAAAGCTGCAAGAAGATCAAGGAGATCACGGTCCATGAGAATGGTGTGTATCTTGTGACAGAAGGACCTCGTTTGGAGACTGCTGCTGAGATTCAATTATACAGCACCGCAGCAGATATTGTAGGGATGACGGTTGCACCTGAAGTGACCTTAGCACGGGAAAAAAGCATGTGTTTTGTTTCTCTTTGTTTGGTGTGCAACATGGCAGCTGGTCTGCAACAGCGACTGCCGGCTGATGAGATATCAGCGCTCTACAAGAAGAAACAGCCGTTGATATCCAAAATCATTCATCTGACTTTTCAATCCCTTGATGAGAAACAACTCTGTGTCTGCCCTAGTGATGTGTCTCAGGCGACCTTATGAAGCCTTACGAGCTTGTTGAACATACCGCGGATGTCGGGGTCAAAGCCTATGGGAAGACCATCTCAGAGGCTTTTGAGCATGCTGCTTTAGGGATGTTTGATATCATCACCGATGAATCCAGGATCGAGCCGGTTGGTCAATACAACATCGAACTTGAGGCTCCTGATTTGGAACAGCTGTTGGTCGATTGGCTCTCAAAACTGCTTTTTTTGAATGGTGCCGAGAACCTTGTGTTGTTCCAAGTGACGCTTTCAGGGAGTAGACTTACTGCTTCGGTCTATGGGGAGAAATATGATACAAAGAAACATCGGATGGGTGTGGAGATCAAGGCGGTGACATACCATATGCTAGAGGTCCATGGGAAGCCTCCGATGTTTGAATAGTTTCACTGACCCTATGTCGTAATTTATATATTCAGACGACACTGCACCGTCTAATAGGAAGCATCTACCGGACGGGACGCCTTCCTAGTTGAAGTTTTTTTTGCCGGATCCCACCGTCCGGTCTCCTCACCATACGGGAATACGAATCCTTATATGGAGGGTGTTTATTCCGAGAGGCTACAAAAAGGTGTAATCATGAGTAAAGAGAAGATTTCAGAAGAGATGACGATTAAAGAAGTCATTGATACTTACCCGGAGACTGCTATGGTGTTCATGAAATATAATGTCGGCTGTATCGGTTGCCTTGCTGCATCATTTGAAAAGGTGAAGGATATCGCGACCGTGCATGGAATCGATATTAAAACCTTGGTGAAGGATTTAAATCTCGCAGTCCAGAAGAAATAGTCTCTTCGAATTAATTTGTTCTTTCGTATCTTATTTTTTCTCTTTTTCTTTATGTTTTTCTTTTATAACTTTTTCCTCAGGTTCCCCTAGATATATCCTAAGGAGGTTTGGATATTTACTTGGTATCTTCCCACTACCATAACCTATATTGGTGATTTTCATCGGAGGCATTTCCCCAAATCTGGTCGCAAGCGAGGTGATGACTGCTGCTCCGGTGGGGGTGACAGTCTCCTGGTTGCGGTCCACTGAATACACCGGGACTCCTTTGAGGAGTTCGATGGTCGCTGGAGCGGGCAGGGGAAGCAATCCATGGTCACAGGATACAAATCCATGACCAAGAGGTAAGGGGGAGCAGATAATCGTGTCGATTCCAAGGAGGTGGATTCCGATGACGGATCCGACGATGTCAATGATGGAGTCGATTGCTCCAACCTCATGAAAATGCACATCCTCTATGGGTATGTTATGGATCTTTGCTTCTGCTTTTCCCAGGTTATTGAAGATGGTCTGACTTAGTTTCTTTACCTCAGGTGGTAAAGTGCTGTGGGTGATGAGGGTGGTGATGTCGGTAAGGCTTCGATGATGTTGATCCTGGGTGACGTCGATGGTGACATCGATTGCGCTGATATGGTTACTTTGGATTTTCTTTGTTTGTAGTTCATATCCGCTGAGGGGGAGTTTTTGTAATTCTTTTTTCAGGAGGGTCTCATTGACACCAACGTCAATGAGAGCTCCAAGGATCATGTCTCCTGCGATGCCAGAGAAACAATCAAAATAGGCTATCGTCATGGTGGTTCACCTGTTGATGAGGCTGGCGAAATACCCGGCGCCAAAGCCGTTATCGATGTTGACGACTGCGACTCCTTCTGCGCAGCAGTTCAGCATGGTAAGTAATGGTGCGATGCCGTGGAAGCTGGCTCCGTATCCGACGCTGGTGGGGACGGCGATGACTGGTTTGGAGGCAAGGCCACCAACGATGCTTGCCAGGGCGCCTTCCATGCCTGCGATGACGATGATGACGTTTGCGTGGAATATTTTTTCTTTGATGTCGAAGAGACGATGCACACCAGCGACGCCTACGTCGTAGACTTTTTCGACCTTATTGCCCATGATTTCTGCGGTAACGACTGCTTCCTCAGCGACCGGGATATCGGAGGTTCCTGCAGTCAGGATCAGGATGGTCCCTTTCTTTTTTCTTGGTTTGTATCGGGGGATGACGATGGTTTTTGCTGCCTCATTGTAGGATGCAATTGCAATGAGTTTTTTTACTGCGGTGAATATGGTTTTGTTTGCCTTCGTGAGCAGGATGTTTTGATCCGCGGGGAGTTTCTGGAGGATCTGGAGAATCTGGGGAGTGGTTTTCCCCTGGCAGAAGATGGTTTCGGGGAAACCTTTGCGGATCTCTCGATGGGTATCGAGTTTTGCAAACTCGATATCCTCATAGGGTAATGTCTTCAGTTTCTTTAGGACCGTGGTGAGACTGACTTTTCCTGCCTTGTAGTCTTGTAAGATTTTTTTCATGTTGTAAGTACCTCGTTAAGACTCCCAGATCGGTATCCTTCCAGGTCCAGGGTGATGTAGGTGAAACCAAGAGATTTAAACTGTTTTATGATCTTTTTTGCTTGTGTGAGAATGAGGGGGATGTCATTGAGGGAAACTTCTATTCGTGCGATATGGTCATGGTACCGCACCCGGCATTGGGTAAGTCCAAGTGAAAACAGATACTCCTCTGCGGATTCTACTTGTCTGAGTCGTTCGTTTGTGATTTTTGTGCCATAGGGGAATCGGGAGGCAAGACAGGCGAATGCTGGTTTTTCTGAGGTTTTAAGATGCAACTTATCGGAGAGCTGTCGTATCTCTTGTTTGGTGAGTCCGACTTCTTTGAGCGGGCTTCGTATGCCAAGTTCGTTTCGTGCACGGGCACCCGGGCGGTAATCATGGGAGTCATCGGCGTTGGACCCATCAAGGACTGCGTTGAGATGATGCTCCTGTGCAATCAGAAGGATTTTATGGAATAACTCTTTTTTACAATGGTAACATCGGTCTGGGGGGTTGTCGGAAAATCCGGGAATATCGAGTTCTTCAGAGTAGATGATCATATGTGGGATCCCAATCTCTTGGGCGTACCGTGTTGCCTCCTGGAGTTCTCGTTGGGGATAGGTTGAGGAGGTGGCGGTGACCGCAAGGGCTTTCACTCCAAGGATATCATAGGTGACTTTCGCTAAAAAAGTACTATCAACTCCCCCGGAGTACGCAATGGCACAACTCTTCAGGTTCTTCAGCAGCTGCTGGAGTTGATGATATTTCTCTTGTGTTGTAGTGTTCACAGGAAAAACCAGAGATGTCCCTGCTATTTAATGCTTCTCTGAGTGATGTTTATTTGAACAATTGGTTGAGTTTCTGGGTCTTTCTTTTCTTCCAGGCACCCTTATGGTACGCGTAACTCACCACCAAGGGAAAAGTAATGGTTGCCTCGCTGTACACCATCTGCTCATAGCCAGTGTCAACCTTCCCCCAGGAGTTCGCCTCTTTGAGAGTCGATCCTGAGAGGGCGCCATCCCGCTCATCGGCGACCGTCAGCTGGATAGCGTATTTATGCATCGGGGCATCGATCCCCAGGATGTCAGCGGCAACGACAGTGTCTTGGACAAAGTTCTTTGGCACCCCACCACCGATCATGAAGATCCCTGTCTGTTTCGCCTTAATCTTCAACTCAGTAAGCTCACGGAAATCCTTGACCGAGTCGATCGTCAGATAATTCGTCTTACGATCATGCTGATGAAACACCAAACCAAACCCAGCGCTGCAATCAGAGAACGCTGGAACGAAGATCGGCACTTCATGTTTGAAGGCCTCCAGGACGAAGGAGTCTGGGTTTTTCCCATGCTTATCGAGATATTTCCCCATCTCATAGATGAACTCACGAGAGGAGTACGGACGGGGTGGGAGATCATCAGCAATCTCTTTGGTGGTATTGTCACAGATCCGTAGATCATCCTCGTCGATGAAGGTATCATAGATCCGGTCCACATGCATCTTCTGCAACTTGGAGTCATCCACCCTAATCTCGCCTCGGTAATGTTTGAACCCGAGTCCTTCGAAGAAATCCTGATCCACGACAATCGCTCCGGTGGAGACAATCGCATCGACCATGTTGTGACGGATCATGTCGACAATAACGTTTTTTAACCCCGCGCTCACCAGGGACCCCGCCAGGCACAGGATGATGGAACAATCCAGGTCTGATAGCATCGTATCATAGATTTTACAGGCGTTGGCAAGATTCCTGGATTGGAACGCCATATGATCAAACGCCTCAATCAGAGGGATAGCATTAAACGTCTTAATGTCGATATGGTGAATCGGTTCTGAGAGAAGACTTTTTTTTTCATCTTTGGTTTCATATTTCATTGGGACAACCATCAAGTGGTATTTCATCTGAGTTTTTCTTTTTTTCTACTAAGAAAATAAAAAACAACAGTGAAAAACACCTCATCGGATTAATACAAAGTATTAAAGGAAATAATGATGTTGTCATCACGGTGATCTGA
Organism: Thermoplasmatota archaeon; assembly: GCA_025457885.1. Lineage (GTDB taxonomy): Archaea > Thermoplasmatota > E2 > DHVEG-1 > DHVEG-1 > SM1-50. The sequence goes on along the minus strand of JALOTN010000012.1, from coordinate 31,746 downwards.
CATGGAGGTTCCTGAAACATTGTATCCCATCCTGTTCGGATTATTCGTCATCATCGTGATAACCTTGGTCCTCGTTCTTTCTCTGTGGAGATACCGAGTCATCAGACAGCTGATGGAGCAGCAGGCGATGAAACATGGGGGGAGCGTCGTCGGATCCTACCTTTTACCAGTGCTGAAATTCCCGTATCGAGGTCTTCCGGTTGTCGTCACCTCGGTGCCTGGGACGAAATATCGGCCTGCAAAAACCGAGGTGAACATCACCTTGAAGAAGGTAGCGGCCGCTGATCTGAAAATCATGACCGAATCCCTTGGGACACGTCTGGGGAAAGCATTCGGGGCATCGGATGTTCTCCTGAATAGCGATGAGTTTGACCGGGAGTTTGTAATCAAAACTCAGGATGAAGCCTTTGTGCGAACCATCCTGACTCTCACCCTTCAGGAGAAACTCCTGCGGATGCGACAGCAGAAACCACGAATCTCCCTTGAGAGCACCTGGCTTGCAGTCTCTGTTCCCCGGGTTATTCGCACTGAGGAACGATATGACGAGTTGTTCGAGCTAGCGTTCTATATCACAGACCAGGTCCTCGAACCAGGGTTCTAATGGGTTCAGCGTCATTCTTTTTTCTTGAATCGTAGGGAGACAGAGTTCATACAGTACCGTTGACCAGTCGGGGCAGGGCCATCGTCGAACACATGACCTAGATGACCTTCGCAGCGGGCGCAGAGCACCTCGGTTCGTCGCATGAACAGACTCCGATCAGGCTTCAGAATCACCGCGTCAGGAGCCACAGGTGAGAAAAAACTCGGCCATCCGCTCCCTGAATTAAATTTCGTCTCAGAGGAAAACAAGGGATTCCCACACCCAGCACAGACATATGTCCCTTTCTCCACGTTATGTACATATTTTCCTGTGAATGGCGGCTCGGTTCCTTTCTTCCGCAGCACCAAAAACTCCTCAGAGGAAAGGATATTTTTCCATTCTTCCTCTGATTTTTTCACCTTCTCATTTTGCATACGTATCATCCAATGTGAAAAGAAAATCCCTGCGTGTATAATAAACATCCGCTTCTTTTCATTGTGTTCTCTGTTCGTAACATTTAAACCATCTCCTCCTGTATCCGGTCCCTGTATGCATGAATGGGCACTTGCGGAATCCATTGTGATGGCTGCAGTCGAAGAAGCAACAAAAGAAAAACTCAAGACAATCACCCAGGTCACCGTCTGTATCGGTGAGCTACAGCAGATTGAAAAGGAAATCTTCCTCTTCGCACTCAACGAGCTACGCAAATCACAGAAACCACCAATAAAAAAAGATGCGTTCGTGCTGAGAACCGAGAAAAGCACCCTCACCTGTCATACTTGTGGTAACACCTGGAAATTCACGGAGATGAAAAAGAAACTCAACATCACAGATTCAGAATCCATCCATTTCATCCCTGAGGTCGTCTTCGTTCATACCCGATGCCCCCGATGCGGAAGCCCTGATTTTGAGATAACCAAAGGACGCGGGGTGATCCTCTCCTCCATCAAAGGAGTACGATAGGAATGGAACCGCGTACCAGCGTCATCGAGAAACGTCTGAAAAACATTCATCGGATCATCGCAGTCGCAAGCGGAAAAGGCGGGGTGGGAAAAAGCATGGTTGCCTCACATCTCGCGCTACATCTGGCAAAACAAGGTCATCGGGTCGGAATACTCGACCTGGACCTCTACGGGCCATCCTGCCACATCATTCTAGGGGTGAAACACCAGTTCCCTACAGAAGAAAAAGGAATCATCCCACCAGTGATCCATGGGATCTCCTTCATGTCCATTGTGTACTTCACTGAAGAGAAACCCTCACCGTTCCGCGGAATCGACATCTCCAACATCATCCTAGAGTTGCTGGCGATCACCCAATGGGGACACCTTGATTTTTTAATCATCGATATGCCACCTGGAATCGGTGATGAGACGCTGGATGTGATCCGCTACATGAAGAACAGCGAGTTTCTCGTGGTGACGACGCCCTCGAAGGTGGCGCTGGGGGCGGTTAGGAAACTTCTCTCCATCTTGATAGAACTGAAAAAACCACTCCTCGGTGTCGTAGAGAACATGACCATGAGCGATTCAGCATTCATTGAACAGGAAGTCCAACGACTACAGGTCAAGTATCTTGGGAAAATCCATTTTGACCATACCTTAGAGGAATCGATTGGAAACCCAGATCTATTGCTCAAAACACAAGTGATGAAAGACCTGGGTAGAGCACTAACAACCATTCAACTCTAAAACAGTTACCCAACACCAGAGTGTGATGTATCCTGTACCACATAAGTTCGTGCTTCACCGACGGTGAACAAAGAACCAGTCACACAAATCAAATCCTTTTGTCCTGCGATGCGTTTTGCATGATCAATAGCCAGAGGGACTGAGTCCTCAATAAAGATGTTTGAAACCTTCTTTAAACCCTGGATCAACTCCTTGAGAATATTTGGGTCAGCGGAACGAGGGTTTGCTGATTTGGTGACAATGATCACATCAGAAATCGGTACAATTAATGAAACCATGCTCTGGAGGTCCTTGTCCTTCAACACACCAAGAATAATGATACGACGATGCGAAGAAAAATCCTCCTGTAACGTGTGTACAAGTGTTTGCATCCCCGCAGGATTATGCGCCCCATCAAGCAAAATCATAGGCTCCTCAGAGATGATCTCCATCCGACCGGGATGTGTTGCTCCGAGGACCCCATCCTGGATATCAGTATCCGTCAGATACACGCCTGCCATCTGCAGTTGTTCGACTGCACCGATCGCCAGTGCGATATTCTCCCCTTGATGCCGACCAAGCAGAGAGGTCCTTAGAGAGTAATCCTTGAAAGAACCCTGGATAGTAAATTCCTGTCCCATCGCATCGCTGAAGGTTCGTTTCCACATCGTCTGGTCAACCCACAGCACCGGTGCACCTCGTTCCCCAGCCACCTGTTCAATAACCGCCCGTGCATCACCGACCGCTGCAGAAATCACTGGCACATGATCCTTAATGATCCCTGCTTTCTCATACGCAATCGATTCGATGTCCTTCCCCAGAATATCGGTGTGCTCCAGGGAGATATTCGTGATGACCGAAACCAACGGATGAACCACATTCGTGGCGTCAAACCTCCCCCCAAGACCCACTTCCACGACCGCAAAATCAACGGAACAGTTCCTAAAATGAAGGAACGAAAGAGCAGTCACGATTTCAAAAAACGTTGGAGCGTTTCCCTGTTTTTTCAGGGATTCGACCACGGGTTTGACCTGTGTTACCAGCATCGCAACATCATCATCAGAAATTTCCTGATTATTGACAACGATACGTTCTGAAAAACGCTGGACATGCGGGGAGAGATACAGCCCAACACGATATCCAGCCTTCTGAAGAATCGAACTGATATATTTACAGACAGAGCCTTTCCCATTCGTCCCAGCCACATGGATGATACGCAGCTCTCGCTGAGGATCCCCTAGCCTCTCAAGAAGAAGCGTGATCCTCTCAAGACCAAAGATCCATCCATAACTATCAAAACTACATAACCACTCATACGCATCCTGATAGGGGATGCAATCAGTATCCTTCAGAGTAGAGCACATCCGGAAGAACCTTGTGTTTCTTTTTCCAGGAATCCCCTGGTAGTACCACAACCCGACGACCCTCAATGAGCAACCGTCGCTGTGCGAACAACTGGATCGTCCGAGGCAGAATCTGATGCTCCACCTCAAGGATACGTGATGCAAGAGCATCCCGGTCATCATCCTGACGCACCAAAACGGCAGCCTGCAAGATGATCGGACCATGATCCATCTCCGTGTCCATGAAATGCGTTGTACACCCAGAGACCTTCACCCCATACTCCAAGGCATCACGCTGACCGTTGGTCCCCTTAAAGGAAGGAAGCAGCGCGGGATGAATATTGATGAGTTTTCCCTGCCATTTCTTTACAAAACCTGATGAAAGCAACCGCATATACCCTGCCCCAACCACCAGCTCTACTTGATGAGCACGGAGAAGTCTGTCGATCTCACTTTCATGCGTCGGACGGTCCTTTCCTTTCGGGTCGACAAAAAAACCAGGGATGCCATGTGTCATCGCTCTGCTTAACGCTCCTGCATCCTTCTTATCGCTGATGACCACCACCACCTCTGCATCAATCAAATGATGCTCTGATGCGTCGATGATGCTTTGCAAATCAGTCCCCGAACCAGAGGCAAGCACGCCAACCGATAGCTTCTGTTGCGGATTTTTCATACACCTATGATATCCGTTGTTATTTAAAAACCTCTGCGACGACGTCCCCGGGGGCGTTCGTTTTAAAACCGGTCGGTGTGCAATGCGTCCGGGTCGCGAGATAACCTTTGTTTTTCAGTCGTTCCATGATGTGCGCCATGGTTGGTGGTGATACTTTCAAGGAGGAGGAAAGATCGTTAATCGTGTAAAAAAACGCTGGTGCATCCGCCTCTTCTTCCAAGAGATCGAGAAGCCTCCAGATCTGATGCTTTGTATGAAGCTCCCTGGTTGATGCTAGGCTGCGAATCTCCTGAACCGCTGTTTTATTTTGCAGTTTCCCAAGCCACAACGGACCAATCATACAGGAGGTACGTGGTGAGAGTGGAATGTCATTTGCAGGGATGCAAGCATAGTGCGCCATGGATGCATTTGCCGCACTCTTCCCATTATGAACCTGAATATACAACCGGAAATAATGATCAGTAGTGTAACACAACACAGGTTCGATACCACGGTCATACTTTGCCGCCTCCCGACAGAGACACCCCAGCAGAATCCGCAGACCAACCTCATGCATCGAAGGACCATGCAGCGGCCAGGCAGCGTACCTCCGAAAACACACTTCCGGGAAGACACCACAGAGGGCGGCAGTATCCGTCGCAGTACACGCTATGATCCCCTTGTTATACACACTTCTGACAGCGGCATCAAAGAAATAGACGGGAGATCCGAATGGGTCAATGTCAATAGCATGATACCGTCGCTCCAACAGCAAACATCCTAAATCCCGCTGGAACACGGAAACGTTTTTCACCTGATTCCTCTGGATGTTCTGTTGAATTAACGCGATTGATTCATCATTCCAGTCATTAATAGAAACCTCAAAATCACCTGAGAGCTCATGGGCGAGTCGAATGCCTCTGACCCCTGAGGCTGCAAGACCATCCAGGATATGGACATGCTGGGTGCTCTTCATCACCAGCCATTGGTAGACAAGGACAGAGACATCCCGATTCAACTCCATCGCCGGGTTATAAAACGGTGCATTGCCCCGAACACTTGGTCCTTTCACCGAAGTCTTACTGGAGTAAACAAAAAACTCTGTCGTTCCTTCCTTGATAAGATCCGCAGGTTCGTGTGACATGGTTAAAACAAGGGCGGTAGTTTCTCCGCCATGATTTTCTCAATCTTATAGGGGAGCAAATTACGGTTCACCGCAGTGACCTCTAAAATCCGGATATCATCCCTTCGGCGGATATCCTGCAGTAACGGCGTCCGAGATTTCTTATGCAAGGTGACCATGATTGGTTTATCCGAGTCGAGAGCCTCAATGACCATCTCACAGAACTTCTCAGAGAGCATCTCCATTTTCCCTATCTCATCAATCACAATGATGTCGACGGTCTCATCATTGATTGCTTTTTCAATTGCTTTGACACCCACGCGTTCCAACGCTGCAAGATCAACACCATATTTACCGACCTTGTCCTTGGAGTCTAGGTCAAGACGGGCAAAGATTTCCTTTTCTTTGGTTTGCCAGTCTTCCACATAAAAACCCACCCGCTTCTTTTTTTCGATAAACGGGGTGGTGATCATCCCCTCAAGTTTATACCCACTTTTTTCGATTTTCTCGATGATTTTTATAAGCGTCTGTGTTTTTCCGACGCTTGGCATGCCTGTAATGCCTATCTTTGGTATATCATCCATAATAGCAGTATGTAATGCGATTTTAGCTTAGAAATGTTTTGGAGTAATACAAACATATTTTTTTCCATGAAATATTTCCTCTCGACCTCAAAATATTTATAATATATAATATATAATTATAATGATGAAACGCTGGCAATCCTTCAAAAAAACCATCATTCTTTGTGGCATCATCCTGCTTATCATCCCAGTGAATGTTCAAGCGATCTCTCAGAAATCTTTTCTTCCTAAAACACCAGCAACTAGTACCCCTGGAGAAATCATTGAAGTGACTTGCTCAGAGCCATATCCGACGATAGGCCAACCCGTCCATCTGCTGATCACTCTGCAGGGAAAGGCAAAGACACGATTTATTGAAACACTCACCGTCCATGATGAATTTTCTGGTTTTACCCTCACGAACGGGGAGATGATATGGACATCGGGCAGCCTTCTGGAACATCAACTGAATCTAACGATCGGACTGTTACCGCATTATACAAAGAAATTGTTATGGTATCCTTCGATTGTTGGAAATCACACCCTGAGAATATCAACCACATCAGGGGAGAAGTTCCTCAATGTAAGCGTCGGTTTTGACGTCGAAGGAATCATCACCCCCTCATTAGGACGCCCGGTAATCATCAACAAGAATCATACGAATCAATTCTGTCTCAGCGTCTCAGAGGAACGGGCGGAAACAGAAGGACCATCTCAGATAGCAAAGGTGATGCTTCATTCCATCGATGGCACAAGTTCGTATGAATTAGAGGATCAAACTGAGAAATGGAGCACCTGGATTCCCACAGGGACAGACATCGTTGAAGATGACCTCATCGTCTCCTATGACATCGACAGCATTCCAATAGGGTTCTACAACATTTCCGTGTTTACCACCACAACAGAATACACCTGGCCGCATGCGGTACAACTCATCCAAGATGAACCATCTGAGTACTCCGTGGTCCAACTCTCTGACATCCATATCGGAAAATACTCCAATCCCGTCGATAAAAAAAAGGAGCTCATCAGGTTGTTTACTTACATCAATGAGAACATCCACCCAGCGTTCGTAATCCTCACAGGGGACTCCGTGGATTGGTATAACACAAGGACTGAAAGGAACCCCTACGAAGAACTCCGAGAAGCACTCCTTCAGTGTCACTCACCGGTTTTCACCGTCCCAGGCAACCATGAGAGATATACGAATAGTTTGCTTTTCTTGTATTTCCCCTACACCAATCTCACACCATACCATTTCTACCTCAATCCAGTGAGTGATTATTCCATGCAGTATGGGGGTATAAATTATGTGTTCCTTGACTCAGGATTTGAGTACAGCCGATGGGAACTCCCCCAGATCTGGAGTCTCTCACCAGAAGGAAGCGGGTTAACCAACACACAGATGTACCTCCTGGAGAACCTCTGGGGAGAACCTCATATACATCAAATGATTTTCATGCATCACCCGGTGGTCAGCGACACCAACGACACGGGGCTTGGTGCCTTACCAAACACGCTCCCCAGTGGCAACAACGAATGCATCGCTCATAACCGAGGGGGACTCATCACCTATTGTAGGGAGAAGAACGTCTCCTTGGTCCTCACGGGACATACCCATAAAAACCATGTGTTCACCTCCCTAGGAACTGAGGCGACGAACTCCACTGCATGGCCATTATTCATCCAGACCGATGCAGCCACCCTTAACAGAGAAAACAACGGTGGACGAATTATTTTAATCCAGCAGGATGAAATCATCGGGTACGACTATCATCCATTCAACTAACCAAACGGTTTTTTTTCTGATACAAATACAACGGTCCACCGATGATATATACACAGAGCGCACCAAGAAGCACCAATGGAGCGAGCTGAGAATACACTCCATCAAAAAGAATCACCACCACAATCAACACCGCGGTGATAAGGTTCATCGTCATACTTGGTTTGGGAAATCGAATCGGGGAGAGCATCGCACCAGAAAGCACGACAATGACGGGGAGAACAAACCACACCTCAACAACAATATACGACATTAACACCAAGAATAAGGCACTTGCAGAGGTAGGCAGACCATGGAAATACTCCTTTTGTTTCATGAGGGAAAATGAAGAGAGACGGATGAGACCGCATAAAAGGGAAAACACCAGAACACCGACCAGGAGATAATACTGAGCGGGTTCTAAGATAACATTTTTAAAATAGGTGATATAAAACAGCATGAGAGGAGCAACCGATAAGGAGATCATATCAGCAAGCGACTCAAGATACTCACCTAGCTTGCCGTTCCCAAACCTCCGGGCGATAATCCCATCGAGACCATCTGCAAGAAGACCAAGAAAAATCAGAGAGGCAGCCAGATGATACGCACCGGAATACACAAGCATTACAGCTAAAAACCCTAGCATGGCATTCAGCAGTGTGATGCCATCAGCTATGGTTAGCAACTTAATCATTGATTTCTGCAATCGTCGTCTCCCCTGCTTTGATCCGGTCGGACATATGGACCATGAGTGTTTTAACCTTTTGTGCGGGTAGATAGAGATCCACACGAGACCCCAGTCTGATCAGGCCGATTTTTTCCCCTTTCTTGACCAGTGATCCGACGCGCACATAGGGGACGATGCGGCGAGCCACCGTCCCAGCGATCTGGACGATTTTCACCATACCGAAATCTGTTTTTATGAGGAGGACTACTCGTTCATTGGCATCAGATTCCTTCTGAAACGCAGGGACATGACCCCCAGGGTAATGCATCAGCGTGACAATATTCCCTGAACAAGGCATCCGGTTCACGTGCACGTTATGAATGTTCATAAACGTTGAAATCCGTAGACATTCTCCGACATCAGCGTCCTGCAGATTCTGTATTTCCCTGATTTTTCCATCAGCAACAGCAACAATCCCCTGGCCGATGGATCGTTCAGGATCACGGAAGAACACGATGAGCAAACAGGAGATTACAAAAAAAATTACGGCGATGAGAAAAAGAAAAAATGCAAGGAAATCGTTGGTAAAAAACGAGAGACCCGCTATCAAAAAGGTCACTGCAAAGGATGCCAGCACCCAGGACATCCCCCCATCCGCGATACGGATCATGGGTCCTTCCCCATCAGTCGTCTGATCATTTGCTCCACAGGTCCTTTTCGTTTTGGGAGAGCAAGAATCCCCATGATCTCAGTGTATAACTCTGGGACGAGCTTAAAGGTGATGAACAGCAGGAGAATCAAGGCAAGTAATGATCCGGTTTTTCCAATCACGTTATGAGCCATCTCAAAGGACGTCATCCCGCTGCCCACCATGTAGACCACCCCTGCGTTTCTAATCAGATTGAGGAAGTAGATTGGTACGACAGTTGCCAACAAACCAACGGCCTTCCTTTTCAAAGACACCCGGGGGAGCGCTCCAATCATCCCAACAAACAGGACCATGGATTGGATAGCGGTACAAGCAAAGATAATCGTAACAGGGACGTTATTGTAAATAAGGAGATCCTGCATCCGGGTGACATTCACACCAACAAGATGCAGTACATCACTGGTCTGGGCAGCGACCGTCTCAATCAACCAGTCTTGTAACCCGGGAATGATCCCGTTTTCAATCGTGAAATAAATCATCCCAGCAAAAAACGTGCCACCGGCGATCCAATTCAAACAGGAAACCGACTCGTTTCGTACGATAGAGAGCCACTCATGATAAGCGACATACAGGAGCACATACACTCCGATGACGCAGACTGCGGCGTTGAACACATCTCCTCCTTCGGAGAAATATAAGAAGCTAGGCATGGTTGCCCAGAAGAAGCTGAACAATCCCCACCCAAGAATCTTCCACCAGCCAGCGATGCGTTTTTTTGGATAAAAAAACCCTATCCCAAGGAAAATCATACCAAGGAACAATGGGATGAATGACAGTTGTCTGGCGTACGAGGAGGGCGGATAGGGAAATAAAATATATCCGACAATCAGCATCACTGTTGGTATCAGGAAAAACGACAGGACAACCCCCTGATTGGTTCTTTCAGATAACCGTTCCATATGATTTCATCTCCGGTATCCCGCAAGGTGTTTAAGAGGATTATGCGCTCTGTATGGACTCAACGAAGAATGAAGAAAACACCAAAGATCATATTAACGATAGTTGTTGATAAAAAATCATGGTTTGAGCAGGATGGAAACAGGTATTGAAAAGGAATACTAGAGGAATATCAAAAAACTTATACTGTTTATGATATAACGGATATGGGAAACCTGTATGCATGTAAAACTAATTGGGTACACTTCAGACCCTGAAAAACTCCCTGCCATGGCTGCCACCTTGACTCATAGTAAGACCAAACCAGAGGATCTCCAGGAGATGCCGTTGAAGAAACAAGTGGCTATCTTAGAACAGGTGCTGAAACTAGGACATACCAGTGTGCTAGAACATGCAGCCTTCACGTTCGCTATCAGTGATGTGAGCAGGTCATTGACCCATCAGCTTGTTCGACATCGAATCGCTAGCTACTCTCAGCAGAGTCAACGGTATGTCAATCTCAATGAACCAAATTATGTGATCCCCCCATTAATCGCCAAGAACAAGAAAACAAAACAAGCCTATGAGCATACAATGAAGGCTATTTGGGAGCATTATAACAATTTACTCACACTGAATATCCCTGCAGAGGACGCACGGTATGTCCTTCCGAATGCGACCTGCACGAATATCATGGTAACAATGAACGCACGGTCGTTGCTGAATTTCTTTGAACTTCGCTGCTGTCTGCATGCACAATGGGAGATCCGACAACTCGCTAATAAGATGCTTCAGGAAGTCAAGAAGGTCGCTCCGACGATCTTTCGATCCGCTGGCCCGACCTGTAAGACAAAGGGATTCTGCCCTGAGAAGAAAAAAGATTGCCCGTTCTACCCGTAGTGAGAAGAAATGAAACGACCGCATGTCACTATCAACTGTGCGATGTCCGCGGATGGAAAAATCGCCTCACCATCTCGGAGACAACTCCGGATCTCTTCTGAGGAAGACTTGCAGCGGATGTACCGGTTACGTCATCAGTCCGATGCGGTGCTCGTCGGGATTGGGACTATTCTTGCAGATAACCCAAAGCTTACGGTCAAAGATTCGTATATTCCGCATCCCAAACAACCGCTTCGGGTCATCTTAGATAGCAAAGGACGGACACCACCTGATGCTCTGGCGTTAAATACCGTCTCAAACACCTTAATCCTCACCACCAAGGGACATAAAAGGGCATATGAGGGGCCCCATATCGAGGTCATGGAATGTCAAGGAGATGATGAGGGATTCGTCGATGTGAAGAAGGCATTAGAACTGCTCTCGCAGAAAGGAATTCAGAAGCTGTTAGTAGAAGGAGGCGGCACTGTCATCTGGAGTTTTCTTGAGGAAAAGGTCGTTGATGACCTGTTTGTCTATATCGGTCCCTGTATCATCGGAGGAAAGGATGCACCCACCGTCGCTGATGGAAAAGGAATTCATGATGAAAACGTCCTCCCATTGAAGATCATCGAGGTCAAACAAATAGGATCTGGTGTCCTCATCCATTACCACCCATGCTAGCAAGAAATATCTTCTTCTCAATACTCTTTGTTAAAAATTGAACGAAATCGTTTTTTAGGAATGATTTTTAGCTCTTTGACCAAAAATTAATTCATAACATTTAATATTCATGGTTCATTTTCATCCCCATGGGGAATTTATGAAGTTGTGGCACCAGCGGGGGTAAGACGATAAAAAAAATAAACGACTCTGGATTGGACTGTGGGAAAATATTTGTCTCACCAAAGATAAATATAAAGTGTTTTAAGATTTTTGTTTCCCCATTCCTCCTCCTTCTCCTTATCAGTTCAGCTATCCGCCTTAGATATCTGCAACTGAGTTATTCTATATCCAGGTCGTATTCGCTTCCTTAACAAATCACCAAAATCGTGTTACCCTCCCCTGTGCTATCTTCTCAGCAGACATAGGAAATTATATATGGAGACACTCTATGACATTTTCTTGAGGAAAAGAAGTCATGAAGCTATCCGTAGTCTTCATCACAGGTTTTTTACTGCTGAATAGCGTTCTTGTGATAGGGGTAGCAGATGACCAAGAAACTCTTACACGTCACGTCTCTCTGTCCTTTACGAAACCCATACTGTCTGTGAACGGATCAACTACCACCATACGTATGGATGGTGCACCTGCTTGTTGGTATCAACCAGGACAACCCGTCCTCCCCATGTACACGACCACGTTTGAGCTCCCGTTTGGATCACACATTCAGGATGTCTCTCTACAATTCGATTCTCTAGAAACAGTAGTACTCCAAGAGAAAGCCCCGATTGCTCCTGATCCCTTTACCCAAGGAAACACACAGAACGCCCCACAGGATCCTCTGAAAATGGGACCAAGTGATCTTTCAGCGTTCACTCCACCGGAATGGATGACCTATTCGACAGGAGCAGGATTGAACCAAGACAGCCAGCATGTGACGTTTTTCACGCTTCGGGTGTACCCTGCTCGATTACAACAACAGACCAACATGCTCATCTATCTGGATTCGTGCGATATCACCATCACGTATAAGACAATACCAGATTCCCCGTTTCCAAGCAAGGCAACCAATGATCTCGTCATCATTTGTCCCTCGCAGTTCGTTCTTCCCTTACTCAGATTAGCGGAGTTTAAGAACATTATCGGTATCCGCACCCAGATTATTACCCTTGCAGAAATCTATCGGAATTATCCTGGGTATGATCATCCAGAGCAAGTGAAATATTGTATAAAAAATGTCGTGGAAAACTGGGGGACAACCTATATCCTTTTAGTGGGAGGATTAAAATCCCATTTTGTCGGGAAACCACGTGATAATCTCAACTCAGGAACGCGGGATTGGCATATCCCTGTACGATACACGAATCTCTGGGATGATGATACTATCTATGATCCGGGGTTTATCAGCGATTTGTATTACGCAGACCTCTATGACGGCCAGGGGAGTTTTTGCACATGGGACTCCTTTGAGGATGGTGTGTATGGTGGATGGTCCCATTCCGACCGTTTAGGTCCACCTGATTTTCCTGTTGATCAAATCGATTTCTACCCTGACGTCTATCTCGGGAGGCTCCCTTGTCGGAACGTCGTGGAAGTCCAACGCATCGTGACAAAGATCATCACGTATGAAAAAACAGCTGCTGACCCCTCCTGGTTCGAGAAGATAGTCGTGGTCGCTGGAGACCCCTATGACGACCAAGGGACCAATTATATTGAAGGAGAACTCATCGGAGAAAAAGCAATCTCGTACCTCCCAGGGTTTAATGCACGAAAATTGTTTGCATCAAATAAAGATGCGAATACGAAGCTGACCCCGTTAACAGAAAACATTATCCGGGAGATCAATCAAGGATGTGGGTTTTTGTTTTTCGATGGGCATGGGGGTCCCTCCTGGTGGAACACCTTCTGGCCAGGTGAGTTTGATTCTCTGATTGCACATGGAGGACTCTCCGTTGCTCAATTCTCCCAGATAAGAAATGGTGATTGGCTTCCGGTTTGTATCGTCGGAGGCTGCCATAACAACCTGCTGAACGTGTCGTTCCTCTCAACAGCGACCGATCCCTGGAATAAACGGTTCACCTGGTCCAATGGGATTCCTACCCTGGAATGCTGGGGATGGAGTTTGACAATGAAAAAGAACGGGGGAGCGATTGCCACCATTGGCAACACAGGGCTTGGTTTGGAGGCAGGGGGCGAAGTCGGGGATCTGAATGGAGACGGGGTCAATGAGCCGGATTGCGTGGAATCCCTCTGCGGGTATCTTGAGACACAGTTTTTCAGAAGCTATCAAGAGGACCAGATCAATATTCTTGGGAAAGTCTGGTGCCATGCCATTGCGGAGTACCTTCGGGTGTTTCCAGGGATGGACGGATGGAGTGATGCAAAAACACTGGAACAATGGATATTGTTTGGTGACCCAAGTTTAAGGATCGGCGGGTACCCATAATTCCCTACGCTTCTGGCATGTAGTTCATTTTATGCAGCTTTGAGGCGTACACATATTTATATTTCTTGATCACGTCAGGGAATGTGTTGACCAGGTCTTTCATAATCTCATGGAACTGCTCCAGGCTATGAACATGGTATTCCAGCTCCAGGTCTGAGATTCCGACTGATTTGTCGATCCGTACGAGATACGGGTTAGCTTTGATATAATTGATAATCTTCCCACGCTGCCGATAATCCTTCAGGTCGATGTCCGCTTTGAAAAACTGATACCCAAGCTTCCCTAAGTCAATATCAGAACGGAACCCCTGGATGACACCTGATTTCATGAGTTTCTTTATCCGATAGTTCACCACAGCGACGGTGGTCCCGAGTCGTTTCGCGATCTCTTTCACAGGCATACGTGCATGCGGAGCAATTAAACGGAGGAGCCTGAAATCCAGCTCATCAATCTGAACCTGGACACCTCCACCGGTGATTTCAAATTTTGTGCGATCCGATTTCTTCACATCATTCAAGAGATAAGAATGACGATACGAGGATAACTGAATGTACACCGAGAACTGCTGCTCCATGAAATAGTCGCGGAACTGCTTAAGGGTCTCTTCCCAGAATGAATAGAAATCATTGATGTCTTTAACCCACATAATCAACGCAAGGTCAAATCGTCCTTCTGCGGAAATCGTCCACCAGTTCAACTTTTGGCTGGTGAAATACTCGATGATTTCTTTTTCTTTCTCCTGGGTCATGTATTGATACACAAGATAGAGACGGAAGGCGATGTAGCCAAGTTTGAAGGCATCGATGACGGTGTAAAAAGTCTTTATAATCCCGCTTTCAATAAGTTTATTGACCCGATAGGCAACGACCGTTTTTGATAAGCCGACCTTGCTGCCGATTTTCGTAAACGATTGACGAGAGTCCAGATCCAGTTGGTACAGAATCTCACGGTCTTTCGAATCAATTTTCACCATATGAGTATGTTCGTAACAATAATATAGTATAAAAATTTTTTATTTCGTTCAAAATAACAGACATATATTAAGACAAAAGTATAATTTGGCAGATACTTCAGGGAAAAAAGAAGAGTTTGCTCCAAGAAAAATACGAGTGAAAACACCCACAACCACAGAAAACCTATATATAGGCATCCTCAATGACGGAAACACATGTGTGGCATCATCGGTATTATTGGGGGACGACCGGTCTCACATCTCATTTATCATAGTTTATTTACTATCCAGCACAGAGGACAATCCTCTTCCGGGATGCTGACTTATGATGGCAACATCCACGTCACCAAAGACTCTGGGCTTGTCCGTGACGTGTTCAACGAGGACAAAAAAATAATCAAACCAGGCAACATCGGCATCGGACATACCAGGTACTCCACCGCAGGTATGGACGACGAAGAATCCCTCAAAAAGAATGCACAACCTGAGTACCTCGTCAACCCTTTTCTTGCCGCAGTGCACAACGGCAACATCTACAATTGCTCAGAACTCACAACCATCACCAACAGGAAACCACGCACAGACTGTGACATCCAATGGCTCCTCTTACCCATGGCAGATGAACTGTACAAAAAAGAACTGAACCCAGAAGTCATTTTCGCCGCCTGCGAAAAAGTCATGAGACAAGTCAAAGGCAGCTACTCCGTCCTCTACATCGCGGACTCCGGGGAACACCCCTATCTCTTCGCCATGACCGACCCACGAAAAGTCAGACCACTCGCCCTTGGCAAATCCAATGGCACCTACTGCCTCGCATCAGAGACCCGAGTCTTCAAAAAAATCAACTTCGAATACGTCAAAGACATCCCTGGTGGCTCTGTCATCGTCATCGACCCCAAAGGAAAAATCTACGAAAAACAGATAATAAAAAAACAAGAACTCCCCTGCATGTTCGAATTTGTGTATTTCGCAAAACCAGATTCACGCATCAACGGACGCTCCATTCACACCACCCGTCAGGACATCGGACGACTCCTCGCCCAAGAACAACCAGCCAAGGCTGACCTTGTGATACCGGTCCCTGAGTCAGGACGACGTTACGCCATCGGCTACTCTCTGGAATCCGGAATACCTCTCGATGAAGGAATCATGAAGGATAAAGACGAACGATCATTCATCCAGCAGACCCAAGAGCACCGAGAAAAAGTCGTCGAGGAAGGACTTTCATTCCTTCATGCCGTGCTTGAGGGAAAACGCGTCGTCCTCGTCGACGACTCAATAGTACGTGGCACCAACATCCGGAAAATCATCCAGGGAATGAAAAACGTCGGAGCAAAAGAAGTACACGTCCGAATCGGATGTCCTCCTCTCATCGCACCCTGCTATCTTGGTATCGACATGCGCAGCAAAAAAGAATTTATTGCTCGAAACAACAACGGCGACATAAAAACCCCTGATCAAATCGCAAAAGAAATCGGAGCGGACTCCCTGGGATACATCAGTATCTCTGGGCTGAAGAAAGCAATCGGTTTTGATGTCTGCAAAGGTTGCATCGACTTCCCCGATGGCTACCCCCCTGAGATGCGAGAGGATGTCAAAAAACTCTTCAAAAACGATAAAAAAGGGATGCGCGCATACGAGTGCCTATAACAACATGGTTATCCCATGATAGAAATAACCATCGGTTCATTAGAAGAACACATCATAAAACTTTTACGGACAACCTACCCAATCACCACCGCTGAAATCTCACAAAAACTCCGAGTCTCACGACGCGAAATCGAATGGATTTTACATAAGTTTCAAATCAAAGGAATCGTCAAACTCGAACCCCTCCCAGATATCACATATGTCAGATTACTCAGAAATGACTTTCAGTTCGTCGGACCAAAACAACAACGCAGAATCATGAAACAATCCACCGATGCAACAAAAGAGGAGAATGGTGGATACGAAGGAATCATGTACTCATAACAGATAAAACCAAAAGAGAAAAAAAGATAAATGACGGAATGGTTCTAAGTATCGTTCGTTTCGCGTAACATTCTTAGAGAGATCAAGGTGGTGTAATGGAGACAACAACAGTAGAGATAAAAACAGAAACAAATACCGCAACAAAACCAACAGGGAAACCAAAAATCGCGTATTTCTCCATGGAAATCGGAATCGATGAACACATTCCAACCTACAGCGGTGGCTTGGGGATCCTTGCCGGGGACACCCTGAAATCATGCGCAGACCTCAACGTCCCCATCGTCGGAGTCACCCTCCTCTCAGAAAAAGGATATTTCTATCAAGAAATCGACATGGATGGAAACCAAATAGAGCTGCCTTACAATTTTACCATCAATGATTTCCTCAAACTCCTCCCCTGCAAAACCTGTGTGAAAATCGAAGGAAGAGACGTCAACATCCGAACATGGTACTACCCCGTCCAGGGCATCAGCGGGTACATCGTCCCCGTTTTCTTCCTAGACACTAACGTCGAAGGAAACTCACCCTACGATCGAGAAATAACCAAATACCTGTACGGAGGCGATAATAAATACCGTCTCGCCCAGGAAATCATCCTAGGCATCGGAGGGGTCCGCGCTATTGACTCCCTGGGATATCGCACTATCGATAAATACCATATGAACGAAGGACATGCTGCCCTTGGCACCTTGGAACTCTACGATCAATTCAAAGATGTAGAAAAAGTACGAAACCAATGCGTATTTACAACTCACACACCAGTCGCTGCAGGCCATGATCAGTTCGATTTACCTTTAGCTAAATCAATGATCGGGGAGCTCATCCCAGACTCCCTCCTCCATGAGTTCACCTTCGAAAACAGATTGAACATGACTCGCCTTGCATTATTCTTCAGCCATTATGTCAACGGGGTGGCAAAGAAACACGGGGAAGTCTCCCGTCTGATGTTCCCTGGATACACCATCGACTCTATCACGAACGGAGTTCATACCCCAACCTGGGTCTCCGAACCTTTCCAACGAATCTTTGACAAATACATGCCCGGTTGGCATTCCGACCCTTATGTCCTCCGAGGAGCATTTGGTATCGACAAAGCAGAGATCTGGGCAGCACACATGGAAGCAAAAAAGAAACTCATCGATTTTATAAACAACAGATATAACGTGGGAATGAACTACGACCATTTCACCATCGGGTTTGCTCGAAGACAAACCGCATACAAACGACCAGAGTTACTCATCTCCGATGCAGAAAGGCTCATGTCCATAGCAGAGAAAGCAGGACCCATCCAAATCATCTATGCCGGCAAAGCACACCCAAAAGACAACTCAGGGAAAGAAACCATCAAAAAAATTTTTTCAGCGATGAAGAACATCAGAGGAAAAGTCAAGATGGTCTATATCCATAACTACGACATGGCGATCGGCAAACTCATGACCTCAGGAGTCGACCTCTGGCTCAACACCCCCCGAAGACCACAGGAAGCCTCAGGAACCTCAGGGATGAAGGCAGCCCATAATGGGGTCCCTCAGCTCAGCACCCTTGACGGCTGGTGGATCGAGGGACGCGTGGAAAATATCACGGGATGGGCTATCGGGACAAGAAAATCAAACGAACGGGAATCAGATGATGAAAACGACCAAGCAGATTTGTATAACAAGTTAGAAACGTGGATCATCCCGAAATTCTACAACGATCGTGACAACTGGATACGAACCATGAGAAGCTGCATCGCGATCAACGCATCGTTCTTCAATACGAACCGGATGATTGAGCAGTACGTCCTAAACGCCTACTTCATGTAACAACAGCGACTCGTAACGAGGTCTGATATTTTCAATATCCTCTACCCAGGTCCGGAGGATTTCAGCGACACTCCAAGCTTGAGAAATACACCCATGAGGAGCAAACGGGGGTTCTCCATCGAAAATCTCATAAATAGAACCATCCCAGGCGTCCCCGTAGACATCCAACATCGGTTGAATGAAACTGTGGAATGCATGCTTCCTTTGCTCAGCGGTATGGTCATGGACTGTTACATATGCTTTGATGAACGGACCAAGCAACCAAGGCCACACCGTCCCATTATGATACGCATAGTCCCGATGATGGTTCCCCAGATAACTGCCTTTATACCGAGAATCCTGCGGAGACAACGTCCGTAGTCCAAATATCGTTACCAAGGATTTCTGCAGCTCCTCAACAATCGACTTCTGCATCTGCTTATCAATCATAGAAAAATCAAGGGAAACAAGGAACACTTGGTTCGGTCGCATCGAAAGGTCCTTGGTATCTATCACATCAAAGGGGTGAACATACTGATGTCTGAAACTCTCCTTAACCTTGTGTGCTAACTCATCATAGAGACTTTCCTTGTCCAATAACGAAGAAAGATTACTCATAATTCGAAGCGCATTATACCATAATGCCTGGATCTCCACCGCCTTCTTCGAACGAGGTGTGATATACGAATCACCAATCTTCACATCCATCCAAGTTAGCCCCGGCTCATGACTAATCAGATAATCCTTATCCATATGGATCCCAAAGTCTGTCCCATCTTTATACCGCTCAATAATCGACTGCAGGGTCGGCCAGAGTCTCTCGACACATGGTACGTCATTGGTGTACTTCAGATATTGATACACTCGGTCCACAAACCATAATGATGCATCCACCGTGTTATACACTGGTTGTGAATCCCTTTCTGTAAAAACATTCGGAATCAACCCGTTCTTACAAAACCTCCCATACCCTTCAAGGATCTGTCGTGCATCCTCGAATCGTTTGGTCACCAGCGCAATCCCGGGGAGAGCAATGAAGGTATCACGACCCCAGTCACTAAACCAATGATACCCAGCAACAATAGACTTCCCAGCGCCTTTTGTGACAAGAAAGGTATCAGATGCCAACACCAGTTTATCACATGCATGAGGCAGCATCGCCTGTGACAACAAACGCTGTTTCCGTGCCATCTCCTGATCATATATATAAGCTGGATCATCCCGAGGATGATCCTCCACGGAAAACATCAGATAATATTCAGCGGATTGTTTCAACGGGACCTGAAACTCTCCGATATGAAAATTATGGTCCCTCCAAGAATCATTCCTCTCTTTATCCTTCCTGTAAAAAAACTCCTCCCAAAAACCATCGGGGAGATAACAGGAGTTTCTCAAGAAAATCTTCAGAGTCTTATGGCAGTTCTCCAGGTTCACACTCACCCCATTCTCTATCACATTCTGAGAAAAAGAGGCTGACCCGGGGGAAGTCATATCATAAAAATGCCGAGAATTAACGATAGGAATATGCGATAAGACAACCGGTTTATTTGTTGTAATAGAATACTTCACAACAGAGGTATTCTTCCCATATTCCATGAAGTATGTTTTTTTCAGATGTACCCCATCAACATTATAGAGAACGGAGGGAAAAAAATCGAACATAAATTTTCCTTTATGATTCTTCAAAGGGATAACATGGTCTTTGATCTGAATCCGATCAATAACATTGGAGACAAACATCCATCGTTTGGTTGGTGGTTCCAGGCTTGCGACCAACAATCCATGAAACTTACTCGTGGCGTCTCCTGAATGAGTCAAGGATGCGTAACTTCCCAGTCCATTTGTCACAATCCATTCTCTCATAAATGAGCTCCCTACGAAAAATAGGTATACAATAGCGTTGAAAAAACTTATCGCAAAAATTCTTTGTAAATCGCAACAGTCCGCTTAGTCACCGCATCCCAGCTGAACTCCTCAATGACTCGCTGCCGCCCATTCTGCCCCCATAGCAAGCCCTTATCCGGTGACTGTAGCACCTGGATAATCCCCCAGGCGATATCCTTTGGTTCAAAAGGATTGACATGAATCCCACATTGCTTCTCACCTGAGGGGATGATTTGTTCCCGCATCCCGTTTGTCCCCCGTGCTCCCACAACAGTTGGTTTTGCCATGGACATCGATTCAGTGCAGACGATCCCAAACGGCTCATAAAGAGAGGGGAGTACGACGACATCAGCAGCAGCATAATGAGCAATCCGTTCTTCTTCATCGACAAACTCGGCTCTCATGATGACTCGGTCATGGATACCTAATCCATCAGCAAGGCATCGAAGCTCCTGTTCCATATCCCCGATGCCCAGGATAAGAAGTTTTACGTTGGGGAAGTCTTTCAGAAGCAGTGGCATGGCGCGAACAAGCTTATCGACGCCTTTGACGGTCACTAGTCGACCGATGAAAAACAACAACGTCTCATGATCTTGTACACCATAGCGTCGTCGGAGAGCGAGTCGTGCTTCATCTGAGACTTTTGCTGGATCGTATTTCGCGGGGTCGACTCCGTTCCAACACGGGCGGATCTTCTCAGGTGGAAACCCGAGTTTTTGTAGTTCATCAGCCATGGCATTGGACACGGTGATGACACAATCCGCAATCTGTCCCCCTTCATATTCGATATCCTTTATCGTATGAGATCCTCGTCCAACCGACCTGCCGACCTCCGTGGAATGCACATGGAAAATCAATGGAATGTTGAGTTCTTTCTTTGCTATCATGCCTGCCATAATCCCTAACCAGTCATGTGCATCGATAACATCGAAGGCTCTGCTATTTTTTCGAACGAGTTCGTTCACCAGTTTAGAGGCAGACATGATATTATAACTTAAGACATCAGCAAAGAACTTGAAATACGGCCCCCAGGAACGCAGCTCATGATCAGCACAGAGATAAAATGGTTTGCTCATATCAAGGGTCTTTGGTCGATACACATCCACGCCGTTAATCCTATCAGAAGTGGGAAGCGCATTCTCTCGATTTAGGGTAAAGACCGTTACATCATGGTTCATCTCCACTTGTTTTTTTGAAAGTTCCGTGGCAAATGTCCCAAGCCCCCCATAGATAACTGGGGGGTACTCCCACGAAAAATGAACGAGCTTCATGGAATGTGTTGTCTCCTCACCGGTTTTCTGCTTTTTCCTTTAGGTCTTGCAGGATGTTCATGTAATTAATAAATCCATCGTAGGGAATGTCATAGGGGCTGAAGTACGCATGGACGTTTCCATCCTCGAACCCCTTCGTTGAAATGTAATAGAGATGATCAGACGTCTGCAACAATCTCCAAATATAGAGAAGATCCCTGTCCCCACGTCGTTTCAGTTTACGCCCAATGTCCTTAAGTTCATTGAAACATGCGATCTGCATGTTGTTCCCCAGCCAGGTGGACACATTCCGATCCTCATCAGCCCAGGAGATCGCCCAAGGGGAATCCACCTCGCCAACAGTGTTGTACCGTTCGACTGCCTCGCTGACTGTGGCGAAATCCAGTGAATCGTGTTTCAATACCTCTCCAGGGAGGTGTTTCAGAAACTCGAAAATCCCAGTCTCCACCCATTGATGCTCCCCGAAGGTCTCATAATCCATGAACAGGTTGATGACGTCCCCGTAGGAGTTTGACATCCAGTTGGCGTATTTATCCGCAGTCAAAGGGAACCCTGGCCAGTTCCGAGCGGAGAACCGGAATCCGACGTCATCGCTAAGTTTATAGTTCCGCAATAGGACCTTGAGGTTCGCGTTGACTGCTTTATAGATGAAGTTTGGTGAGCGCCATCCAAGGATCTTCTCGGCACCCTCAGTGAGTATCCCTTTGTAACCAAGGTCAGCTATCTTCCGTGCAATCCTGTTATCGAAGATAGCCTCGGTGTTTCTGAATACCTTTGGTTTGTAGTTGAAGATCCGTCGGATCATCTGCCGATGCATCTTGATTTGTTCCTCGAACTCATCAAGTTCATCATATAAACCGGAGAGGGAATGGAAATACGTCTCATCGATCAGATCCACCGCACCGGTTTTAAAAAGCTCCTTGAAGCTATCCAAGAGTTCAGGTTTGTAATTTTCACAATATTCAACAAACGTACCCGTAAGACTATAGGAGATACGGAATCTCCCGTCATATTTACGGATCAAATCAAGAAGAAGATTATTCGTCGGAAGATAGCATTTGTTTGCGACCTTCTCAAAAATCTTCTGATTCAAGTTTTTATTAAAATACGTGGAATGAATATCCTTAGTGTTCCCGATGTTAAAGACGGAAAAATGATTCAGTCTAAACGGTTGATGCACCTCAAAGTAGAAACATATGGATGGCATATTAGACTAAACCCCTGTAGACCTGAAGCGTTCGTTCTGCCACACGGTCCCAGGTGAATAATTGTATCTCCCTTTTTGAACTTTGCGTCATCGTGTCACGGAGTGAATCATACCGTAATAATGCGATGATCTTATTTGCCATCTCATCCGTATCCCAGAAATCCACCTTGAAACAGTTCTTGAGTACCTCTGAGACACCTGCGCTTTTTGACACGATTGTTGGGGTGCCTGCGGAGATCGCCTCAAGGGCGGTGATCCCAAATGGTTCACTCACGGAGGGCATCACGTAAATGCTGGAAATCTTGTAGATGTGTTTGACTTCCTCTTCCGTGAGTTTTCCTGTAAAAATGACTTTATGAGAAATTCCGAGATGAACCGCCTGTTCAATCAACTTCGGCAGCATATCCCCAATACCAGCAATCACGAACCGAGCATCCTCATAATCCAACACTTTTTTTGCAGTCTTAAGGAAAAACTCTGGTCCTTTCTGGATAGTAAGTCTCCCAAGGAACAAAATGAGGTTCCGTTTCTCTCCTTCGCCGATCGGGTAGACCGCGTTATGTACCACAGTGATTTTATCAGGGTTTATCCCGTATTTTTCGACGACGACTCGTTTGGTGAACTCACTGACGGCGATGATACGGTCTGCCTTCTGCATCCCTTCTCGTTCGATGTCGATGAACCATTGGTTCGGATAAATCCATCCAGAGCGGTCGTATTCCGTGGAATGGACGGTTAAGACCAGAGGAATCCCAAGTTTTTCTTTGACAGCAATCGCCGCCTTCATGGTGAGCCAATCATGACAGTGGATGACATCATATTTCCCTTTAATCCTGCTTACAAGGAGCTCATTATAGCGGTACACCGCATCAAAAAATTTACCACCAATCTCCTTGTCATCTGGTCGGTCATAGGGGTAGACTTCGGATTCGCCGACCTCTATAATATGAATGTTCTTGTTATCACTCTTTACTTTTTGCCGTAGTTTTGGCATATAAAAATCTATGTGAACGTTTTTATCGGCAAGACCATGGGTCAACCCATAACAGTGGGTGCCTAATCCTCCCACTTTGAATGGTGGGTATTCCCAGCCGATCATTGCAATTTTCATTCCTCAGTCCTCACCAAATAGCGTTAGTTCTAGTTCCTGTTAATTTCTTCTCCCAAATACCTTCTCCCGCTCCTTGAGCGTCTACGGTAATTGAACTGTTGTGTTGAGTTATGTGATTTTTAACCGTAAAACCTACCTCATTGTTATAAGCTTTTCGTTTTTATCTACGTCTTTTTTTTCTTCCATCCTATGAAGAGTCTTCCCCCGAAGTCAAAAACGACTTTTATAATTTTCGCCTGCCAATGATATGCTGTAGCAGGATATAATAGTATCTGTAGATTTTAAAAATATTAATGGAAAAACGAGTCTTGTCCTCTCCATTAATTTTCCAAACATCATCGCTAACATCATCGGTTTTATTAAAAGGAATGTTGTCGCTGTCACCCAACACAACCATACATGGATGCATTGGGTGTGGTGACACGGATTCCTCCACAGTAAGCAGCAGCGGGAGGAGCCCGCAACTCTTCTCGCGACAGTTTTATGATATCGTGGTTATCCTCTATTTCATCTCTGGACTTTCGTCAGCTAGATCAAAGAGGGACCCTAATCGACATCAGCTGTAGCCTTGAACTTGCTTCTCCAATCATGCGGTCATGGAGATCTTCGTATCAAGGACATCAGAACCATACCCGCTGGGATTCATTAAAGTTTCGCTGTACTCTTTTTACCGATATTTGTTGATTTCATCGCGAACCGACATAGCTTTCTTGCGTGCTTCCTGCGCGAAATCCTCTTGGTTCCCCGCAAAAATAATCTCCCGTGAGGAATTAATCACCGCCATCTCCCCCAGGGCATTCGTCCCATTTCTGACGGTTTTCTCTACATCCCCACCCTGCTTTCCCACCCCTGGGATGAGAATCGGGATGTCCTCCCCAAGGATGGATCGGACGGTCTGTAGTTCCTCAGGGTACGTAGCACCCACCACCGCTCCACAATTCTGGTTGATATTCCATTCACGAATCTTCCGGGCGACCATCTGATACACAGGAGTCGAGGACACCGAGAGATCCTGGAAATCCCCCGCGGAAGGATTTGAGGTACGACACAAAATGAAACTACATTTCTCTTTATATTCCAAGAACGGACCAACACCATCTCTCCCCAGATACGGGTTAATGGTTACGGCATCTGCCTTGAGTGTTTCAAAGAGCGATTGAGCATATTTTTTCGCAGTGTTCCCAATGTCATTGCGTTTCCCATCTAGAATAACCAGGATGTTTTTCGGAATAATTTCAATGGTTTTCTCCAAGGCTTCGAATCCTTTCCTTCCAGCAACCTCATAGAACGCCATATTTAGCTTATACGCACACACCAGGTCCTTGGTCGCATCAATAATGGCTTTGTTGAAATCGATCAATGGATTCTTACTAGTCTCCCTAAGGAATTTTGGTATTTTGTCAGCATCGGAATCAAGACCGACACACAACAAACTATTATTCTCAGATACCACCGTTGTGAGTTTCTCTCTCCAATCCATACAATCCCCAAGTGACATAGATATTCTTCTATAAATACTCGTGTTTTCGGTAGCTATTTAACGTCCTGGAAAATACAACTCAGCATATGGAAATCATCTACGGTGTCTGCTCATGGGGGTTGGGTCATGCGACACGATCCC
Organism: Thermoplasmatota archaeon; assembly: GCA_025457885.1. GTDB lineage: Archaea > Thermoplasmatota > E2 > DHVEG-1 > DHVEG-1 > SM1-50. The sequence goes on along the minus strand of JALOTN010000012.1, from coordinate 6,006 downwards.
TGCCGGTCATCCGGAAACTCATCAGCGAAGATTATCATGTGACCGTGATTTCCAATGGCCGTAGCCTTGAGGTGCTTAAAAAAGAACTTGGATCAGACCTGCAGTATGTAGACATCCCGGATTATCCAATGCTGCTTTCTGAGAACACCAGGCAGTTTCTTGCGAAAAGCATGGTGTACTGGCCGGTGTTCATCAAACGCATTGAGGACGGTCTTGCTCAGCTTCAGAAAATCCTTCAGAAAAAACACTATGACTGCATCATCTCCGATGCCCGGTACGACATGTACAGCAAGAAAATCCCATCGTTTTTCATTTCCCATCAGATGCGCATCATGAACCCGCTGCAGATCCAGATGTTTGAACGGGCGATGGAACGATTCAACCAATTCTTCTTCAAACGATTTATCGACGTCATAGTCCCAGACTACAAAGAAGACAATCTCTCAGGAGATCTGTCTCATCATCTGAGAAGAATCGATGAAGACTCGATTCATTATGTCGGCGTATTATCAGATTTTTCGAAACGACCATTGAAAAAAGACATCGATTATCTCATCTCTATCTCCGGCCCAGAGCCTCAACGAAGCATGCTAGAGGAAAAACTCGCCTCCCAAGCCCATGAGCTGGAGGGGAACGTCGTGATGACCCTTGGCAAAGCAGAAAACTACTCGATAATAAAAAAGAAACATCTCACGACGTACTCGTTTGTGACTAAGGAACTCCGTGAGGAGTTATTAAACAGAGCGAAACTCGTGGTGTCTCGCTCGGGGTACTCCACGATTATGGATGTCGCTGTGGTCGGAACAAAAGCATTGTTCATCCCCACCCCCGGTCAGATCGAGCAAGAGTACCTCTCACAGTATCATAACAGCCTAGGAACGTTTTATTCTGTCTCACAGGATGCAATCCACCTAAAGACAGATGTCAAGAAAGCAGCGGAGAGAACCGGCATCACCAGGGATTGTGATGTGAAAAAAACCGTTGAGAACATCCTTGGAATCATCAAGGAAAAAACCTGAGACGCTCTACCATAACAGCTTTAAATCAGATGAGTATTACCCCTTGAGGAAGGAACTTTTCGTTATGAAATCCGGGGGTTTTCTCAAATCATGGTACTTCTGGTTATTCCTGATTACCGGGATCGCGATTATTGTACGGTCGTTACCCGCCTGGATGAACGCTGCCTGGGGAGGGGATTTTGGGATTTACTACGGCCTGACCTCCCGATTTGTTGAAAACCAACAGATCTTCAACGAATACGATGGCTGGGGAGGGATGTACAATTATTTCCCAATCCTGTATATCTTCTCAGCCCTGGGTCATTGGATCACCGGGGTCGACCTTCTCTGGGTGATGCCGAAAATCGCCCCGATCTTCGGAGGACTCACCATTTTTATCTTCTACTTCATCGTCTATGATCTGACCAAACGACGTGACCTTGCCTTGCTTTCCTCCTTGTTCCTCGCCGTCATCCCCTTCCATGTGTATCAGACCAGCCATGCAGCACCACTCACCATAGGACATTTCTTCATGATGCTCTCCTGTTATCTCTTCATAAGAACCATGAATCAGAAGAAATATCTGATCCCCCTGATGATCTCTACCGTGTTCCTCATCATGTCGCATCATCTCACCACCTATTTCTTCCTTATCACCATCTTCTTCATCGTCGTCATCAAAAGCATGCGAGTCAACCTCCGAGACATGTACCAGGATGTGGTGTACGTTATTGTTGCATCAGCGATGACGTTTGGTTATTGGGTCTTCATCGCCACACCGGTGTTCAGCACCTTCATGAGCAAGGGTCTCTCGGTTTCCTCCTATGTCGTCATCGCACTGTTCTACCTCAGCCTCTTTGTATGTCTTTTTGGAATCGCTGCACTGAAAAAACGCACATCAGGTTTTGTCTTAAGAAGAAAAAACACCGCTCTGTACGACCCAATCTATTCCCGCAAACGGGCAGCATTGTATTTTATGGCAGGATTCGTCTTCATCCTCTGCGCTGAGGTCATGTTCTTATTCGTAAATTTCCCTGTCAGCGGCATCCGATTAAAACCCCTTTCCATTGTGTATTCCATCCCGATGCTGTTGTTCATCGGGTTCGGATGTCTCGGCGTTGAATACCTCAAACAAGTTCAAAACCGCTGGTTCTTTCAAGCCTGGCTCCTGGCTATCCTTGCATCTTTCCTGTATTCACTGGTGACGGTCAATACGACCTTGTTCCCAGACCGCCATGTCGAGTATCTCACCGTACCTGCCTGTCTGTTTACCGCAGTCGGTGTCCTGTACTTCTTCAAATCCAGAGAACGTCCGGTCTCCGTCTCCCTAAAAAAACAGTTTTCATACCCTCGCATTCAAGCGGTGTTCGTCCTGGTTGTCTGTATCATGGTGTTCTCTAACGCAGTCGCGGTCTACCCAGTGTACACCTCCTTAGAATGGATGGATGAAAGCATCCCCAATGAAACAGCAAACGCGATCGAATGGATCAATACTCATATTGATACGAACACTACCCTGGTCGCTACCGACCTTCGTTTATCGAAGATGATCTGGGCGGAAGGCATCAACGCGACCTTTGAAAAAACCAATCACACCTGGACCTGTGACACCTGGGTCGATTGTATCACAGATTTCCAAGAGAAATCAGGTGACTGCCGGGTGACCTTTGTCCTCATCGATGATGTGATGCGCGATGTCTCAGTCAACATCCGTGTCCTAGAAAGCGTCTATATGACCAACGAATCATACCTGAAGTTCTCACAGGAACCTTTCACCATGGTCTACCGCAACGCTACCGTCAACCAAGACAATGAGGAGACCCATTGGGCAGAGGTTTACAGCGTGAACTGGACATTCATCGACCAGCATCTGATGGTGAAAAAAAAGACTAATTAGCCCTTCCGAAGATGCAGGACTTTTTCATAGACTTTTTCATACAGTGTCCCCACGGCCTCCATAGAATGCTGTTCACTGAGCTTCAAACTGTTCTTCCCCATCGTAGTTTTCAGTTCCTCGTTGGACAGGATTGTTACGATGTTCTTAGCCAGCTGCATACTATCCTGCGGTTCGAAGACCAACCCGTTCTGCGCACTGGCCAGCTCCGGCACTGCTCCTTTATTGACCACGACAGGGGGAACCCCGGTGGCGATCGCTTCTAATGTCACAATGCTTTGCAGCTCTGATTCTGCTGGCATGACAAACACATCAGCCAGGGTAAAAATATTCGGGTAATCCGCCCAGTCCAAGAACTCAATAAACGTCGTATGCTCCTGCACACCAAGCGTCTCAGTCAACTTCATCAAATCCGTTTTTAATCCACCAGACCCGCAGAACAGAAAATGCGCATCAACATCCTTAAGGACCGAAGGGATTGCTTTCACCAGCACATCCACATTCTTCTCTTGGTTCATCCGACCCGTATACAGAACCAACGGTTTCTTGGGGAGATGGAGACGCTCTCGCAGATAATCACCCTTGTTCGTTGGTTTGAACATCTCGGTATTCACACCATTGGAAATCGAAGTAAACGGTGTCTTCAACCCTTTCTCCTGATACATCGCTGCCCCGGTCTGCGTTGGCACTGTCGCCCAGTCCACCCGATTATAAAAATAAATAAGATACGACCAGGTGTATTTCACCAGCGTCGGATACAAGGAAGACGAAAAGAACGGAGCAAGGATGTTCTCCGGCAAAATATGAATAGAGCCCACCAGGGGAATATGCTTCTTCTTAGCCATTATCATCGCACAGATACTGTTCGGATACGGTGAACACACATTGATGACATCTGGTGCGAACTCCTCAATGACTTTCTTCACATAAAACAAGGGAAACAAGGTGAAATGATACTTATTGTTCATATAAAAGGGAAGGACAAAAGCACGGGGACGATAAATCATCGAACCATTCTCCTCCTCGACCGTATTCTTAAAGGAGAACGCTGGGGCAATCACCCGGACATCATGACCTTTCTTGATCAACTCATGGACGATCCGATGCTGCGCGATCGCACCACCATCAATAATCGGATAATATGATTCTGTCGTAAACAAGATTTTCATAAAGGCCAGTCCTTGCGTTGTTAACAAACGAGACCTACATAAGAGTTACCAAAAAAAAATTTTATACCCTCATTTCAGGAGATACGGACTGAGTGAGGAATACAGCGAGCGAGGTGACGCAAACACATCCGTGGCAAAATACTGATACCACCCACAACTACGATTACATTGATCCATTGCAACCCGTGCTTGTTTCGCCTCATCTGAACGAAGGAACTCCATAAAAGAACCCTCCGTGAAATTAAACAAATGTTTCCCAACCGTACGACAAGGATAAAACAGACCACCATCAGAGTCAATGATCACCGAGGACGTCGAACACCCATGCGGTTTATTGATATTATCCAAAAACCCTTTCGGCGTCGTAATCGTATTTGGATATTTCTGCTTCAAACGCAGAATCTCCGCCTGGAACTGCATCGGATCAGGATAAAAATCATCGGTCCCATCCAGATGACACGCGGGCATCACCACCGTACGAGCGTTCACATCAAAAACCCGTTTGACTTTCCCCTCAAGAGCAGGCAAAGTTTCCTTCGTCACCACGATCTGGATGCATATCTCCGGTCCATAGCTTTGAAACTCCTCCAACCGATCAAAAAACTCAAGGTTCCCATGACCCTCATCGATACTGATATGCAGATAATCAATATGCTTCCCATATTCAGTCATCGGCCGCTTGTCCAGAAGATGCCCATTCGTGGTAAAGAACAAATAAAACGGTTTCTGATGAGCATACTGCAAAATCTCACCAAGGTCCTTACGCACCAGAGGATCCCCACCTTCCAGACTCAGGACCACAATACTGGAGTTCGCGATGTTATCAATCACCTTAAAGACATCCTCTTTAGAGAGATCAGGGGTCTTCTCCCGCCAGACATTGCAGAAACTACATTTCAGACTACAGATATGAGTGACCTTAAAAGAGGCGTAAAACGGATAAATACACTCCTTTGCTAGATAGTTCATGGCTGCGTACTGCAAGGTAGAAAGATATTTTCTTGCGGGGAGTTTTTTCATACCATACCTTTCCTACCAGGCGTAATCATTGAGGGGAAATAAGGTTTTTTATGAGATACTTGATTTTTTTATTAAATCCTCATCTAATATTTGTCTCTCATCACAAGCTAACAAAAGATTTGTATGAACATATGCATACGGAGGATTCGCGTAGATTAATTTTACGATGACACCTGCTTCTTTTGCAGTGTTAACCGCTGGAAGAAAATCTCTATCACCTGATACAAGGATGATTTTATCAACAAAACCACCCCATGCGAGGCGAACAATGTCTACTGAAAGTAATACATCAACTAATTTTTGATTAAATGAGACATGGTGTTTACCACCCTCGCATTTCATTTCGATTCGTTGTAATTCTCCAAGTCTAACTTCCACTCGATGTAACATTCGAAGTCCATCAAAAAAACGTTGTTTCGTCTGACGCCTTTATATCCGGTTGATTTGGAGGATCACCTATCCAAGGTAACGCATCATAGTAATATGTCCTAAACCGACTGCAGTTCTCGCATACGATATCAGAGAATTTCACGATATTTATTATTGGTTTGTTAAAAGACAAACGTATCTTTTCTAAATATCCACCATCAATGAGAACCGCTGCTTTTTCTATAAATAACCCCCCAGACATGGATAAATTACCTGGAGATTTCCCCGAAGAGAAATCACCAGGGACTATGGAAAATTATATACATCATCATATTAATAAGGTTTTTGACAGGAGATAAATACCAGTTACAATAGCATTTGAATCTTGAAACCACAAGAGACTTATAGCGTCATCAAATAACCGTCTTATAGTGACAGCCGAAAAAAAGAAACTCAATAAAACAAAAATCTCAATTTTCGTTAGTATCGCACTTAGTCTCTCCATTATTCTCTTAATCTTATATTTCACAATCGATGAACAGACACTCCAATATCT
>JALOTN010000058.1 GCA_025457885.1 Thermoplasmatota archaeon | reverse complement strand
CACACATGCGAGGAAGAAAAAATTATTGTCTTATACTAATAATCATTTTGGTTTGTATCTTACCAAATTTGAGCATCATAGAGGCAACCGATCCTTCTCAAGTCTATCAAATAACCATCGATGATGGGAATATCCCAGATCTTGGTTTATCTTTTAATGAAGGAAAATCTTTTATCGTCACTGAAGTAAAACCACCACAAGTCACCTTTTACTATGGGGCGGAAGAACCATCTAGTAATGCAGGTATTTCGATTTATTTCTATGATTATGATTTATCAACGTATATGAGCGAACATATCCTCTTTTGGGAAAGCAATTTTGTCGAAAGCCCCAGCTACCGCGTCATCACCTGGGAGAAACAAACGACACGATATGCATTGCTTGTTGAGGATTTACTCGGAGACTATCTTATAGGAAGTATAGAATTTACCCAGGGAACCACTCTTATTAGTGTGAGTGCAAATCTCAGAAAAGATACGTACACCGACCAACAGCTCATCACCATGCTTGATAAACTTGAATCGAAAGCACAAGAGCTCCTATCAATAGAAGCCATGGATGAACTCCATGGGCACATCACAGGGTTTTCCCTCCCAATACGACATATTAAAGTCTCCCTCTCCGATGGCAAGGTTACCAATGAAACGACCACTGATGAAGAGGGATACTTCAACTTTACCAGACCGATCGCGAAGGGAAAACAATACAACCTGACTGTTACCTTCTCCTATGTTATCAACACTACCACCTATTTCTCTTTACATTACCAAGAAGGGAACAGTAGCGTAGTGACCTATCGTCGTACTATCATAATAGATTCAAACACGGATTTGACCCAGGATATCTCTCTGGAGCAGTATCTCCCCCAGCACTATGGTGGTGATTGGGCGAAAACATTCGCCAGCATGTATGTCCATTTCACGGAGGCATTGGAGTTCTATATGCTTGGTCTTGAGGTTGATGTCAATTTCCAGCTACCTTTAGATATCTACACGTTCGTCTCTGAACAGACGAGCACTCGATACTGGTACGACATCCCTGGGAAAAGCTACATTACCATCGATGCTGAGAAATCAATCCATGAAAGCGTGTATCGCCCTCGACATCGGGAATACCATGAGTTCTCCCATTATATCATGCATGCATTATACCAACGATGGCCAGAACCCGCAGTGGATCTCCCAGTGGAGATCGAAGAGTGGAACCACAACGGATACCTCAACCCTAGCACCGCAGACTCGTTTGTCGAAGGATTCGCCGAGTTCATGGCAGCAGTGATATTGGAATACTACCGAGAAGAATCCATCACCATCCCAACGATATTACCTGATGTAAACTCGATGAGTCTTCTTGCTGCAGACAATCTAGTATATAACACAGAATGGTCTGGGATGGAGTTCAACGCAGTCACTTACGGCGATAACGGTAGAGCAGAGGAAAAAGCAATCGCAGGAGCTCTCTGGGACCTCTACGACGATAAAACAGATTACTGTGACAAGACCCCCGAGGAGTTGTATCAGTTATATCAGCAACGCTTACCACAGATACGAAAGGAATACAATGAGACAAAAGCATCCTTTGAAACAGCTGCTCGTGATTATGGGGAAACCGGTGAGGATGCTATCTACCCTCCATTGGAGATCTACACGTTAGATGATTTCAGAAACGCGAAGTTCGATGATGATAACGCAACGCTTGGTTTTGAAAAAGTCTGGGATGTCGTGAAACATTACCAGAGTGATTTTACCGCGGTGTACAATGAATTTATCACAAAAAATCCTGCGCAGAAAAAAGAAATCGATGAGGTGTTCCTTCTTCATAAAATCTATGCGGATACGAACCCTGGCAACGGTGTCTATGACCCCCATGATATCTATCGAGACGAGAACCATAACAAGCAGTATGACATCGGTGAATACTATGTCGACTGCCCCCTTGAGAACTTCCAATATAAACCAGGGGATGTTATCGGTCAATCCACGAATTACAACCGACAATGGAGACACAGCGTCCAGGAGGTCCCTGGATATTTCATCAAGGTGGACAACACCGTGCCATTTTATCTTGTAAAAGTCTCTGTTCCCGATAAGTTCTATCTAGATTATGTTGTCCGCGTCTGGAACAGAGATGGCTTAATCAATATCCCTGTTCCCCCCGAAGGATCTTATGCAGTGATAAGTGTTATCCCGGAGGGAGCTCAAAATAACGGGGTGTTGACGTTTTCCTCAGAGACCTTCCAGCGTCACTATAACACCTCTGTTTCCCAGGGTTATTTCCTGGATCATGATTTCCAGGTCACAGGACCAATTCCTCCTTTGCCATCTATGCCAGGGACATCTTCAGATACTACCCCAGATTCTGATTCGGATGAGAAACAAACTCCTGGTTTTGAAACACTGATCTTTCTTATTGCTTGTATTCTGATACTCTACCGATTGAAAAAGAAGAAAACGTAACGGAAGAAATATACAAGGAATACAACCGATACAAGAAAATCCAGAAGAAATCAAATCAGATATACACTGTTTTTTTGTTTTTATGAAAATATTTAATTATTCAGTACTTGCTTACCGGTCTTCATGGGAAAATTTGGAACTAGCTGGCAGCTGATGAAAACAAGCCTTGGTGTGCTTCGAAAAGACAAAGAGATTATGCTCTTCCCAATCCTGTCCTTTTTCTCCTGCGTGATAATACTATTGTCATTCTTCGCTGGATTCTGGTTTTTAGGGTTACCTTCTATGGATACCACCCCATGGCTTTGGGTTATTGTCGTGTTCCTTCTGTATTTCATCTTGTTTTTTATCGTTATTTTCTTCAACACAGCGATCATTGCTTGCGCTAATATTCGGTTAAACGGTGGAGACCCGACCGTCTCCGATGGATTACGAATCGCGTCTCAAAACATTGGTCGAATATTTCTTTGGGCAATCATCTCTGCGACTATCGGGATGATCTTACAAGCAATCCGGGAGAAAGGAGGATGGATCGGTAAGACGGAGTGCATCTCTCTTTAAACAAACCTGGGGAGAGACCATCATTGGGACCATTGGTTTTGGGGTCGTCTTCTTCCTTCTTGCGCTCCTTGGAATCATCCCAATCATCCTTGGTTTATACCTAGGGAGTTCCATGAGTATTGTGGCTGGGTTTATCTTGGCGTTCCTCTACTGGGCAATCCTTGGGGTGGTTGCATCAGCGACCAATGGAATTTATGTTGCTGCGATGTACCATTTTGCGACGAAAAAACAGGTCCCATCAGATTTTGATGCGTCTCTCATCCCGCAGACGATCCATGGGTTCTAGGTTTGATACCCTAGATTGAATAGATAATCCCCATCGGAGTTTGCTGGATTCGTTCTAATAAAACAGGGATCTCGTCTACGATGGTCACCTGCTGGACATCTTTTTTTAACTCCTTGAGATATAAACAGGATGAAAAATAATGCGGCAGGATGCTTCGCATTTTCAGAACCGCACGACGTTCCCCGTAATATTCAAGAAGCAATCGAAGATGGTCCAGACACACGTCTTTTTTCTCTTGAAGCACTGGTGCTGTGTATTTTTTATGCAGCACTGTATTCAGTATCTCAGGTACCAACCAGGGGTTTCCTAATAATCCCCGACCCGGCATGACCGCCGCAGCACCGGTCTCCTGTATCATAACCTCGGCATCCTTCCCGGTATAGATACTACCGTTTGCAATGATGGGGACAGAAAGATGCTCCACGGCGGTTTTTATTATACTTCGGTCCAATGGTGCACCAAACTTTTTTTCCCCGCTGCGTCCATGAATTGTCAGAGCCGCCGCACCAGCATCCACGAGTTTCTGTGCTAATGACAGGACATTTACTGAATGTCTCGTAGCACCAAGACGCATCTTACAGGTCACCGGGAGATCAACTGCGGCTGTGACTGCTGAGACAATCTCACAAGCGTTCTGTTCATTCTTCATCAGAGACACCCCTTCACCACGACAAGTGACCTTCCGCGCGGTACACCCCATGTTGATATCAATGTAATCAAAACCAAGGTCCTGAACAATTCTTGCTGCTTTCCCCATATACTCAGGGATACTTCCCACAAGTTGAACCCCATTATACTGCGTTCCCTCCGATATCTTAAGCATCTGCATGGTCCGTGGATTCCGTTGCAGAATCGCCCGAGCATTCACCATTTCTGTGATAATAAAAGGAGGATGGAAGCGTGCTAGAATCACCCGGTACGGATAATCAGTATACCCGCTTAATGGCGGTAAAAGCAATTTTTTATCTCTTAGAATTTTTATGAAGAGACTTGAGTTCATTGAAAACCTCACATCGATTTCAGACTATTAAGGTGTCGTTCATGTAAAAAAGAGGATTACTCGTAGCGGACTGCTTCAATCGGGCTCATCCGAGCAGCCTTCCAGGCAGGATACAGACTGGAGAGAACTCCGACAATGATAGAAACTGCTACTGCTAAAACCACGGACATAATGGTGATTACGGGGGTGAGCCCTGAACCGCTCATCGTCATAAAATAATTATTTAAAATAAGGGTTAACGCTTGGGATCCAAACACCCCTAGGATAATGCCAAAGATCCCACCGATACTACTCACTAAAATACCTTCAAAAATAAAGATGCTCATAATATCTTTATTTGTCGCACCTATCGCCTTCATTATTCCAATCTCACGGGTTCGTTCCATCACCGATGTTAACATCGTATTCATAATCCCTATTGAAGCGACCACAAGAGCTATTGACGCGATGGCTACGAGTACGAGTTGCAGGAGTCCCATTATCGATTGAACAGTCTCTAGCACAGATGTCATCGTCGTTGCCGTTGCAAAATCCTTCCGCCCATGGTTTTCATTGATCACATCCTCAACAGTACTTGCAATAGACTCAGCATCATTTACATCATTGACTCGAAGATAGATAAGACTGATGTTACTTTGACCGGTTAATGATTTAAAATCACGGATATTCATCAATAATAACGTATCAGATGAGACTGTGCCCATCCCCCCTTGCTTGGTAAATATCCCTGAAACAAAAAACTTCTGCCCATTGATTTTTATCCTGTCTCCAACAGAGATATCCGCATCAAAGGTGTCATGAGCAAGACCATACCCAATCATAATTTTATTTTGATCACCTTCATGTAAAAAACTCCCCGCTTCCAGGCTGGTATCCGCGTACTGTAGCTGCATTACTAACACTTCCATACCAGTAAGAGATACAATCGTGGTTTTCCCGTTATATTCTGCTAATGCAGTTCCGGTTAGTTGTGTTGTGACGTCTCGTATACCTTGAACACGTTCAATATCAATGATATCCCGCTCTGTAAAATATTCACCAGAAGAACCACCGCTGAACATCGAAAACATATCCCCTCCAGCGGATACGATAATGATATCAGAAAGAGATGATAATTCTCCGGCGACCGCTTGTTGCATTCCTTCCCCAAGACCCATCAGGGATATAATCGCCATTATCCCGATAGCAATCCCAAGTAACGTTAGCAGCGATCGTGAGAGACGATGTCGAAGATTCTTCACCGCTAACTTGACATGATCTCTAAACATACTCTTCCTTAACTACTCCGTCTTGAATCCGAAGCACCCGTTTCGCACGTTGTGCTATTGCTAGATTATGAGTCACAATGATAATCGTTTCACCTCGTCGATTCACTTCTTCTAAAATATTCATGATGTTATCACCTGATTTCGTATCCACATTCCCTGTTGGCTCATCCGCTAGAATAATCGAAGGATCATTTGCTAATGCACGAGCGATCGCGACACGTTGTTGTTCCCCGCCACTCATTTCTGATGGTTTGTGCGTCATCCGCTTCGAAAGTTCCACCATCTCTAATAGTTTTTTCGCCTTTGACGTTCTCTGTTGGCTCTCCACACCAGCAAACCCCATTGATAGTTCGATGTTTTCCAACGCATTCAATGTGGGGATCAGATTATATTTCTGAAAAATAAAACCAATCTTTTCCCGACGGATGCGTGCAAGCTCGTTTTCATTTAAAAGCGACACGTCCTTTCCATCGATGAAAATCTTCCCGGAGCTGGGTTTATCAAGACACCCTAAAAGATTCATTAATGTGGATTTCCCAGACCCGGAAGGACCGATTATCGCGATATAATCTCCTTTCCGTATCGTCAGATTGGTTTCACGTAATGCGTATACCTGTAACGGGGGTCGCCCATAGGTTTTTGAGATATTTTGGGTTATGATGACATCGTCACTCATGCTGATCTTCGCCGTTTCCGATATCTCATGTAGAAAATCACAACAACGATTACGATTACAATGACAAGAATGATCGAGAGGACACAGGTCATTACTGAGGGTGTTTGAAGCGCTGAATTTGAACCAGATGACTGCCCATTGGATGCACTGGACGACTGGTATGATACCCCCGGTCCTGTGACAACATCAAAGGTTTTACTCACCACAGGCGTCTCATAATACTCATTTCCCTGCTTGAAGGAGACGTAAAAACCGATGATCTCTGTCCCGTAATCAACCGTATCAGCGTAGATATCAAACGATGCGGAAAAGACATCATCAGGATCCATAGAACCAATGAAATATTGGGATGGTATCACCGTTGCATTACAGATTGGTGTCACTAAAACCCCCGTGATTCGCTCTGTTTTTGCATTGTACACCTCAATATTAATCCTTGAGGAACCACCCTTTGTGATACTGATCGGGAAATTCGTAATAATCGGAGCGACATCTAATGTCTGTATAATAGTGATTGGAACATGGAGGGTATTTGTATGGGGGTTCTCCCCGTTTTTATAGGTAACGGTGAAGGTAAGATCTGTTTCTCCCATCTCAAGTGGCTTTATCGAAAACACAACATCCTGTGATGTTTTTCCAGCAAGTGAACCAACAAAAAAACTCGAAGGGATACATTCAATAGTATCGCCAGAGGGGGTAATAGTGACATCGCTAATGGTATTGTCTCTTTTATTTAAGGCAGTAATGATGATATCAGTGGCACCGCCCTTAGAAATCTTCGAAGGAATACTTTTTTGGAGGAGACCTAACGTTGAGTTACTGACTTTTACCATTAAGGGATATGACACGTCAGTCCCACCCAACACATCGATTTCAGCAATAGGGAAATAGGTTCCCTCGCTCATGTTTGCATCGACTTGGAGTTTGAAATTTACTTGAATGCTTGTTCCCGCCGCAAGATACCCGACATCCTCATATCGGGTGGTAGCACGTATCTGCTTTCCACCAGATATCGCTGGATTAATCGAAATCTCCTCAAGAGAAGCCCCCAGGGTATGCAACGTTGATGTAGTCTCACTCCCAGAAACTGACGTTGTTGTTTGTGTCGCGACTGCCTCTCCGTTGAGAATGACCAGAGTCAGGATCGCGGAATCACCAGGCATGAGGATCTCAGGAGATACCTGATATTGTTGAACCATTATTGCTGGACTTGCTTGAACAAAGGAGACCGTCGATAGTCCTAATCCGATAAAAAGCATGCAAATCATGCTTGCTGTTAGAATTTTTTTCATATCACCATACCTCATCTATACTTCAGACCCACAACGTCTATGTATTTTTATTATTATGTCCTTTTTTTTGTTTAAAAAGGATGGTAGAAAAACACTTGTAACATCTTTGAATATTCTTAATTTTTTCTTTTCAGTAAAAGAACACTTGCTGACAGCGTCAACACCGCGAAGAGCACAAGAACAAAAAGATCAATCCAAATTTCTCCAATCCCCCAACCACGTAGCATGATGGCACGTTCTGCATCAATTCCATATCGTAGTGGAATAAGATAGGATAACGGTTGAAGATAACTGGGGATAGATTCAATCGGCCAGAACAATCCTGCCAGCAGAATCGATGGAAACAGAATCAAGGGAATGAACTGAATCGCCTGTAATTCGTTTTTTGCTCCCGCCGATAGGAGGATCCCTAACCCCTGATGTCCGAATGCTAGCAGGAGAATTACGAGTAAGGCGAGCAGGATGTTCCCAACAATCGTGATATCAAACAGAAGAATTGCTGCCACTAGAACTACAATGCTTTGGATGATTCCGATCACTGCAAACGCAAGAGCATAGCCGACGACGATTTCCGCTTCACTTGCAGGGGAGACTAAGAGTCGCTGTAAGGTGCCATTGCGTCGTTCGTTCACAAACAAGATGATTGTAATCATGGTTGTGACCATCATGATTGCAAATGACACCACCCCGGGGGCAAAATAATCGATAAACCTCGTCTCCCCACCACCGTAGACATACACCTGATCAACTGTGATCGGCATATTTGTTTCGGTAATATTTAAGGATGCTGAGAGCTCTGAGAGAGTGTTTTGAATCGCACCGGTGATTTCTTTCATGACTGCTGCGACAATCGTCGGGTTTGTTCCATCAAGGTAGAGTTCAATCTTTGGCGGGGGTATTGTACCTGGTTGAAGGATCGCTGTCAAAAAAGTTTGGGTGAAGTTTTCGGGATACACGATCGCTACCCAGGCGTTTCCATCATGGACACGTTGTCGCGCATCCTCACGGTTCGAATTGATATGGATCGAAAGTGTCTCTTCGTTTAGATTCTCGGTGATGTCGTTTGCAAGAAACAGTCCATCAGGTAGTTGAGGAAGGAATCCTTGAGGTATCCCCATGTCTTGATTGACCATCTCAAGAGCGATCCCTTGGACGTCCCCACCAAAAGTGTATCCAAAGATCAGTATCATCAACAGCGGCATGACAAGGACGAAGGCGAAGGTTCGACGATCATGTCTGAATTGGAGCAGGGTACGACGGGAAAACGCAAGCGTCCGTTGTAACCTCACGTCTCATTCCCCCGTGTTAATGAGAGAAAAGCTTGTTCAAGTGATTGAGTCTGTGTCTGCTGTTTTAGATCAGTGGGACGACCTTCTGCTATCAGACGTCCTTTTCTTAGCAAACCTACTCGAGAACAATGATCCGCCTCATCCATGTAATGGGTGGTGATAATCACAGTGACTCCTTTCTCGGCCAAGGATTCGAAATATCCCCAGAATAGTGCACGCAACTCTGGATCAACTCCAACGGTTGGTTCATCAAGGAAGACCAGTGATGGCTCGTGAATCAACGCACAGGCAAGGCTTAACCGATGTCTCATCCCGCCACTCAATGTGGAGACAAGACTATCCCGCCAGTCCTGGAGATTCACAAATCGTAGCATCTCCTGTTCCTTTTTTTCCAGTATATCCTTTGGTAATCCGTACACGCCACCAAAGAATTGTAGATTCTCATGTACGGTATTTTCTAGATAAATCGCGGTGTCTTGCGGCATGTATCCTACTTTTTGCATCATCGGTTTACATGGGAGTTGCTGCCCAAAGATCTCCGCCGAACCTTTTGAGGGTCGTAGCAATCCACAGAGCATTTTAATAATAGTTGATTTCCCAGACCCGTTCGGTCCTAACAACCCATAGATCTCCCCTTTAAAAATGGTCAAGTTCAGTGCTTCGACTGCGGTGAATCTGCCAAAGGTCTTTGTGAGATTTCGGATTTTAACAACCTTTGTTGATGCATCATACACATGTTCGAAGGTGACTTTCCCAACCAATCCACAGGAAGGACAGGTCACTTTCATGGTTTCCCCTGGAGCACCAGTGCAAAAAAGAATGGTTTTACACGAAGGACAACTGACTTGTTTCTGAGTGATTGAACACACCTTCAACGGAATACATATAGTACAGAAATTTAATCATTACGATACGAAAAAAAATATGTTATCCCGAAATTACTTCCTTCGAGAAAAAACAAAAAAAAGGTTGTTTTTACGTATAGGTTCCCCAAAAATACAGGGCAGGACCAACCGGTGCCATGAACCGACCGATGAATTCGCCGTCCTGTGCCCGCAGAAAACCAACAACAGGCAAGGTTCGCTCTGTCTCATTGACCAGGATGGTGATTCTGCCAATTAAGAAATGCCGTCCAAATCCACCACGGAGCGTCCCGGTTTTATTCTCGGTATACCAATCACCGATGAATCGCCCACCACGAGCACGCATCTCATAGGTTCCATTCATCGTCCCAACGACGGTTGCATTTTCACCTTGTCTCTTATATCCGATGTTGGCTTGAAATGTCCCTGTTGGGTCTAATGGTATTGGTTGAAGTATGTTTTGTGAAAAACCTGGTGTTACAACAGCTAACGTCATGCCGAAAAAAAATAGGCTAAGACCAAGGGCTAATATTTTTTTCATGGTATGTCCTCCTTACAAATGTTCTTTAATATGATGAAATGAACAATAATATATAAAGTTATACCCAAATCGTATATAATATCTTAAAATAAATTTAATAAAAGGATAATCGAAGTAATATGGGAGAGATTCTGGTAGAATTTGGGTAAAAGGATAAAAAAGATTTTCAAGTATGTTTTTTTAAAAGGAATTGGAGGTAGAAAAAAAATGAAGAAAAAAATAATCGGAATAATAATTTGTATGCTGTTTCTCGTCAGCGGCACCGTATTAGCAACAAGCACCCTAAACAACCCGCCATATGCGCCAAGTAGCCCACACCCGGAGGATGGAGCACTTGATATTGGAGTTAAAACCCATCTAAGCTGGCTTGGTGGCGATCCAGACCCTGCAGATCATGCAATGTATGATATATATTTTGGGAATACAACAAATCCTAATTTGATAGCAACTGATCTAACGGTACCTAACTATTATCCAGGAGTATTACAACATACCACACAATACTTTTGGAAAATAATTGCAAAAGACATGAATGGTGGAGTGACGAGTGGTCCTGAATGGACGTTTACGACAAATAACTGCAGCTGTGACCCTCCAGGAGAACCAAGTGGTCCTACACGTGTACGCAACCAGTGGAGGTACAATTATACAACACAGCTGATGAACCAATCTCAAAACCCAAATGGATTTTTCTATAATTTTTCCTGGGGTGATGGTAACCACACAGGTTGGATTGAGCCCTTTAATCATACCGAGCGTGTACGAGCACAATACGCATGGGAAGAACCCGGAGTATACCAGGTACAAGCACAAGCCCGATTCATGAATGGACCTGGAAAGGATTCCGGATGGACAACGACGGGATGGAGTGAATCACTACTTGTTGAAGTAAGTACGACAAATCCGGAAAATCAAGCACCAAACGCACCTGTGATAACCGGCACATCGAAAGGTAACATTGGTGTTGTATATGATTATACGTTTTCAGCAGTAGATCCGAACGGTGATGATCTCTATTACATCGTAAGCTGGGGTTGTTGTGGAATCGAAACCCATACCTATGGCCCCTACACATCAGGAGAACAAGCGATAATAAATCACACCTGGTCTGAAAAAGGGACTTTCACGATAACCGCAAAGGCAAAGGATGTATACGATGTTGAAGGTCCAGAAGGGACACTCACCGTGACAATGCCAAAAACATTACCTGGTGGTAACGACTTCATGCAACAACTCAGGAACCGATTCCGCGATATGTTAGGGATTTGCCAAGGGGGAGCAAATCTCACCGAACTGACTGGCGTGATGACCTATGACGGGGCTAACTTCTATATTGAACTTGTTGAGCTGCATTTCGGTCCAACCTGGTATATCAGCTCAGCAATGTCTGCGGTCGACTATGATGGAGACACCCAGCTAGAGTTAATCATCGACGAACTCCTTGGTCTCGTAGACACTACCGTCACCGTAGAAGGACATTATCAGTCCGAGAATTGGATGAGTGTCTTTACTATCAACGGTGAAATATACCGAGAACCTGGTCAGCCAATCTGGGCTGCAAAGCATGAATGGCGCTGGCGCTATGGACATGGAAATGGTGGCGAACAATAAAGAAGAGGTGGAAACACCTCAATTTCTTTCTTTTTTTTATTAAAATGTCAAAGTTTTAAAATCACTATTGAATTGAATTAATTCGATAAGTTTCCAAAAATGTATTTAAAGTAAAAAAACCAATAATAGAAATTGTGAGGAGATCAGATGAAAAAAAAATTTATAGGTATTAGTCTAGTTATGTGTATTTTAATAATATTATCCGGATGTACACAAACTACTATCAATGATGATGGAACACAGAATGGAATTTCTGTTACAGAGATCCGTATTTGTGACAATCCTTCTGAGAATTTTTCTCATGTTACTATTACACTTTCGGAGGTGAAACTTTTTAGTAACGAAACAAATTGGGTTTCCTTCCTTTCAGAACCAAAAATCATTGATTTGATGTATCTCCATCGGAATAATTTAACTGAGCAGCTAGGTCTTAAGAATATCAGTATTGGTAATTTTACTAAACTCTTGGTCGTGGTTGACAACGCCACCGGTATATTATCAGCGACAGGTGATACTATCTTTTTTGAAACTCCTTCAGATACATTGATGATTCAACATATGTTTGATTTCCGTAAAGGAAATAACACGATTACATTGGATATTAACCTAGATGATTCTATTCTTAGTTACCACGATGAGAACGGAACACAATATAAACTTCTCCCGGTTCTTAGTGAATTAAATGTAAGTTGTGCAAATGGAACCCAAATTCTTTTCCGTAATCATGAACGTATTATTAATTATGCAAATGGGACCCAAATACGACTCGAAGATGAAAATACACTTCAGAATATGATTGATAACCGAAAACCAACTATTGATATTGCAGTTAATGGGAAACGAGGGAAAACATTCCAATTCAAAGCAAATCAGAGTCTTAGCTTTAATGCATCAGGTACTGTTGATGTTGATAATGATTCACTTACCTTTTCATGGGATTTTGGGGACAACATCTCTGAAACTGGACCGATCGTAACACATTCTTACTCGAAAACAGGCACCTACCAAGTACGTTTATCAGTGAGTGATTCCGAACTTGAAGATGTAATCTATTTTTCTATTACCATAATAAAAACAGATTCCTCAGGTGGTGGAAATAGCATATCATAAAAAATGATCTTTTTTTTCATTTTCTTTTACAAAGTATATTTGTTGAGATAGAAATGATTCTAGGGAATAAAAAGATTCGTCTTGATTCGATTGGTCTCATTCCTGCTTCATCGTTATTCCATGCTAAGGTACAATAAGATACTTATTGCAATGATTTCAAAGACATATACAATAAAATTCAACTCGTTGAACCCTAATGTAAGGAATGTTCTGCTAACATATGGAGAAACCCGTATATATTCATTCGCTGTGGCATGCAAGGAAATCACGGAGAGGATTGACCGGATAAAAAGAGCAAGGATGAAGAGATTTAACCCGATAAGGAATCGAGATTTGGTTTTTCGATAAGAATCAAAATAAACATAAAGAAGACCGATAAGAAGAAGAATTTCAACCGCTAAACAGATGACAGCACCTGTATAATAGTTGACGGAGCGATTGATTCGTGTCTGGTCGATTTGTATCGGTAGTTTATCAAGCTCTACAAAAATTATCTCAAGACTGAATAACGAAAAGACATATCCAATGAGAATTCCAAAGACGATTAATCCAAGGATTGCAGCGATTGCTTTTGTTTTTGGATTTATTCTTTTCATAGAGATCCATTTATTCATTTTTCTTCACCTTTTCGATAGTTTTTCTTAATTTCATTTTTATTCACTTTCCCCCATATTTCTTTAAAAAAATGCATATTTGCCTCTAATAAATCTGAAGGAAAATACATAGTCCCATATTTATTCCCAATCGTTGAAATCAAACGGTTTTTTTCTAAAATATCAAGATGATGTCTCGTTGTCTTATAGTCAAGGTCTAAAAGTGTTGAGAGCTCATTTGCATTTCGAGGGGTTTGAATAAGTTCATTTAATATGCGTGTTCGATTGAAGCCACCCGCTGAACCAGCAAGGATCCACCAGAGGAGCCGTTTCTCTGCACGCATAGCTCAAAACCTTTTTGTTCATATTTGATTATTCGATTACAAATTTTAATATTAAAAAAGATGAATAAGGTTTTTGGTTTTATTTATTTGGGATGAGATAACCCCACATATGAGGAACTGGTAGAGTTATGCTTATAATTCGGCCAATAAATTGATTGTTTTGATGTCTCATTAAAAACCCAAAGATTGGTGTCTTCAGTCCATTTAAAGTGGTCGAACCAAAAATGATTTTAAAACCAATCATCGCATTGATATCCCCTATTTTTTCACCATATGCATTATCGATATTCCCAGAAATTTTAATATAAGCGCCACCTGAATATACACCGCTCATATACGCATAGGTAGTATCAATGTTGAAATTTCCATTTCCCCAATGACCTCGTCCGAATCCTCCTGCGAAAGTCCCATCGGATAAGACAAGCGGGGAAAACAATGATGATCTGTTAGGAGCAGGGATTGCAAGGATTGTTGGCATTGACAGAAGAATAAGCCCTACTACAATGGCTATTACTGTTTTTTTCATTTTATTATCCCTCGAATTAGTTTCTTAATATGAGGAATTCACTCATTCTTTTTATGTTTTTACCCAAATGAGGCCACAATTAAACACCCATTTCCAGTAGATAAAGAAACCAGTAGAATAACTATGTATATTGAAAAAATTAAACGATTGTTATACTGCACTAATAGGAATAGTAAGTAACCAGGCCCAGATGATGTTCCGGGTCACTCCCCAACGGACCGCACTAGCTCTCTTAGCGGATCCTACACCGATAATCGAGCCTGTTATTGTATGAGTAGTGCTCACAGGGATTCCAGCCAGAGAACAACCAATAATAGTCCCTGCAGCAGAGGTCTCCGCAGCAAACCCATGAACCGGTCGTAATTTTGCTACCTTCTGACCTAACGTCTTTATTACACCCCACCCACCAACGACAGTTCCAGAGGCAATCGCTGTATGAGCAGATAATATCACCCAGATAGGTACCATTTCTTGACCAGGAATAATCCCTTGGGATGCAAAATAACCAGTTCCCAAGAGAAGATAAAAAATAATTCCCATAGTCTTTTGTGCATCGTTTGTCCCATGGCTAAAAGCAAATGCACTAGCAGAAAGTAATTGTAAGCGTCGAAACCATCCATCTACCTTACTTTGTGCCTTTCTTCGAATCAACCATAGAACTCCGATCATAAAGAAAAAACCAATAGTGATTCCAAGAATCGGTGAGATAATCATAAAAAGAACCACTTTCCAAAGCCCTGCTTGGATCACACCAAGTCCTGCAGCAGAAATCCCTGCACCAATGAGACCTCCTATTAAGGCGTGAGAAACCGAAATCGGTAGACCCCAGTGTGTCGCAGAGGCAGTCCATATGATTGCTCCAAGAAGCGCGCAAAATACAAGAATCGGGGTTGAAATTTGTGTGTCGATAATATCTGTCCCAATCGTTCGTGCGACCAGCAGAGGTAGACCAAAAGCTGCAATAAAATTAAAGAACGCTGCAAGTCCCACCGCCTGGATTGGTTTTAAAACTCTTGTGGAGACAATCGTTGCAATAGCATTGGCTGCATCATTCATTCCATTCAGAAAATCAAACAGTAGGGCTAAAAAAATAAGGAAAATAACAAAAGGGGAGAGTGCTAAAAATGCTGCGAGTTCAGACATCTAATAACTCCTCTTCCACCTCAAGTATATTTCACCAAAATGTCTCCAATGACATCCGCGACATCCTCACATCGATCGATCGCTGCCTCTAGGTCTTCGTAGAGCTCTTTGATTTTGATGATTTCCACGGGATCTTTTTTATTGAATAAATCAGCAGTCGCTTTTCTAAGGAGAGTATCTCCCTCATTTTCAAGTGTGTTGACTTCTTTACAGAACCCACGGATTTTTTTTGCCTCCTTAAAATCACGAAGAAGAGAAATCCCCTCATGGACATTTTTCGAGGTTTTTTGTAACGTGGTGGCAAAATCAAGCATATAAGCAGGCGGGGTTTTAATTTCATACAGGACGAGACGTTCTGCAACTGCCTCAAGATTATCAAGGATATCATCTAAAGAACAAGCAAGTTTGGAGATATCTTCCCGATCAATTGGTGTGATGAATGTTTTGTTCAGTTCCGCAAAAATATCATGCACCATTTTATCTCCGTTATTTTCAATGGTCTTAATCTTTTGACGTTTTGCATCGATATCATTATAATACTCCAGCATGTCAACGAGAGCGTCAACACCAAGAAGAACATTGGCACTTTGATTCTCAATCATATCGAAAAAATGTTTCTCTTGCGGTATTAACCAAGAAAGAATCCCCATTGTATCAATCCTCTTCGAATCTTAAATAATAACCTACCCCTATGATATTGATGGATAATATTATAATAGGATATAAACCCATAGGATTTTTTATAAATTTTTCGATTTCGTCTAAAACATCAGATGTGGATTCTATTCACCACGTAAAAGAATTTAAACTGAAATCTTTTATCAAACTAAATATATGCGAATCGCACACATCTCTGATATACACGCGAATTACGGCAGTGATTTTAACAATACTACCTTTGAAAAGGCAGTTAAATTGTTAAACGCTCTTGAGACAGACCTTATTTTCATTTCAGGGGATTTGACAACCGAAGGATTGCTCCGTGAATATGAGTATGCATCAGAGCGGCTCAGTAAAATAAAAGGAAAAAAAGCGATAGTCCCGGGGAATCATGATGAGAAAAACCTTGGATATAAGCTCTTCCCAGAGTTCTTTGGCAACACAGATTTTATTCGAACAGATGGGAACCTCACACTCATTGGCCTAGCGACCAGTGAACCGGATAAAGCTGATGGTCGTTTGGGTCGAAACAGACATCGCTTGATAAAACGGGGGATAGAGAAAAAGAAGGATCTGACGATCATCGGTTTTCATCATCATCTCGTCCCGATCCCCAACTCAGGAAGGGAACATAACATCATCGAGGATGCCGGGGAAACATTAGACATTATTTTGCGGAATAATGTCCCATTGGTCCTCATGGGACATCGCCACGTCCCCTATGCGGTAAAAGTCCATAATACACTTCTCGTAAACGCTGGAACGTTCTCCTGCAACCGGACACGAGCTCATTTTGGGAACACGTTTAACATTATCGACATCAAACATGAAACCATCGTTATCAGCGTGATGAATATTGAAGAGGGGAAACAGAGAAAAATGGTACAATTCACGCCTCATGATGGATGCTGTATCAATCGATATTATGAGGAGAATATGAGAATTGATTAACTCTGATCTTCCCCAATGAGATAATTAATGACTGTTTCAGAGATATCCTGGGAATACTCCCCGGTTCTGCGAATGCTTTCTACGATATATCCCACAGAAAGAGCAATGATTCCTTTCTGCATTAACGCATGAGTATTTATTTCTTCACAAACAGATTCAAGTTTTTCAACTGACTCGATGTTCTTAGTCGAGGCAAGAATATCTTTTTTAAAGAAAGAACTCACACTATTGTTGAAAATCTCAAGAGCGAGATCCCCAGCAGCGATAATCCGTATAATATTTTTTTTATCAAGGTTATGATCAATGAGGGTTGGAATGTTTTCAGATATTCTTACGATATGGTCTCCAATACGTTCGATGATCCTACTAATCAAAAAACACGTCGATGCTGTCTCGATGGTGATGTTCATTTTATTTACTAAGCTTGCGTTTTGGAGTAACATATTATATTGACGAGCGACGAACCAATGTAATCGATCAACGTCATTATCCCGGGAGATAGCATCCGTTGCTAATGTCTTGTCTTTTTCCTGGAGGGCACGCATGACGTCCTCATGCATCCGTTTGACGATGACATGCATCCGTTTGATGGTTTGATCAAATGGCATCTCTGTAGGATTGAGAAGATCTTTTAAAATCACAGATTTTTCAGTTTCCTCTATCACCTCGGGACCAATCGCAAGTTGGGTAAAGGAGTGTATGACTTTTTGTACAGCCATCGACAACCGGGTAGGAGAGGTAATTTTAATAGAAGTATAACCGGCAATATAAGCTCCAATCAATTCCTGAAGGAGATAGGTAGGTTTTGAGATGAGACTGACATCAAATACTTTTGTTTTCTGGTGTTGTTCCTGGGTTAATTTTGGTGTGAGTAGTAAGGTCCCATCCGATTGAATTTGGATGCCAAGAGGATCATTTTTTTTAATGTTGAATGTAGTAATCCATTCTTTTGGTAGGGTAATGATATAAGAAGATCCACCTGTAAGCTGTACATGTCGTATTTCCATTTAAACAACCTCAATCTGGGATATATGAAGTCTTCTTATATTTTTCTATAGTTCTATATTGAAAATATACTACTATATATATCACTATAGATTATGTAGATAAAGTATATATTCATTTGAAAGGCTACCGGTTCAAAGGTGATAGATATACAGAAAAAAACAAAAAAAGAAGGAATCTTCGCACTAAGCCTTCTCGCCATCCTCATGCTAGTGATCACACTGTTTAGTGGTTGCACACAAACAAATAACGAAAATCAGGGATTACCTATCGTCGTCGTCGGACGAGATAGTGCCTCAGGAACACGAGAATTCTTCTGGGAACATGTCATGAAAAAAGGTAATTTCACCACAACAATGCTTGAGAAAAATTCAAATGGCGCAGTCCATCAGACCGTTTCAACAACACAAGGAGCAATCGGATATGTTGGACTAGGATATCTCGACGAAGAAGTCAAAGCAGTGAAAATCAATGGAATCGAAGCTACCGTAGCCAATGTCGTTGCCGGAACCTATCCAATCTCACGAGCTCTGAATATGTATACAAACGGTGAACCCACAGGGATCGCATTAGAGTTTCTGAAATACCTAGACAGCACAGAAGGCCAAGCGATCGTTGAAGACGAAGGATTCGTCCCAAAGACCTCAACAGGGTCATACGTTAAAGTTGATGGACTCTTAGGAAGTATTACCATCGTTGGATCCACCACGGTCTTACCCATCGCACAACTCGCAGCTGAAGACTTCAACACCCTCTACGGAGAAAACCTTGTTGCAGTCAGCGGTGGAGGATCAAGCGTTGGTGTCCAATCCGTCGGAGAAGGATCAGCCATCATCGGAATGGCATCACGAGAACTGAAATCAAGCGAAACAACCTCCTATCCAAACCTCGTAAAACACATCGTATGCAATGACGGAATAGCAATCATCATCAACCCGGAAAACACCTATGTCGAGGACCTCACCTTAGAACAAGTACAAGATATCTACGATGGAACATACACGAACTGGGACGAGTTAGAGTAACACACCGAAAAGGGGGAAACGAGAAATAATATAATCGTTTCTCCCCATTCTCCTCCGCAAACCAGCTTGGAGGAAAAAATGAGGAGTTAAAAAAAAGATGAATACAAAAAAAATCATCAATCCTCTCATATCAGGTAAAAAACGCAAGAGGAACGAAAAAGCAATAAAAAGTGTTTTTTTCCTCACCGCAATTTTTGGCATCATCATAATTTTTTCTATTCTCTTCTTCCTAATCAGAGAAACCTATCCCCTCCCGACAGATATCTGGAGCTTCCTTTCAGGAACCATATGGAGCCCAACCGAATCACTCCAATTCGGCACCTTCTCATTAACCGTCGGAACCCTCCTTGTTACCTTAGGAGCCATGATCATAGCAATACCCATCAGCATCGGAGGAGCATTATTCATCTCAGAAATCGCTTCCTCCCGAGTCAGATCCATTATCAAACCAGCGATCGAACTCCTCGCAGGAATCCCCTCAGTAGTCTACGGTTTCTTCGGTTTAATCATTCTTACCACCTGGATAAAAGACATCTTTGGAGTCCCTACAGGCGAGACATGGCTTGCAGGATCCATCATTCTTGGGATTATGGCGATTCCAACAATCACGACCGTCGCAGAAGATGCTATCAAAGCAGTCCCTCGCGAATTCAAAGAAGGATCTCTTGCTATGGGCGCAACCAAATGGCAAACCATACAAAAAGTCATCATCCCATCCGCTCTCTCAGGAATCACCGCAGCCATCATCCTTGGCATCGGACGAGCCGTTGGAGAGACCATGGCAATCCTTATGGTCTGCGGAAATGCTGCTATCATCCCCACACCACTCTGGAACATATTCTCCCCCATCAGAACTCTCACCTCAACCCTTGGCATAGAAACCGCTGAGGTACCCGTTGGAGGACCACATTACCATGCCTTGTTCGGCGTCGCAGTGCTTCTCTTGATGATAACACTCATCATCAACATAACCGCAGTATATCTACTAGGGACTATACAAAAAAGACAAGGTGCAACTAGTAAAAAGAAAAAACACCTCTTCAGCATTACCCTGCTTATAAAAATAAAAAAAATCTTCACCAGCCTCGGACTTCTTTTCATCCTTCTCCTCCTCTACCTCATCACAGGTCTCCTCATCACCGCTATACTTGTTATCATCGGTGGTCTCCTCTGGTTCATGCGGAACAAAATATCACAAAAAAACCTACAAAAAATAGCGTTTTCAACCCTCGGAGCAGCAATCTTACTAATCATTGTAATACTCGGAATCATATTATCATACATCATCATCAACGGTGCAGGAGCCTTAAGCTGGGAGTTCCTCACAGAAGCACCAAAACGACTTGGGCGAGAAGGAGGAATCTCCACCCCCTTAATAGGGACCCTTTACCTTGTCGCAGGTGCAATAGCCATCGCCTTACCAATAGGCGTGGGAGCCTCCATCTATCTCACTGAATACACCAAAGAAAACACCCTGACAAAAATCATCCGCACAGGGGCAGACCTCCTCAACGGCACCCCTTCGATTGTCTTTGGATTATTTGGTTTTGCCTTCTTTGTCTTATACCTAAAATTCGGTTTTTCCCTCATCGCAGGACAAATCACACTTGCATTCATGATCATCCCAACCATCCTACGAACCACCGAAGAAGCACTCCGAAGCGTCCCACAATCACTCCGAGAAGGAAGCTACGCGGTCGGAGCAACCCGCTGGCAAACCATACGACGCGTCGTACTCCCACCCGCCGCACCCGGGATCATCACAGGGGCAATCCTAGGCATCGGACGAGCAGCAGGAGAAACCGCCCCCATCATGTTCACCGCAGTCGCATTCTCCTCCTTCTTCCCCACCTCCCTTCTCGAACCAGTCAACGCATTACCCTATCATCTCTTCATCATCTCCACAAACGTCCCCGGTGCAGCAGCAAAAAACGCTGCGGGCGGTACCGCCTTAGTCCTTCTCCTCCTCGTCATTGGGTTTTACTCCATAGCAATCCTCATACGAAATCATTATCAAAAAACAATGAAATGGTGAATACAACATGACTAGCAATCAAATCATTACAACCAAAAACCTCAACCTCTGGTACGGAGAGAAACAAGCGCTATTTGACATCAACATGGGAATCTATGCAAACAAAATAACCGCGCTCATCGGCCCCTCAGGATGCGGAAAATCAACCTTAATCCGCTGCTTCAACCGGATGAATGATGTCATCGATAAATGCAGAATCACCGGCAGTATTTACTTTAATGGAAACGATATTTTACAAACTAACACCGATGCGGTAGAAATCCGAAAGAAAATCGGCATGGTGTTCCAAAAACCAAACCCGTTCCCAAAAACCATATATGAAAACGTCGCATATGGTTCACGAGTACAAGGTATCAACGATAAAAAGAAATTAGACGACATCGTTGAAAAAAGTCTAAAAAAAGCTGCCCTCTGGGATGAGGTAAAAGACCGGTTGTATGAATCAGCAATGGGACTTTCCGGAGGACAACAACAACGACTCTGCATCGCACGATCCCTTGCAATAGAACCAGAAATAATCCTCATGGACGAACCCTGCTCCGCCCTCGACCCAATCGCAACAGCAAAAATCGAAGACCTCATGACGGAGCTAAAAAAAACCTATACGGTCATCATCGTCACCCACAACATGCAACAAGCCGCACGAGTCAGCGATTACACCGCCTATATGTATCTAGGCAAACTAATCGAATTTGGTGACACAGAACAAATATTTGAAAATCCAAAACAAGAACTCACCGAAAACTATATCACAGGAAGATTTGGGTAGGTAAAAAAAATGGTAGAAAAATTCCACATCCAACTAGAACAACTTAAAGAAAACGTCATCAAAATGGCAAACCTCTCCACTGAGATGTTATCAAAAGCGGTAGAATCCCTCAAAAATATTGACTTAGAAAAAGCAGAATGGGTCAATTCAAAGAAGAAAGATTTAGCAAAGATGAACGTCGACCTCGAGGAAGAGGCTCTTCAACTCATCGCCTTATACCAACCAATGGCCTGTGATATGCGGACGATCGCCTGCTGCCTGAAAATGATCGTAGATCTGAATCGTATCGGCAGATACGGAAAAGACATCGCTAAAGTAACCACCGAAATCTACCCCGGCCCCCATATCAAAAAAATAATCACCATCCCTCACATGAACGAATTAGTCTGTAAAATGATCGATGATGCTCGCACTGCTTTTATCACAGGAGATCTCTCGCTATTAAAAGATTTCTCAGAACGTGATAACGACGTCGACTCACTCCGCTACTCCGTCTACCGAGAATGCGTCAGTTACATGATGGAAAACCCAG
>JALOTN010000011.1 GCA_025457885.1 Thermoplasmatota archaeon | reverse complement strand
CAAAAGAATACAAAGAGAGTCTACAGAAAATGCGACCGAATATCTACAAATTCGGGGAGCTTATAACTGATGTCACCACCCATGCGGCCACCAGACGTTCCATCGAAGGCCATGCCCAGATTTTCGATGCTGCACTAAAACCAGAGTTCAAGGACATTCTGACAACAACATCTCACATCACAGGTCATCCTATCTCCCGGTACCTCTCCATCATCCAAGGCCCGGAGGACATGATAGCAAATGTCCGGATGAAACGGTTGATGTTCAACCTCACCGGAACCTGCACGGGAGGCCGCTGTGCCGGTTTTAATGCGATTAACGCGATGTGGGCTACCACCTATGACATGGATAATGAACTCAAAACACCATATCATACAAGACTTCACCACTGGCTCAAAGATGCCCAACAACGTGATATTACCCTCTCAGGAGCTTTAACAGACCCAAAAGGAGATCGATCAAAGACACCATCGCAGCAGTGCGACCCGGACCTCAGCCTTCGCGTTGTCGAAAAACGAAAGGACGGCATCGTGGTCCGCGGTGCGAAAGTTATGATCTGCGGGGTTGCCGCAGCAAACGAAATCTTCATCATGCCCGGAACCGGGTATAAAGAAGAAGATAAAGACTACGCTATCTCTTTTGTCATCCCTCGAGACATCGAGCATTTAACCATCATTGAGACCCGACGACCCAGCGACACCCGTGAACAAGAAGAAGGATTTGACGCCCCTGTTGAAAACGGTGGCATCACCCAATCATACCTCCTGTTCGAAGACGTCTTTGTCCCCAATGAACGCGTCTTCATGAACGGAGAATTCCCCTATAGCATTAAAGCAGTCATGAATTTCATCGCACCCTATCGAGCCGCCATCGGCGGATGCGTCGCAGGACAAGGAGACGTCATGGTCGGAGCCGCTGCCCTCATGGCACGAGCCAACGGACTTTCAGAAAAAGTATTCCGAGACAAACTGACTCAGATGACCATCAACAATGAAACCACCTTTGGCATGGGTGTAGCCGCAGGCGTCCTTGGGACAAAACACCCCTCCGGGGTCTGGATCCCCAATACTCTTCTGTCCAACGTCAATAAAGTCCATGTCGCAACCATCCCCTATGAAACCAAACGACTCGCTCAGGAAATCGCAGGAGGCATCGCAGAAACCGGTTGTTTACCCTCCTGTAAAGATCTCAATGATCCCCGCTACGGCAAACTCCTGCAAAAATACCTTCAAGCAAACTGTTCCGGGGAGACCCGTGCGAAGATCGCCCGTTTGATCGAATGGCTCACCATTGGCAGTGGCGTACCGGGTTGTATGCATGGAGGAGGGTCTCCTGATGGGGCAAAACTTGTGATTAACGCTTCTGCTGATATCGCTCATGATATAGAACTTGCCAAGCGATTAGCTCATATTACGGAAGATATCAAGGTAGAGAATAAGAAAAAATAACCAAGAATACACCTAAACAAATCACCCCTCTATCAACATCAGAACTTCAAAAAACCTCCCTTTTAATACTAATTTTCAAGAGATACTTTTTTAAAGGTGAGCATCATGTTACATATCAATATAGAGGGATAATTCATGAAGAAAATCAATATCATTATTGTATTAGCAATTCTCATGCTACCAACAACAACCCTGGGCATCTCCACAAGAGTACCCGGGAATAAACATGCTGATTTTGATCCTCTCGTAGACCTATCGGTTAGCTTGGAGATACAAGCCATCCGATATCTAGCGATTGACGACCTGCAGACCTTCCCAAAAAACAAGGGAAACAACACCCCCAGTCTCTATCTAACGGTTTTCATCAACAACCAGGAATTCACCAGTCCTGTCTGGGAAAACATGAAATATATCTACAACCCTGGGTGGACTGCCACCCTCAACGTCCCTGACGATGTGGAGAATGTCACTATTACCCTCCAACTATGGAGCAATGAAACAGAAGCAGTCCCCTATGACCTCAGCCCTGATTTGGATGATACCGATGTCACTATCACCTACAGCATAAAGACGGGACATTGGACTGGTGATGATTCCATAGGTGATGCGAGCGGATACGGTCGACTCTGCGGATGTGACGATGGCACCATCTATGGACCTGACCGTGACTGTGAACTGTGGTTTTCTATCACCCAGAATGATTTTGACAACGACCATATCCCCTACTGGATCGAGGTCAACACCCTTGGAACGGACCCGGAGGTTGATGACACCACCAGCGACCCAGATACTGATGATATCCCAACATATTGGGAATACCATTGGGGATATCCTCCGCTCACCGCAAATGATTTTGAGAACATCGACCCTGATGGAGATAGCATCAACAACATCGAAGAATACCTCACCTCTGAATGGTTCTCCGATCCCTATCGAAAAGATATCTTCGTTGAGATGGACATCATGGGAGAAGGCCCGAACGGCGAAAAAACATATTTCCCTGAGAACTCCAAAGAACTCATCATGACCGCCCTTGACAAACAAAACATCATCTACCATTTGGATATGGGTGATATGGGAGGCTATGAAGTCATCCCGTTCGCCGATGACCTCAGCCGCGATGACCTTGTTCAAATCTATAACACCTATTTCTTACATGGCAATCAAAACAACTGGCGACGAGGCGTATTCCACTATGGATTAGTCGTCTATGATGCAGGGATCACGGGATATACCTATCTTTCTAACGCGTATCAAATCACCAGTTCTCATCTAGAGGAAAAAACCAAGAAATTATTCTTAAAAGAGGATATTATCTACGCAAGCGGGTATCTTCATGAACTTGGCCATACCCTAGCATTCTGGCAGATACCAGGCCATAGTCGACTCAGTGCTTACCCCTGGCAAATCGGATGGTGGTGGGCACATTCCTACCGAAGTTGCATGAACTACGGATGGACATATCTCATTGTGGATTACTCCGATGGATCCCGAAGAACCCCTGACTTGAACGACTGGGAACGAATCGATTATTCCGCATTTGAAGACGACTGGTGGTAAAGAAAAAATATATCGAAAAGAAGTCTGAAAGTATCCGGAAAAACCTCAATCCGCCTTTCTCCCCTTTTCATTTTTTTTGTTTTTTAAAAAGTAGTAATTAAAAAAATATTTAAATCAAAAAAGCATGTGACATGTAACTCTACAAATACTAGGGGATGACTGTCGACAGGATCTTAGGGAATGTTTTGTTGAGTTACCTAAAATAAAAATCATGACAATCAATTTCATGCTTGTTCAACGCTTGAAATTGAGAAGGAGTAACCAGAAATGATAAAAAAATCAAAAGAAAAAAGGATACTATTAACAGCGACACTGTTCACCATCCTTTGTCTCTCAGGCGTTCCCTTAAAAGCAGCAACACCAACAGTACTCGAATGTGACATCAACAGCGATGGAATAATTAGTACCTTAGACCTCGTAGAAATGTCCAGTCATATCGGGTTGACCGGAACCGCAGGATGGATTTCAGAAGATGTAGATAAAAATGGCCTTATACAAGTCTGTGACCTGATGATTGTGGCGAGTCACTACGGTGAAACAACCACAACGACAACGGGAGATTCCCTGTTCGTTTCACCTTCCGGTCGTGATAGTAATTCAGGGACCGTATCTAGCCCTTATGCAACATTATCAAAAGCAATCAGTGCCGCATCATCCGGAGATACTATCTATCTACGTGGGGGGACCTATACCAATTCTATAACAATAAGCAAATCAGGGATAACCATACGGAACTATAATAATGAAAAACCAATAATTGTTGGGACAACCAGCACCACGGTGCAATTTTCATCGAAAGTAAGCAATGTGATCATCTATGGCATTAATTTCAGTAATTCACCAGGGGATTGCGTGTATCTTACGAAAGGGAATAATCATATTACTTTTTCACATTGCGGGTTTTACAATATACCAAAACATGTCATCTATGCGTATAATGAGAATGGCGCCCCTACTACCTATATCGAATATTTAAACATTAATAATTGTACAACATCAAAAGTCGGATGGGGTAGCGGATACATGGGGGAGGTTTTCTCCCTTGGTGGTTGCAGATACTTTGTCTATGAAAATAATAAACTTAGTAATTTCAACAAGCAAGGATTAAGCAATGGAGCTGGTAGTTGTCATGGACTCATACAAGGAAACACCTTCGTCAACACGAAATATTTCTCCTACAAGATAGACCCCTCATGGGCGTACAACGATAATTCTGTTCATGATGTCATCATACGAAATAACCTATTCACGGGCACAGGAACGACCAATAAAAGAGAAATATTCATCAACCCTGAGGTCGGATATGGAGGGAGATGTAAAGTCTACAACATAGAAATATACAATAATATCTTTGATACCACTGCATCATCAGGTGGGATATCCCATGCGATTTCAATAGCAGCAAACTCTGTTGGAACCACGTTTAATAATATACGGATAACCTATAACACATTCTATGTTGCATCAGGGTCATCGAACTATGCGATGACGATAAAAAAAGGAGATGATACGTTCACAAACTGTGTTATCGCCAATAACATCTTTGTCACCACATCAACAGCCACACAAATCAGTATCGATACGACCAATGGGTTCACGTTTAAGAATAATTGTTTTTATTATCCATCAGGAACTGCAAAAGGAATATCTGGTGATACTGGGTTAGGCACGGGTGGGATGCGAGCCAATCCCTTGTTTGTGAAATTAGGAAGTGATTTCCATTTAACTGCATCATCACCCTGTAAAGATGCGGCATCATCAACATATACTATTTCTAAGAGTTATGATGGAATTTCCCGCCCCAAAGGAGCAGGATATGACATGGGTGCCTACGAATATAATTAAGTCCATGTAAACCTCCTGCAAAACACCTAAAAGGTTCCCTGTATCCTCTAAGAAAGGGAAGTGGGCCTGTCCGAATTTGAATCGGAGTCTCTAGCTCCCAAAGCTAAAAGGATGGACCAAGCTACCCTACAGGCCCAGCATACACGGTGAAACAGCAAATGCTATTTAAAAATATTTATGAACGATACACGTTCCCTTTCCTTATTGAATAAAAAAGTATCAAGTCGTACTATTTCTTTTTTCCATTGACCATTTTATTCAGTCTTATTTTTTATTAGAAAATGCAAATATTCTTTCACTTTTTACTTCAATTTTATAACAGATTTTAGTATAAATTTATATATGTGATATGCGTTAGCTTATCAAATGGAGGAATAAGTTATGAAAAAAACAATAATTTGTAGTCTGATAAGTATGCTTCTTCTCCTTGGAGCCATCCCAATATCTTCAAACGACCAAACCAATGAAGATAATGTCACGATATTAGAGAATAAAAACATCATACACAATAGTTTTTTTGATGTGACGCTCGCTGCAACAGAGTATACCATCAATACCCCTGCATCAGGTTTTTCAGAAATCTCCATGACAGATTATGGAAATTTACTACAATCCAGTCAACCCATGCTTCCAACAAAGACCTTCTTCATCGGTCTTCCTCCAGGATGTGTTGCTCGATCAATCGAGTTGATCACCATAAAAACCACGGAACTCCCAGGATCATATCAAATTCAGTTGGCTCCATCACTCAGTAACGATGAAAAAACATCTGAAGAAGAAAACAAAAACATCGATTCCTCAGTATCACCATATCCCCCCGCGATATACGAATATCTAGGGATGAGCCACATGAGAAAATATTCACTAGCACTAATCCGCTTCTCACCAATGACCTATGACCTAAGCACTGGGACTCTTTTCCTCCATCAACGAATCACACTTCGAATCCATTACACTGTTTCTGAAAAACTCTCCGATACCCAACTCTCAGACACTGCCTTTGACCCTCTCGCTGCCAAGATAATCCATAACTACGAAAATATCGTTCACTATTATCACACATCAGAAACACCCAAACAAACCTATGACTACGTTATCATTACTACAACTTCCCTTGTCACAACATTAACTGGTTTTCTCAATTGGAAAACCACCACCGGTTTTACTGTCAACATCGTCACATTAACCTGGATCCTTGCAAACTACCCTGCCTCCGATACCCAAAAAAGCATACGAGATTTTTTAATAGCAAATTACGCTACTTGGGGAATTAAATACGTCCTGATAGTCGGCACTCACACATCAATACCAATGAGAATTTGCTACCCTGATCCCTCAAATCATGCACCGGACGGCACCCATGACATCCCAACCGATTACTACTATGCAGATCTCACAGGGAACTGGGATTCCGATGGAGATAGCTTCTATGGTGAACGAGGACAGGATGCTATGGATTTCACCCCGGAAGTATTCGTAGGGCGGATCCCCACCGATGGATCTTCTGCAGTTCTTAGCATAGCTAATAAGATACAACAATTCGAACAGACCGCTTACACAGGTTGGAAGAAAAATGCGATGCTGCTTGGAGCTGTATATCAATATGCAAACGAGGATAATAGCGGTAATCCACGATGGGATGGCGCTGAAGTCATGGAGAAATGCAAAAACAACCTTCTGAGTGGTTTTTCTATTACCACAATGTATGAAAAACAAGGCTTAGGTCCTTGTCCTTATACCTGTACAATGGGATTAAGTAATGCAAATGTAACCACCCAGTGGGGTAGTACGACTGGTTGGGGTATCATCAACTGGGCTGCACATGGTCAACCAACATCAGCAGACAAAAAAGTATGGAACACCGATAATGGAAACGGCTATCCAGAAAACCCTGGTGAATTCATATGGCCTATCATGATTCAATACTCCGATAATGGAGGTCTGAACAACGCTAAACCACCCATTGTTTTTGCAGCAAGCTGTTTTGTCTCTCGCCCAGAGACCTCCAATAATCTAGGAATCTCACTTCTTGTGAGTGGAGCCTCTGCTTTCATAGGAGCAACAAGGATCTCATGGGGGAGTCTGGGCTGGACACAACCATCTCATGGTGGACATGGGACAATCTGCTATGATTTCACTGATAGGATCATTAATAAAAATGAAGACTGTGGTTCTGCCCTATATCATTCAAAACAGTATGTCTATAACACCTATCCATGGAACGCTTGGCAGGATCATGCGAATATGTACAATTTCAATCTGTATGGTGATCCTTCAATGGGGATGAACCTTGCACCTGGAAGACCGGTTCAACCAACAGGACCAACCAGCGGAATTGTCGGCATTTCCTATCCCTATTCAACCAGTGCCAGTGACCCCACAGGGGACAAACTACAATACGGTTGGGACTGGAATGGTGATGGGACTGTCGACCAATGGGATAACAACAACGGGAATTATTACACCTCGGGGCAACAAGCAAGCATTACCCATGTGTTCTCGACCGCAGGAACGTATACTATTCAAGTCAAAGCCCAGGATATCTATGGGAAACAGAGCACATTTTCACTGCCACTCACCGTTCTTATCACACAAAATCAACCACCATTAAAACCCTCCAGACCATCTGGTCCATCGACAGGGAAACCCGGCACACCTTATTCCTATACTACGAGCACAACTGATCCTGAAGTATATCCTGTCGCGTATGGTTGGGATTGGAATGGTGATGGGACGGTCGACCAATGGGATGATAACAACGGCAATTACTATCCATCTGGACAAACCATCAGCACATCTCATACATGGACGGTGAAAGGGACCTATTCCATCAAAGTAAAAGCAAAGGACATCCATGGGAATGAAGGATCTTGGTCTGATCCTTTATCAGTGACCATGCCATTGGGGTATCAGAGTCCGTTGTCGCATCTCCTGGAAAGATTTTTCCAGTTGTTTCCCTTTGTTTTTCCGGTTCTTAGACATTTCTTGGGATACTAACCCCACCATTCTTTTTTTTCTTTGAAAAATGAGATAATGTATAATGTTGACTCATAAGATACGAATGTTTATGTACTTTTGTTTGTTCTTCCCACACGATGGAATTTACTGTTAAGAAACCG
Organism: Thermoplasmatota archaeon; assembly: GCA_025457885.1. Lineage (GTDB taxonomy): Archaea > Thermoplasmatota > E2 > DHVEG-1 > DHVEG-1 > SM1-50. The sequence continues at coordinate 27,954 of JALOTN010000011.1, read as the reverse complement.
ATGCACGTCATAGCACTTCTAGGCGTTTTGGGATCATTAGCGTTGTTCATCGGGTACCCTCTGGTATCACTTTTTTTTAACACAGAGATGCCTTCAATTTACTCTCCTTCGATGACCCCCGTTCAACGAATGAGTATCGAAATTTCATTACTTTTCACTCAATTCTTATTCGTCTTTATCGGTCTTATCGGTGTGCCGTTGATCTGGTATAAGGTCGTCAACCGGCTTACCTTAAAAGAGATGTTTGGTCGACTCCAACTTAAACGAGATGGTCTATCTGATGCCCTGCTCTGGGGGTTCATCACTGTCATCATCGCGTTTGCACTCACCATGGGTCTTGGTTTGCTCTATATGTATATCACAAAAACAGACCCTAGTACGTTTAGCAACATCCCGGATCTTCAACAACTCTTCTCGATTTCCTCCCTCTACATCCTGGTCACGGTTCAACCTTTCTGCGAAGAATTCTTCTTCAGAGGTTTCCTTTTTGAAAAGATTTTGAAGAAAGCAGGACCGATTCTCGCCATCATAACAACCTCTGTGTTGTTTGGCATCTCCCATCTCTCGTATACGTATGCATATGCGGCGATCATCGCCGTTATCCTTGGTGTCTTACTTTCTATCGTTGTGTATAAAACCAAAAACCTGTACTCCGCAATCTTTGCCCATACCCTTATCAATATCACGAGTCTTACACTGTATTTCTTTGGACAGTCTTTTTGGATGTAATCGGTAGTTCTTTAAGCTATACATCTATCCCTCTTTTTAAAAAAAGGTGAAATCAGTATGCAAAAAGAACGAACGTTTGCGATGATAAAACCAGATGCAGTCCAACGAGGTTTTGTTGGGGAAATCCTGAGTCGATTTGAAAAGAAAGGAATCAAAATTGTAGCTATGAAGCTTGTCTCGGTTGACCGGAAACTTGCGGAAAAACATTACGGGGTCCATAAAGGAAAACCATTCTTTGAACCAACCGTTCAATACATTACCTCTTCACCTGTAGTAGCCATGATATTGGAGGGAGTCAATGTCATTGAGATGGTCCGAGCGATGACCGGAGCGACTGATCCGCAAAAAGCAGCGATGGGGACGATCCGGGGTGACTATGGACAGTTCATCGGGCGGAACATTATTCATGCTTCTGATGGGAAAGACACTGCGGCTTTTGAGATGAACCTCTGGTTCACACCCGCAGAGATTGCATCCTATCAGCGCATCGATGAAGGATGGCTCACCGAGTAACACTCTTCTTCTTTTTTTTCTCCTTATTTTCCTCCTGTTGAAAATATCGAAGTTTTTAAATAGAAGCATGTTGTTGCTACCATTTAACTAAATCGTTAGAAGAAAAACGTTAGAGGAGAGTATGAAATATGGCAAAAGATATGATGGGTAAAGTAGCAATATGGGCCTTTATCATAGGAGCACTAATAGCGTTATTAGTTGGTCTCTGGCAAGCCTACACCCTTGAACAAAACGAACAACCGGTCTTCACCACTGATATGGGTGGATGGATCGCTTGGATTTTAGCGATACTGGGTGCTATTGTTGGGTTATTGGCAATGCTAGGGAAAGGAACAATCACCAAATCTGAGATACCCGCGTTTCTCATGGCAGGTATTGCGTTACTCGTCATGTATGGAACCTTCCAGGGTTTCAGTATTGACCCATGGATTGGGTCCTTGTTTAGAGGAGTCTCCCAAGCCTTGGCTATCTTCATCGCCCCAGCGGTCGGCATCTTAGCCATTAAAGCCATCTGGGACATCGGCAAAGACGAATAAACCTTCCTCCATTTTTTTTCTTTTTTTTTGTTTTGAATTTTTTTTTAGCATATTTTTTTTAATTATTTTCCTTTGAAGAATTTCAAGGTTCTCTCCACATGTTTTTTCAATAAATTTATCTAATATGAGATGATGTACCCCCCCGATTAATCCATAGTGGGAAAAGGAGTACGTTGAAAATGTCTATTCAGATTGATCCGGTTATCGGGATGATTATTTTACTGGCGACCACGGTGTTCCTCGTCATCGCCATCGAGCTAAAGGAACTAGTCAAGGCAGCTATCGCATTGGGGATTGGCAGTGCCCTGCTAGCATCTGTTTTTTACATCCTGGATGCTCCGTATGCCGCGGTCTTTGAGCTCAGTGTAGCAGCTGGTCTGGTGACTATTTTGTTGCTTTCTGCGATTAGCATGATAGATAAGGAGGAAGCACAATGAAAGCGAAAACACTGGTGACGTATGGTTTTTCTTTTGTTTTTTTCTTAGGGCTTCTCTTTGTCTTTTTCCAGGTGTTTCAGGAGGTGCCCACCCCGGTTACTCCCACAGAGTCTTTTAGTCAAGCGCTTTGGGGGACCTGGGGGGCGACTATTCTTATCGTCTCATTTATTTTGTTTGCTGGTGGTGCTGGAATCTTAGTGTTACTTGGAGGTGGCTGGCGATGGGAATAGAGATGTATCTGGCTTTTGCAGTGGTATTTCTTTTCCTGGGATTGTATTGTATTCTTACCAAGAAAAGTATCATTAAAAGTGCGATCGGTATTAGTATCATGGTGAAAGGAGGTTCGTTAAGCTTCCTGGTCGCGGGTGGAGCAACCGCGCAGGTCGCAGTCGTACTTATCATTGTGATTGACGCTATTATTGCTGCGGTTCTTCTTTCTATGGCGGTGAATGTCTATAAACACACGGGACGTCTTGATTTTGAGGCGTTGAAACGGTTGTGGGGGTAAAGAATGTTCCTGGACAATGAACTCCTCGTCTGGCTCTGTTTGATTTTCCCGTTTGTTGGCACCGCCCTTGTGCCCGTACTCGCGCGAGTGGGACAGTCGATTCGAACCGCGTTTGCTGTGATCATCGGGTTTTGTACTGCAGGCTCTGTATTGTTGCTGCTCCCCGATATCTGGATCGGACGGACTGAGGGTTTATCATATACGGTCTCCTGGGCGCCCTCCATCGGATTAGTCTTTTCCGTCTATATCGACCCCTTGTCGGTCATGATGGCGGCTGTCGCTGGAGGCATCGGGTCTTTAGTGCTCCTGTATTCCGTGAAATACATGGCGGGTCAGGAAGGTCTCACCAGGTATTATGCTTTGGTGTTGTTGTTCATTGGCTCGATGATTGGACTGGTGTTTGTCGATAACTTACTGGTGCTGTATTTCTTTTGGGAAGCGGTAGGGTTATGCTCCTATGCTTTGATTGGGTTTTACACAAAAGACCCTAAAGCAGCCAAAGCAGGCATTAAGGCATTGGTCATCACACGGGTAGGGGATATCGCGTTTCTCATCGGGATTTTTGTGCTAGCCTCTGGGGCGATGACTGCGCTTGGTGTTGATTTCTGGCAGGCGCTCAGTATCCATTCCTTAATTCAGAATGTCGCCAGCATCCCCTTGCAGACGCTCTCGATTGCCGGTTTTTGTTTCTTGCTGGGGGCTATGGGGAAATCCGCTCAGGTGCCGCTGCATGTCTGGCTTCCGGATGCCATGGAGGCTCCAACGACCATTAGTGCGTTGATTCATGCAGCAACCATGGTCAATGCTGGTGTGTATCTGCTTGCTCGTTCACTCCCCTTGTTCATGGATGTCCCTTACTGGATGACTGCCCTGCTGGTCGTTGGTGGGATCACCGCGTTTCTTGCTGCGACCATGGCATTGGTGGAGCATGATTTGAAACGTGTTCTTGCGTATTCCACGGTGAGTCAACTAGGGTATATGGTGTTTGCGTTAGGATTGGTCTCTGGGTTTACTGCAGCAACATTCCATCTGATGAGCCATGCGATCTTCAAGGCATTACTCTTCCTTGGCGCTGGAGCGGTGATCCACTCAGTGGGTACTCGGAATATGTATCAGATGGGTGGACTGAAGAAGGATATGAAAATTACGTATCTTGCGATGTTGATTGGTGGGTTATCCTTAGCAGGGTTGATTCCTCTTAGTGGATTCTGGAGTAAGGATATGATTCTTGCGACCGCCTGGGAAACAGGTAATTATCTACCGCTTCTGCTCATGGTGCTGACTGCCATCTTGACTGCTGCGTACACCCTTCGAATGATCAATCTGGTGTTCTGGGGCGAGAGCAGACGGGATAAAACAGCGCATGAGGCGGCCTGGCAGATGAGTGTTCCGCTGATTCTTCTTGCTTTTGGGACACTGGTCGCCTGGCTTGGAGTCGGGTTCCTCAGCAGAGCGTATCATTCCTTTGATCTTTCGGAGCATGCTTTGACGCTTAGTGCATTCCTACTTGAGACGTTTGAGACCCCGGTCGTCTGGATCTCGATTGCCGCGTTCCTCATCGGTCTTGCGTTATTCAAGATACGGAAACAATATGCAGCGAACAGCGCTGGAGAAAAAACCATCATCGTCGCCCGGAACGGCTACGGTTTTGATGCCTTCTATGGCAACATCATCCGGTGTTTACGATGGTTCTCCGCGCAGTTCCGTAAGACCCACACCGGTGATCTGAATTATAATATTGTAGGGATCGCCTTAGGGTTCCTGCTGCTCATTTTTTTCTTGTTCCTTCTTGGAGGTGGATGGTAATATGATTAACCCAGTCCTCCCCTTGGTTTTCCTGCTTGCTGGCTCCATTCTTGCCTATGCCCTGGGGCGTGCGGAGCATGTCTTCAAAAAGAAATATCTTGCGGCAGGCATCGGTCTTGTGTTTTTCAGCAGTGCACTCATCCTCCAAGTTCTGCTTGCGACACAAGTCTGGGTGAACGGACCAAGTGATTTTTACATTGGAGACACCCTGCTTCGGATGGATGCCTTAGCAGTCTTTCTTGGCCTCATCGCACTCCTCCTAGGAACCATTGTGAATATCTACTCCATCATCTATATGAAAAACGATGCTGGCCAGGAGTACTATTACACGCTTCTGCAGCTGATGGTCGCTGGCATCCTGGGGATTGGATTAGCCACTGATCTTCTCGTATTGTACCTGTTCTTTGAGATGATGTCGATTCCGTCCTATGCGTTGGTGGTGTTCCGTCGACATGAATGGATGGCGATCGAGGCAGGCATGAAATACATTGTGATGGGCGCGGTAGGGTCCGCGTTCGCTTTCTTTGGGATCTCCCTGGTGTACGTCCAGACCGGGACACTCTCCTATAACGGTTTGATTGGGATGCTGATTTCCACCCCGCTGCTTCAAACCGCTCTGTTGTTCCTCATCATTGGTTTCGGAGTCAAAGCAGCCATCGTCCCCCTGCATACCTGGCTTCCCGATGCTCATTCTGCTGCCCCCTCAGGGATCAGCGCGATGCTATCGGGTATTGTGATTGGCGCGGGATTCTTCACCCTCTTACGAGCACTGCTGATCTTTACGGGCAGTAGTCTTCCGGTCGGGGAGATGCTTATCATCATCGCACTGCTGACGATGAGTGTGGGAAACATCATGGCCTACTCCCAGCTGACTCATGCTCAATCCGACATCAAACGAATCCTTGCCTACTCCAGTGTCGCTCAGATGGGGTACATCATCCTTGGAGTCGGTGTTGGTCTTGCATATGGCATACGCATCGGATATGAGGGTGGTTTGTTCCATATCATGACCCATGCGTTCATGAAAGGCCTTGCTTTTCTTTGCGCTGGTGCCATTATCCATGAGCTAGGAACCCGTTATCTTGATGAAATGGATGGTATTGGTTTGTCCATGAAACTTACTGGTTTTGCGTTTACTTTGTCACTCTTGTCACTTGCCGGGGTGCCACCCCTGAGTGGTTTCATGAGTGAATGGATGGTGTTCAGCGGAGGGATCCTCACCTATGGAGTGATTGGTTGGTGGGGGATTGCTATCGCAGTCATCGCCCTTCTTAACGCGTTACTCAGCTTAGGGTACTATTTACCAATCATCAAGACACTTTATCTTCCCTCTGATCATAAGAAAATAGCAAAAGCAAAGGATGCGTCCCCGGTGATGCTGGTGGCTATCGGACTCCTTGCAGCCTTCACCATTCTTCTTGGTATCTGGCCGGAGGTTGGTCTGCAAGTGGTCAAACCAGCGGTGGATATCCTCATGAGCCTTGGAGGTGTCTAACACCATGTCTGAAACCATGTTCTACCCTATTGTTACCTTTCTTATCATGCTGATTATCGTCTACCTCTTGTATCTCTTTGCTGGGACTCTTTCACCAAAGTACAGCAAAGCAAAATATAAATTAAAACCATACGCATGTGGAGAAGAGTATCCTGGTGGGAAAACCCAGCAGTCCTACAACTTCTTCCATGTCGCGTTCTTCTTCACCGTGCTTCATGTGGGAGCTTTATTGATTGCGACCGCACCAACGGGGAATGCAGCACTTCTTGGCTGCGTCCTCATCGGGGTGATGGCGTTAACCGCGTTTGCATTGTTCGTCGGAGGTAAAGACCATGTTTAAAAGCCTTGTGAAATGGGCACGTATCAAATCACCCTGGATTTTACATATGAACTGCGGATCCTGCAACGGATGTGACATTGAGATTCTCGCGGCATTGATCCCACGGCTTGACGCAGAACGGTTCGGTGTCCTGCTCAAAGGAACCCCACGACATGCGGATGTGCTGGTCTGTACTGGCCCGGTGACGACTCAAATGAAGGAACGACTCAAACGAGTCTATGATCAAATGCCTGAACCGAAATTCGTTGTGGTGGTTGGGCAATGTGGTTCTTCTGGTGGGATTTACAAAGGATCTTATGCCGTGGAAGGTGGTATCGACACTGTTATCCCTGTCAATGCATATGTCCCTGGGTGTCCCCCCCGACCAGATGCGATTGCTGACGGAATCATTAAACTTCTCGCTAGTATAAAAAAAGGAGGGAAACAATGACCACTCCAGAAGAACACATCCTTGAGGTCCTCAAGGGACTCCCTGTGCTGATGACACGAAGTCACCGATTATTCCTCTCAATTCCCCGAGAGGATCTGATAAAAACCATGAACATACTGTCAAGTGAACTTGCCATCCAACATCTCTCTACCATCACCGCACGAGATAAAGGCAACGACCTGGAACTCCTCTATCATTTCATGCTACAGGGTGTTGTTATAACAATTAAAACCACCTGCCCAAAAAATGATCCAACGATAGACAGTATCGTTACCATTTTTCCAAGTGCAATTCTATACGAACGAGAAATCCATGACATCCTTGGGATTGTTCCAAGAGGTCATCCGGACCTGCGACGTCTTGTTCTCCCTGATGAGTGGGTTGGAGGATATCCTCTTCGTAAAGACTGGAAACCACCAGCAGAACAGGAGGCTGAGGAATAATGGGATACGTCAAACTACCTATTGGCCCACAACATCCAGCGCTCAAAGAACCAGAGAATTTCACAATCACCCTGGATGGAGAACGTGTGGTGAATGTTGATATCCGCATCGGGTATATTCATCGCGGTATAGAAAAGCTCATGGAAACAAGGACTTATACACAAAACTTGTATCTCGTGGAACGAATCTGCGGGATCTGCTCCTATGCCCATGTCTATAACTTCACACAAAACGTTGAAGAAATCCTAGGGTTACAAATACCAAAACGAGCCGAGTATATCCGAACCTTGTTTTTAGAACTGGAACGACTGCACAGCCATTTCCTCTGGTTAGGAGTCGCTGGACATGAGATTGGTTTTGACACCTTATTCATGTATACCTGGCAGGATCGAGAAGTCGTCCAAGACCTCCTAGAGATGATCTCAGGGAACCGGGTGAACTACGCGATGAACGCCATTGGCGGCGTCCGGAGAGATGTCAGTCAGGAACATCGAAAGAAAGTGCTTGAAAGCATGGATTATCTAGAAAAAAGAGCCGAGTTTTATAAAAATGTCGCGATTAATGAAAAAACCATCCTTGCTCGTGCTGAGAACGTTGGGATCCTCAAACCACAGGTGGCTCTCCGTTTAACTGCTGTTGGACCTACCGCACGAGCCTCAGGGATTTCGGTTGATATCCGTAAGGACGACCCCTATGCATCATATCTAGATACTCCCTTTGAGGTGATTACGACGGATACCAATGATGTCCTTGGTCGAGTAGTCGTACGGGTCCTAGAAATCGTGGAAAGCATCAAAATCATCCGCTATCTTATGGAGCATCTCCCGGAGGGAGATATCCTGAAGAAGGCCCCCCGGAAAATTCCTGAGGGGGAGTCCATCAGTCATACTGAGGCACCCCGGGGTGAAGACATCCATTACCTTCATTCAAATGGCACAGAAAAACCAGATCGCTACAAAGTCCGCACCCCGACACTCGCCAATCTACCAGCAACCGCTGAAATGCTTAAAGAAACCTATCTTGCGGACGTCCCGATTATTGTGGCAGCTATTGACCCCTGCATGGGTTGCATGGACCGAGTGTTGCTTTTAAAAGATGGTCAGGAGAAACCCGGGGAGCTTATCAGCGGAGAACAGCTCCGTCGCTACGGGATTAAATGGTACGCTGAACGGGGGTGGAACGCATAGACATTCTTCTATCGATCGTCTATCTACTTCTCTTTCCTGGTTTTCTGTTCCTGTTCGCCTTCAGTCTCTTTACGGAATATCTTGACCGGAAGATTTACGCCCGCATCCAACGACGTGTCGGACCTCCGTTCCTTCAACCGTTCGCAGACCTGGTGAAACTCTCAGCCAAAGAAGACATCGTCCCAGAGAAGGCAGAACATTTCATGTTTACTGCAGCACCCCTCATCGGGCTTGCCGCCATCTTTGCCGCGTTCCTATATCTTCCTATCGTCTCCACCACCGGGTTGCATAGTTTCAACGGCGATCTGGTCGTAGTACTCTATTTACTGACGATCCCGACCCTTGCCATGTTCTTAGGCGGCTGGTACTCAGGGAACGTCTTTGGTCAGAAAGGCGGAATGCGTGTCGCATCCTTGTTGTTCTCCTATGAGATTCCTTTCTTCTTGGCCTTGTTGACCCCGGCATTGCTCCAGGGCTCCTGGAAAATGGCGGACATCACCCGTTTTGAGGCGACACATCCCTTGGAGTTTGTCGTCTCCCTGCTTGGTTTTTTCATCGGATTGATCGCTCTGCAGGGGAAACTTGAGCGACTTCCTTTTGATATCCCTGAGGCGGAAACCGAGATTGTCGCAGGACCCCTCGTGGAATACTCAGGGAGGCGTCTGGCGTTGTTCCGGCTCGCCCGGGATGCAGAAATGGTCGTGGGTGCTGGGTTGATTGCCGTGGTGTTCCTCGCAGGACCCGAACCAATCCTTCCACTGGAGCCAGTCTATCTTTCATGGTTAGTCGCCGCACTCGTATTTCTCCTTAAAACACTCTTTGTCATCTTCCTGTTGATTCTGTTGAAATCCGCGGTTGCTCGTATCCGGACTGATCAGATGATCAGCTTTGCTTATCAATGGCTCATCCCGTTGACCCTGGTGCAGATCTTCATCGCCATCATCGTACGTTTCTTTGGAGGGATTTAAGATGAAGACCCCGGGGAAAATGCTACCGAAAATCATAGGATTCATATTCCGAAAACCAGTCACAGTGCGTTACCCAAAAGAACGACTCACCCCACCAGCAACACTGCGGGGGAAGATGAAATTCCATCTTGATCGTTGTATCAGCTGCGGGTTATGCGCCAGGGATTGTCCCTCTGGGGCCTGCACTATGCATGAGATTGAGGCAAAGAAACGACCGGTCTTCGACTTGGATTACTGTACCTTTTGCGCCCAATGCGCTGAATCCTGCCCGAAGGATGCTATTGAGATGACCGCCGAGTTTGAACTGGCGCACTATAAGAAAGGCGAAGCGATTGTTAAATAACCTAGCAGAGTTTCTCCAAGATGCTTCCCTGGTGGTGGTCATCGGCATGGGAAACGAGCTGCGTGCTGATGATGCGGTAGGGTTACACGTTGTGCGTCTCCTCAAACCATTTTCTTCTCATCGTCTCAAAGTGTTTGAAGGGCAGATGACTCCTGAGGTTTTCATTGGTCCGTCCTGTTCAGCCCATCCTAGCCATGTCCTCATTATCGATGCAGCAGAACTAGGGGAAAACCCGGGTTCTTGGCGTATCCTTCAAACAGAAACCGTCGAACAGGGATTATTTACCACCCATTCAATTCCTGCTATCGAGGTGGCTGCAGAGATCAAACGACGATGCGGCTCCTCAGTTGTTTTTATCGGAATACAACCAAAATCCAGAGATATCTCACTTGGTCTGAGTAAAGAGTGCGCACAGGCTGCCGCTGAAATCTCACAAATCATTCGGCACCTCCTTTCTTAAGATAGCGTCAAATTCCCTATCTGTTCCATGCATACCACTGTTGGTATTCAATACAGATATTTTTAATAATAAGGCGACATTACGGGTTAGTCCCTTAAATAGTGCGTCGGGGGAAGTGCATCAATGGAACGAAAAGAAATCCTTGAGAAAATAAAGACAACTGAGAAAGAAATCCAAGCGAACATCGATGCAGCTCAACATAAACGCAACGAGATTCTCACCCAAGCCCAGAAACACGCCCAGAAACTCCAAGACGAAGCAGAAAAAACAATGAAAGCAGAACGAGAAACACAGCTTATCGCAGCGAAGAAAGAGATAGGGGACAAACGGCAAAAGATCATTAAAAAAGCGATGACTGAGGCTGAAACGATGAAAAAGAAAGCCCAAGTAGAGAAAGCCAAGGAGTTTTTCGTCCAGGAGTTCATGGAGTTCATTCATGTTTAAGCCTCAGGAGATGACGCGGACCTTGCTTCTTGGTGCAAAACAAGATTTAGAGCACACCATCGAGCTGCTGCACTCCTTAGACATTGTGCACATTATTGATTTTAAGGCTCCTGATGCTGATCAAACTCTTCACCTGGGTGCTCCTACCATAAAAGCATCCGGAGTCAGTCAACATCTCTTAAAAGTACGCAGTAGTGCCCAGTTACTTCAACTCAACACGGAGAATCAGAAGATATCACAGAAACATTCTGAAAAGCAGGTCCAACAGGATATCGCTTTACAGATTCAGGACATGGAACAAAACATCCAGTCTCTCATGGAAGCTAAAACACGTCTTGAGGAGCATTTCCGGAAACTTGATGAACGAATCCGTCAATTGGAGCCGTTCGCATCCATGGATATTCCCTTGGAGGATTATCAAGGATATGGTCATCTCTTGGTGTTCACAGGCTATGTACGGGATTTGAAAAAACTGACTGATACGCTTCCAACGCTCACCCCGGATTATGAATTATTCACCTCCGGTGCAGAGGATCAAATGATCGGGTTATTCATCGTTAAGCACCATGGGGAGGACGCCCATAAACTACTCAATGACTGTGGCTTTACGGAAGTAAAACTCCCGGAAGGCACTGGTCTGCCTAAACAGTTCATCGAGAAATGGACTGAGCAGAAAAAAGAACTATCTGAAAAACTCCTTCAGACGACCAAAGACATCTTAGAGTGTCGGAAACGGTATGCAGAATTCATCTTCGCTAGCGAGGAATACCTTACCATCGAAGTGCAGAAAGCAGAAGCCCCGGTCCTGTTCGGAACCACGGAACATTCCTTCCTGATTGATTGCTGGATCCCCACCCAGCAACTCCCACATGTCACTGAAACGATTGAAAAAGAACTGAATGGAGCGTTATACATTCAGCAGGTCACATCCACCCATGATGATGAACCCCCCACCCTGCTGAAGAACCCTAAACCAGTCCGACGGTTCGAATACCTCCTTGAATTGTATTCCCTCCCAAACTACCGAGATATCGACCCAAGTTTTTTACTCTCCTTCATCTTCCCCTTGTTCTTCGGACTGATGATTGGGGATATCGGTTATGGGATCCTGCTCATCCTCTTTGGAGTCTTGTTCATGAAACTCTTCAAAGAAAGCGAAGGATTCACGAACATCGGATGGTACATCATCATCGCAGGGATCTTTTCCTCAATCTTTGGGTTATTCCTTTTTGGCGACATGTTCGGCCTCCCATTCATGCTTACCCACGCTGCTGAAGGAGAAGCAGCGTATAGCTGGTCTTCTCTCTTAGGCATCCATATCCCGATCCCCTCGATCATCCATAAGATGGAGTCTCTTGGGATGACCCAGCTGCTGGTCATCTCCATCATCGCAGGCTCCCTGCATCTTGGATTAGGATTGTTGATTGGGTTTTTCGTGGAACGGAAACATAACAAGAAACATGCGATCACCAAGATAGGTCTTCTCATGGTCTTAATCGCACTTGCCTTACTTATTTTTGTGATGGCAGATTGGACCATCGGACAATGGATCAAACCACTCCGAGGAACCGCCGTTGAACCTCTCCTCTGGGGCACCCTTATTCCTCTCGTAAAATCCGGAATCTCCCTTGGAGGCCTCATCGTCCCTTATATCACCTTAGTCTTTGGTATCCTTGGCATCCTCATCATCATGGTCGTCGCTGGAGGGTTTGGCCTTGTCGAAGTCCTGGAAATCACCAGTCATCTCATGTCCTACACAAGGCTTGCTGCGATATGTGTCGCAAAGGCAGCCATGGCGTTTGCTTTTAACATGATCGGCCTTGGTTTGATCCTAAGTGGCAATATCCTTATCGGCATCCTGGGAGTCATCCTGCTTATCTTCATGCAGCTCATGGTCTTCGCCCTGGGGGCACTCTCCTCAGGGATTCAGGCGGTCAGGCTTCATTACGTCGAGTTCTTCATGAAGTTCTATAAAGGAGAAGGACTCCGTTTCAACCCATTTGGATATAAACGAAAATACACATCAACAGAATAAGAAAAAAAAGGAGGTAAAAAACACATGGCAGACGCAGGAATCATCGCAATAGGCGCTGGTGTGGCTATCGGCTCTGCTGCACTTGCGACCGCCTGGGCACAAAAAACCATTGGTGCCGCGGCAGTCGGTGCAGCAGCGGAGAACGAAAAAATGTTCGGGAAAGGACTCATTTACATGGTTCTTCCAGAAACAATTGTTCTCTTCGGGCTTGTCATCGCCTTTTTGCTATGGACAAAAATGTAAAGAAACACAGGCATCAAGAAAATCTCCTGATGCAGTGAAGAAAAAAAAGGACCGTGGTGTCCATGGGACTTGAAAAAGTAATCGAGAACATACAAAACGAAGGAAAAGAGAAAATCACCGCTATTCTTCATGATGCGGAGACACAAGCAGCACAGATACTCTCAACCACACAAAAAACCCTTGACCAGACTGCTGAGAAAAAAAGAAAGGAGCTGGAAAAAAACATCGAGCTCCTCAAGGCACAAGAAGAAAGCAGCGTGGAAATCGAAGTCAAAAAAATCAGGTTGAACACAGAAAAAGACATCCTGAATCAGACCTACCAGGACAGCTTGGCAAGCCTCTCCAGTCTCCCTCATGAGAAGATCCTTTCCTCCCTTCTGAAAAAAGCCCAACAGGAGTTGCCTCAGGCCGCGTTTGTGTATTCAAACAAACGTGATGAGGCTCTCGTGCGGTCCTTAACCAACATCCCCTACGGAGGCGCCATTGACACCATCGGAGGGATCATCGTCGAAAACAAGGAAAAAACCCTCAAGATAGATTACCGCTATGAGACCATTGCAGAGCTTGTCTGGGAACATTCCTTAAAAGAGATCGCTAAAGAACTGCTCAGCTGAGAGAAACCATGAAACACACCCCCCAAGACCTATCACTTCTTTCCCCACAGGCCATGAAACGATGGTCCGTGTTCTCTTCAGGGAACTACCCGTATGTCTGTGCACGTGTTCGGGCGAAACGAGCATTCTTACTCCCCATTGATACCTATCGGAAGCTGCTGCTTATGGATACATACCAGATCACCCGATTCCTCGGGGAAAGCCATTATAAAAAAGAGATCGCCGAGCTTGGGGGGACCGTCAAGGGGTTTCAGCTCATTGACCTTGCGTTAAACAAAAACATCGCAGAAGTCTACCAACAGATCCTGGGGTACTCTGATGGAGATTTAACAACCATGCTCTGTGCGTACCTGCAACGGGAGGATGTCTGGAACATCAAGACCATCCTGCGCGGCAAATCCTATCACGCAAAGCCCGAGGAGATCATGAAAGCGATCCGCTCCGCGGGACGATACCCGGAAAACTACTGGCAGACCATTGTTCAAAAAAGTAAAACCGTCCAAGAAGCTATCGATCTGCTCAAAGGAAACGACTTTTACCCAATCGTCGCCGCATTCAAGGATGACTGGGAGACACATCCAGACCTCTGTGAAAACAAACTTGAACACGCTTATTACCGGTTCCTTCTCAACTCCGTCCATTCTCGCTCCGAGGCTAATCGATTGTTCCTTGACTTCATCCAAGAGGAAATCGACCTGGTCAACATCAAAACACTCCTTATGACAAAATACGAATCCGTCGAACCAACCACCATCGCATCCATGATGCTATCAGCTGGAAAAATCCCTGAAAAAACCATACAACACCTCATCACCACCCCTGATTTCACACGTTTCCTCGAAGAACTTTCCATGCTCCCTGAATATCAATCCATCCGAGACTCCCTTGGGACTATCGAACAAACCAAATCCCTTAATCATCTCATACGTGCATTAGAAAAACACCATCTGACCAGGGCAACCAAAAAATCCTACCTTCATCCCCTCTCCATCTTACCAATCCTTGATTATTTCATCAGAAAACGAATCGAGGTAGAAAACCTCCGAATCCTCGCAAGGGCAAAAGAAAAAGGATTACCTGAGCAGACCATCAAAGAACTCCTGGTGATCCCATGACCGGGATAACTGTTGTCGGAAACCATGATTTCGTCCTTGGATTCCAGCTCGCAGGCATCCATACCACCTATACCGAGGACAACATCGAACAACGCGTCGCAGCAATCCTAACAGAGAAAAACACCGACATCCTCGTGCTCCACGATGAAGACTACAAAAAACTCTCTAACCCGCTGCGGAAAAAAGCCAACGAAAGCGTCAAACCCATCGTGATCGCCGTAGGAAGCCTCGAAGAAGACGATTTACGAATACGAATAAAAAAAGTCATTGGAGTAGATTTATATAAAAAATAAAAAATGGTGAAAAAAACTATGCCAACACAAGGAGAGATTTATCGAATCGCAGGTCCTGTTGTCACCGTCACCGGCATCAAACCCCGGATGTACGACGTCGTGTTCATCGGAGACCTCCATCTCATGGGTGAAGTCATCCAGCTGACTGGAGAAAAAAGCATCGTACAAGTCTATGAGGACACCTCAGGGATCAAACCCGGGGAGCCTGTCCAGGCAACTGGTGCCCCCTTAATGGTAGAACTGGGCCCGGGGCTACTTACGAGCATCTATGATGGAATCCAACGTCCCTTACCGATCCTTCGAGAAAAAATGGGGGATTTCATTGCCCGAGGAATCATGCAACCCGGATTAGACCGAAAAAAGAAATGGAAATTCACCCCCACCGTTACGAAAGGAACAACCCTCGCCGGTGGGAGTATCCTTGGGACGGTCCAAGAAACACCAGATATCACCCATCGCGTGCTCCTCCCCCCACAACTCCAAGGGAAGGTCACCGATCTTGCCGAAGGAAGCTTCACCGTCGAAGAACCAATCGGTAGCATCGAAGGTAAAAACATCACTCTTATGCAACAATGGCCTGTTCGACAACCTCGGCCGTTCCAGAAGAAACTTATGCCTGATATCCCTCTGCTCACCGGTCAGCGGATCTTTGATACCCTCTTTCCTATCGCCAAAGGCGGCACCGCCTGCATCCCTGGGGGATTCGGGACCGGAAAAACCGTGATGCAACATCAGCTCGCCAAATGGAGCGACTCTGATATCGTCGTTTACATTGGCTGCGGTGAACGAGGCAATGAGATGACTGAGGTGCTCACCGAGTTTCCCGCACTGAAAAACCCACGAACTGGTGCTCCCCTCATGGAACGAACCGTGCTTATCGCCAACACCAGCAACATGCCCGTAGCAGCCAGAGAAGCAAGCGTTTACACAGGGATCACCATCGCGGAATATTACCGGGACATGGGCTATGGGATCTCCCTGATGGCTGACAGCTCTAGCCGATGGGCAGAAGCCATGAGAGAAATCTCCAGTCGACTCGAAGAGATGCCTGGGGAGGAAGGATACCCTGCGTACCTTGCGACAAAACTAGCGGCGTTCTATGAACGATCTGGTCGTGTTACCACCCTCAACAACCAAGAAGGAAGCATCACCGTTATCGGAGCGGTCAGTCCCCCAGGGGCAGACTTCTCAGAACCCATCACCCAAAACACCCTGCGGATGGTCAAAGTGTTCTGGGCGTTGGATACCAATCTCGCACACCGGAGGCATTTCCCTGCCATCAACTGGCTTACCTCCTATAGTTTCTATATGAACACGTTAGAAAAATGGTTCGAAGACACCGTCTCCCCTGAATGGAAAGACCTCCGGGTCAAAGCAATGGAGATCCTCCAAAAAGAAGCTGAACTCCAAGAAATCGTCCAGCTCATCGGATCAGACGCACTCCCAGAAAAAGAACAAATCACCCTTGAATTCGCTCGAGCGCTCCGGGAAATCTTCCTTCAGCAACATGCAGGCCATGAGGTCGACTCCTACTGCGCTATCGATAAACAATTCAAGCTGCTTAAAACCATCATGGAATATGGAAACGCAGCCTACAAAGCCCTTGATGCTGGAGTCCCTGTCAACACCATCCTGAAGATGAAATCAAGGGATTTACTTGCCAACTCAAAATTTGAAAAAGATTTCGACAAATACCTCAAAAAAGCCCAAACAGAGATGAAAAAAGAATTCCAAACAATGGGTGTGGAGGCAGTCTCATGGTAAAAGAATATCGAACGATTACGGACATCGCAGGACCCTTAATCTTTGTTGAAAAAACCGAACCAGTCGGATTCGGAGAACTCGTCAACATCAATTTACCAGATGGAACAAAGAAACGAGGGCAGGTTCTTGACACAAGCAAGGATATCGTTGTCGTCCAGGTCTTCGAAGGAACCGTTGGAATCGACCGAGCATCAGGAGTCACCTTCCTTGCAGAAACCATTAAGTTGTCGGTATCCCAAGACATGCTAGGAAGAATCCTCAACGGCTCAGGGATGCCCATCGACGGTGGGCCAAAGATCATCCCTGATGAAAAAATGGAGATCATCGGATCAGCCATTAACCCCTGGGCACGAGACAGCCCACGTGAGTTCATCCAGACGGGGATCTCCACGATTGATGGACTTCTGACTCTTGTCCGAGGCCAAAAACTCCCGTTATTCTCCGGAGCGGGTCTGCCACATAACGAGATCGCCTTACAGATCACCAGACAAGCAAAAGTCATTGGAAAAAACGAAGAATTCGCTGTTGTGTTCGCCGCTATGGGGATCACCAACGAAGAAGCCCAGTATTTCATGAAAGATTTTGAACGCACTGGTGCACTGAAACGAGCGGTTGTTTTCATGAACCTTGCTGATGACCCTGCTGTCGAACGACTCATCACCCCTAAACTTGCTCTCACTGCAGCAGAGTACCTCGCATACTCCCACGATATGCATGTCTTAGTCATTTTAACAGATATGACCAACTACGCAGAATCCCTTCGAGAAATCGGGGCTGCACGAAAAGAAGTCCCTGGCAGAAAAGGATACCCAGGATACATGTATACCGATCTTGCCACGATCTACGAACGAGCGGGGCGAATAAAAGGAAAGAAAGGGTCCATCACCCAGATCCCAATCATGAGCATCCCAGAAGATGACTGGACCCATCCCGTCGCAGACCTCACTGGATACATCACCGAAGGTCAACTAGCCGTCTCCCGAGAACTCCATCGAAAAGGAATCTACCCACCCCTGAACCCACTCCCCTCCCTCTCCCGATTAATGAGACTTGGGATCGGACCAGGGATGACCCGAGAAGACCACCGATCCGTCGAACAAGGACTCTACGCAGCATACGCAAAAGGAAGAGATATTCGAGACCTCATCGCGATCGTCGGAAAAGAAGCACTCTCCGAGAATGACAAAAAATTCCTTGAGTTTGCAGAAGCCTTCGAAAACCGGTTCATCCGACAAGGAAGAAACGAGGAACGCTCCCTGGAACAAACCCTGGAGCTTGGCTGGGAACTCATCGCCATGGTCCCAGAAAGCGCTCTCACCATGATTGATCGGAAAACACTTGAGAAATACCATCCGAACTATCGGAAAAAATAAAGGATTCAACAGCTATGGTAAAACAAGAAGTAAAACCGACACGAACAGAGCTTATCGCGATCAAACGAAAGATCGCTTTATATGACCGAGGATACAAACTGTTAAAAATGAAACGAGATGGTCTAGTCCTTGAATTCTTCAACATCCTTTCGAAAGCACGTGACATCCGTTCGCAGATTATCGCAGATTACAAAAAAGCAGAGGAAAAACTCATCATCGCAACAGGGGTCGATGGAGAAACCTCTGTTCATTCCGTGGCATTCGCCCGCAGGGAGGACCCTCAGGTCACCATGGGCTGTAAGAACGTCATGGGAACCCTGGTGCCTACCACTGTTGAAAGCGCAACCGTGAAACGTCGTATCGACCAACGAGGATATGGGATAATTGGGATGAGTGTTCGTATCGATGAAGCAGCAGACGCCTATGAACAACTCGTCGAAGACATCATTGTCGCAGCAGAACTTGAAACAACCCTGCGCAGGCTCATCGAGGAAATCGAGAAAAACAAACGAATCGTTAATGCTTTAGAGTTCCGAATCTTACCAGAGTTACGAAAAAATGAAGGATTCATCCGAACACGTCTAGAGGAAATGGAACGAGAAAACATTTTCCGTCTCAAACGGATGAAAACAACCATCGCGTGACCTATGAGACACAGAATCCTTCGTTACGTATCTGACCCAGAAAAAAAAGCAAAACTCCTGTTTTGGATCTGGATTCTTTCTTTACTAATGAGCATTATCGGATACACATTGATTTTCTATTTCCTTTTCGGAAATCAATAAAAAAAAAGAAAAGAGACTCTCAAAAAAACTTGAGAGGATTTTCTGTGTTTATTCCGCATCGTTTGTCTTAATTCGCATGCTGTAGAACGACCGGAACACGAAGAACATCGAGACAGCTAGGAATAACACAAACAAGGAAAGCGTTGCGGGATTCGCAGAGCTACCGTTCCCAAATTGATTCGTCAAAGACACAGATAACTCCACGGCAAGTAACCCAAACAAGGTGGTGAACTTAATAATCGGGTTCATCGCCACTGAGGAGGTATCCTTAAAAGGATCTCCAACCGTATCACCAATCACGGTTGCTGCATGCAGCTCAGTTCCTTTCTCCTTCAAATCCACTTCCACAAACTTCTTTGCATTATCCCAGGCACCACCAGCGTTTGCCATGAAGATCGCCTGAAACAATCCGAATAACGCAATCGCGATCAGATATCCGACAAAGAAATACGGTTCAAGGAATGCGAACGCAAGGGTCGCACAGAACACTGCGATAAAGATGTTAAACATCCCTTTCTGAGCATACTGCGTACAGATCTCTACAACCTTTTTACTATCCTCCACTGAGGCTTTCTCAACACCTTCGAGTTTGATGTTTCGTTTAATGAACTCAACCGCTCGATATGCTCCTGTGGAAACAGCTTGGGTAGATGCCCCTGTGAACCAGTAAATCATCGCACCTCCAGCAATCAACCCAAGGAAGAACGGCGGATGAAGTAACGAAAGATTCCCGATCAGTGTTGGATCAAGTTTATTCGTTAAAAGGATAATAATCGAAAATATCATAGTGGTTGCCCCTGCAACAGCAGTCCCAATTAGGACGGGTTTAGCTGAGGCTTTAAAGGTATTACCTGCACCATCGCCTTCCTCAAGTAACTGTTTTGCATGTTCAAAATCTGGCTCAAAACCAAACTCCTTGTTGATCTCCTCTTTGACGTTTGGAACTTGCTCTATTAAAGAAAGCTCATACACCGACTGTGCGTTATCCGCGACAGGACCATAGGAATCCACAGCAATAGTCACCGGCCCCATCCCTAAGAACCCAAAAGCGACCAATCCAAAAGCAAACACCGCTGGACCAAACAAGACCGCCTGAGGAATCATTAGACTACCGATACCAAGAGTACTAACGATATAGGCGATTCCCATGAGCAGGAGAATCGACAACCCAATCCAATATGCGCTAAAATTCCCTGCAACAAACCCAGAAAGAATGTTTAAGGATGGACCGCCCTCACGAGAGGAGGTGACGACTTCTTTTACATGCCCGGATTTTGTCGAAGTAAAAACTTTGACAAACTCAGGGATGACCGCCCCAGCAAGCGTCCCACAGGTGATGATAATAGACAACTTCCACCAGAGAGTCGTATCCCCTCCAATATCTGGAATGAGGAAATACGAGGCAATGAACGTAAAAAGGATCGAAATGATTGAAGTAATCCAGACTAAGGACGTTAAGGGCGATTCGAAATTCATCTTTGTTGCTTTCGCGTACCGTGCACGAGCAATCAGATCGTTGATGATATAAGAAAGGCTACTGGCAACAATCATCAAGACCCGCATGATGAAAATCCAGACAAGTAAAATCACTTGGATTATAGGATCATTGATGGCAAGAACGATAAAGGAGATCAAAGCAACTCCGGTCACACCATAGGTCTCAAAACCATCCGCGGTTGGACCAACTGAGTCACCAGCATTATCACCCGTGCAATCCGCAATGACTCCTGGATTCCTGGCGTCATCCTCTTTTATCCGAAAAACGATTTTCATCAAATCAGAGCCGATATCAGCAATTTTTGTAAAGATACCACCAGCTATCCTCAACGCAGCTGCCCCTAGGGATTCACCGATTGCAAAGCCGATGAAACAAGGCCCTGCATAAGACCCTGGGATGAACAGCAGGATAGCTAGCATCATGAACAACTCAACACTGATGAGGAACATCCCAACGCTGATTCCTGCTCGTAAGGGAATCTGATTAACAGGTAAGGGTTTCCCTCGTAGACTCGCAAATGCGGATCGAGAGTTCGCCAAGGTATTAATGCGAATACCAAACCAGGCGACCCCGTAGCTACCTGCGATACCAATCAAACTGAACATCAGGATGACCAGAACTCGGAACAGCTCAAAATGAAGGAGTAACCCGAAATAAATGATAATAACCGCTCCGATGAACGCCCACAAGATCAGAAGGAACTTCCCTTGAGTGACCAGATACGTTTTACAGGTCTCATAAATAAGTTCAGAGATATCCCGCATGGATTTATGCACCGGGAGTCCTTTTACTCGTAGATAATTAAACAATCCAAATAAAAGCCCTAAGGCACAGACAACTAATCCAATACCTAGGAGCAAACGTGCGTTAATACCGAAAAATTCAACGGTACTGAGGTCAGGGACGATGAGGCTTGCTTCACCACCTTCAGCAGCCAAGGAGATAGGACTCAATAAGACAACAAGACCTGATAATATAATGAACAACGAGAGAAACCGTAACGTCCGTTGTCGTGGTTGGTTTATATACTCTTCTTTATTCTGTGCTGTTTTGGATTGATTTTCCATAGATAAACTCACTCCTCCATTTCTTAAAGGTTGTAACCGGAAAACAGTATTTTCTATTTTAAGATGTCGTTTCTGCTAAAAAGAAACAAAAGAAGGATAAAAAAAGGAGTTACATCCCCCAGAACTTGTTTGTTTTCCTTTTAATATCCATGATTTTATTTAAAACATCTTTTTCGTCATCATTAAGCACATCTAACCGTTGGAGTTTTCGAGCGTCGCTCTCAGGGATATCCGTAAAGAAGATATCGCCACCCTTAATCTGCCTCCCAATGGTGACGCCCTCCACCGAGATAGCCACCTCAGCGCCTTGGAGTGCCTCACTGATTGGTTTATTATCCAGCTGCATCCCTTTGATGGTTCCGATGCTTTTCCCATCCACATCAATCAACCGCATATCGACCTTGATACGACCACCAAGCACCCGGACACCAAATACTGCAGGATGACTCACCCGGAACACGAACTCTGGGAGGAACTTAATCATCCCCGGATGCGTATAATCCTCCCTTCGTTTCTTCTCCAACTCCTCTTTTTTCTTTGCAAGCCATTCATCATAGTTTTCGATGATCGTGTAAATGACATCTTCATGAAAGAGGGTTACTTCTGATTTTGTCAATTCTTCCTTTGCCTCGGGAAGGATCTTGACGTTAAAAGCAAAAATCACCCGTTCTAAGGGGTTGTTCACTGCAGCGGTATCCGTAATATCTCGTTTGGAAATATTCCCGATTTCTACCTTCCTGATGTTAATACCTTTTTCCCTGGATTCCTTGACCAACGCCTCAAGGGATCCAATGGTGTCTGCTTTAATATAAACGCCGTCCTTGTCCAATTCGATATTGACTTGTGATTGCCTTTTGATTTCCTCGATTAAGTCTCCCTCGTTTCCTTGGACGACCCGTAAGGGAGCCCCAGGGATCACCTGATCAAGATTGGGAGCAGAAATCTTAATCCCGCACGCTGCATGGACCTCTTTAACACTGTCAAATCGTTCCCGTGGATCCCGGATTTCATCCATGGGTTTTGGTTTCAAGAGTGCTTTTATCTTCGTAACCAACGGCTCACCACGAGTACCAAAGACAATAGTATCCTCTTTTTTCAACACCCCACTATAGATAATCGCATCTACCGTTGTTCCAAGACCCACATCCTCCTTAACTTCCAAAACGGTTCCTTTTCCCGCCCCACTTTCACTAGTCAGCTGATCCTCCAGGAACCGTTGCGCAAGACCAACAAGGACCATGAGCAACTCAGAGATTCCTTCCCCTGTCTTAGCGGACAAGGGAATAATAGGGATGCTTTTCCGGAAATCCTTTATATTATAATACAAGTCTGATTCGAATCCTTTATCATAGATCGTTCCAATCAACTCATAAAGTTTGGTTTCAAACAAGGTTTTCGTCATGGGGCGTTGCTGTTCCACACGGTTCTTGGCTACCTCCTGATTCTGCTGCCAGCCGTTAATCGCATCGATCTTGTTTGCGGCGACAATGAAGGGTGTTTTGTATTGACGCAGGATGGTGATAGACTCATGGGTCTGAGGTCGGAATCCCTCGTTGATATCAACGACAAGGATCGCAAGGTCCGCTAAGGATCCCCCCCGGGTCCGAAGCGTGGTAAACGCGTGATGACCAGGGGTATCAATGAACAATAACCCTGGGACAGAGAATTTTTTTCCCCCCAGGAGAGAACCGCACATGGAGTAAATCGCATCAATGGGGACTTCTGTAGCACCAATATGCTGGGTGATCGCTCCTGCTTCCCGAGCAGCAACCGTTGAGCCTCTAATATAATCTAAAAGGGATGTTTTCCCATGGTCGACATGACCAAGGACACTAACGATTGGTTGACGAACATGTTTAGGGGAAGCAGTCATGGAAACTCACCTGATATTGCAGTGCCGTAGGGAAAACCTGCTTTAAAAACATATGGGTTGTACTCAATAAAAAACCTGAGAATATTGTTTTATACAAACCTGTTTTTTTTTATGGTAGTTCAAGGGTCGCATGGCGGGAGCGCATGGATTCTTCGGTTTCTTTTTTATTCTTCATCAGCTCCGCGATAATCCCATCAAGCAGGATCCAGGTGCTTGCCTCAAATAACGTCCCCAGAGGAGCGTATTGTTTTCGTTCTTTTTCTGTGCAATCCGCGGCAAGGATAATGGAAATATCTGCGAATTTTGTGATCCGCGAGTTCCTCCGTCCTGTCACCACGATAAGTGTTGCACCCAGGTTCTTTGCTATCTCCGCGGTCATGACCGCAGGGATTGTTTCTCCTGAGC
Source organism: Thermoplasmatota archaeon (assembly GCA_025457885.1). Taxonomy (GTDB): domain Archaea; phylum Thermoplasmatota; class E2; order DHVEG-1; family DHVEG-1; genus SM1-50. Next base: position 4,250 of record JALOTN010000011.1, on the reverse strand, counting down.
CGGAGACGATACAGACAAGGTCTCCTTTTTTCACGGGAGCTCCTATTGTCTCCCCAATGACAAAGGTCTGAAAACCGAGATGCACGAGTCGGATAGCGAATGCTTTTGAGACAAGACCAGATCGTCCAGCTCCGTAGACAAAGATACGGTTCGCCTTGAAAAACGCTTGATTGATCCGATCGATTTCCTCCTTGGTGACGAGGTGAAGGATATCACGGGTCTTCCGGTGGATATACTCTAAGGATTCCTGGAAGGTGTTCTGATTGTTCATTTCTTGATGACCTCAGAGAGATCCTTATAATACGCGGTTTCTTTCCCGGTTCGTTTCATGATGGCTTTTTCCACCTGGAGACGGATGTAGACTGCGTCATGTTCCAATAAGGGTGATTCGGAGATCAGAGTGACATTCAGGTTCCGGTCAAGGATGATTTCAATGAGAGGTGCCAGCGGCATGTCTCCTTTTTTGATAGGGACATGATACAGCTCATTGCCGTTCTCATAGAGGACGCCGGTGATATGCATGAGGTAATGTCGGAGTCGGAGTGGTCTGAGTTTTTCAAAGATCGCCTCATAATCCTCTCGCTCCTGGATCGACCCATTGCCTCTGGCATGGATATGCCCAAGGTCAAGGACAGGGATGATTTCTTTGACATGAGTGCAGACCTCTACGATTTCATCAAGACTTCCGAAGACTTTTTGTTTCCCCATGGTCTCCATCGCCAGTTTTACTTTGAGTTTTTCTTTTTTGAACATGCTGACGATCTTTTTGGAGTTCTTGATGATGAGTTTCGCGGTTTTCTTCGTGTTGTACTCTCCGTAGTACCCCGGGTGGATTATCAGGGTTTTTGAACCAATGTTGTTCGCCATTTGCGCTGATTTCATTATTTTTTCAAAACTCATGGTGATTTCTTCATGATCCCCAGCTAAGTTGAGGTAGTAGGGGGCATGCACATGGATTTCAATGTCGTTTTTCTGGGCGTAATCTTTAATGAACAGTGCTTCCTCATCGGATAAGACGTATAATCCTCGGACGAATTGGATTTCTATGGCGTTTAAATCTAGACTTTTATGGGTGTAGACAATCCCGTCTTTGTTAGTTCTTCCTTTACAAGACAAAGGGATGCCGGCTTGCCCGATTCGTATCATTTCTCTTCCTCCTCGTTTGCTTCCTTGAACGAAGGATTCTTTTCTGGTTTAAAAAAATATCTTATGCGAGTTCCTCCAAACGGCTCATGATATTCCAGATAAGTGTTCTCCCATGGAGTGGAATATTTGGGTCGTTTGCGAGTTCATCTAGGATGGATGTAGCTGATGCGACACGAAGGTCGATAGGGTCGTTTGGTTTTAACAGGATTTGTTTGACTTCTTCCGCCCCTCGTCGAATGTTCCTTGGAATAGAATTATCCTCACTAATCATATTTAAACCATCACAAATCTGATCAATTTTTTTAGCATCATCGGGCATGCAAGGTCACCCCTAAGCTTCACGGTAATCACAAGGTATGATAAAAATATTTGGGAAGTTTTACAAAGTATGATAAATCCCTGTTTCGTGCCTAGTATTTGTCATAGAATCAGAGTATAAAAGCCCTCCGATAGTCTGAAAAACACCCTCTTTTTCTGCTTTACAGAGAACGCTTTTCTATCTGAGGGGCTGGGAATTCTGCCGAAGCTATTCTACAAAACAACATCCTCCATACAGAAGATACCTACATCTGGTTCAGCATTCAGAAGATAGATTCTGTCTCAGACATCATTCAGACAATTTCAGATGGTTTCTTTTCAATTCAGGCCTAGATGTCAAAGAGTTCTTGGACTGTGAAAGACAGTGAAATTTGTTTTTCACTCTTATATTATCTGGTATTCGTTTACTTAGTGTTTGTATCTAATTTTGATTTGGGGGTGACAGTCATTGAGACAGCTGAGCCAAGGAAGATAGCTCCTATACTCAAATCGAAATCAATATGGATAAAACCAATTCGGATACCTGTAAATCCTTGAATATTTCCCTGAAACTCACCTGTTTTATGATATGGACTCATACCTCCTATCGAGTAAATTACTCCTCTTGAGGATGATGAAAAATCAACCCAACTAAAAATATGAAATGGTTTCACAAGATAACTATATGCAAAGAGACCAAAGGAAAGACCAAATAAGGCTCCATATAACAGCATGATAGGGAGATGATACAACAAGATTAACTGATAAAGAAAGACAGAAAACGAAAATGCTGCAATAGAAATAAGTGTCATCAAAGAATAAAAAAAAGCATCATCAACCATACCTGCAACAAGACAGAACGTATTGTTTGAACTTCCTCTTGAGACTCTCTCAAGGAATTTCTTAATACATTTTTGGGTCTTCTCAGATGTTTCAACACCAATAACAAGCTGTTGTGCCCGTTTAACACTCATCCCCTTTGGTAACAATCCATATTTATCCAGCTTCACTACTGCTTCCTTGAAGATGGGAACTGCTTCTTCCCTGGTTGTTGTCTGGTTCAACCTATCCCTGAACTCAACTAGATACTGTTCCAGGTTTTGGTATTGTTCTCTGGTGAGTTTCACAGTGGTATCCTTGTATCCCTGGATGCCACAGGCCTGGGTGGTGACTTCCACCAGGTCATCATTAGTGGATGCTTTGATAACCTGGAAGTTGATAGTTGGTGTTATTGTTACACCAATGAATAGGAGAATTACACCTACAGCTTGGATTCTTTTCATTTCCATCATCTCATTCCAGGGATGTCATAGGGTTCTTTTACGGAGAACCAGTCGAATTGTATCCAAGGGACCATCTGAATAATTGGCCATCCATTACGGTCGAAACCAACAACGAAACCTCGTGAACCCCATATGATTTTCGGACCAATACCAGTCGAATTACTCCAATAGTTACTCCGAAAATGACTTCCCAGTATCGAATATTTCTCAAACTCTGCGTGGTCCTGATTGTTGATAAAATTATTTGATTTGATTAGACACCGTTCAGCTTCATATAAATAAAGACCCGTAGTGGTGCTATTTCTAATAGCGTTATTTAGTATTTTATTCTGTGAACCAATGACTCGTATTCCTTTATCGTTGTTCTCAACGATATTGTCTTGTATTGTGTTCTTTGACCCTTCTACACATATCCCATTTCTATTGAATCTAATCGTATTGCCAATAAAGTTATTGTATTCAAAAGGAAGGTAGTAAGATTCACAGTTGATACCGTAGTCATTGGAGGTGATTTCATTATAGGAGATGGTGTTATTCTGGCATTGCTCTTGTAGGGTGATACCCGCATTATAATTGGAATGAACATTTGTTTTCGTGATGAGGCAATTATTCGAGCGAATGATTTCAATGCCATAGGACGCATTTGACACTTCGATATTTCGTACTGTGATATTCGTGCAATTGAGAAGATATAGCTGACCGACAGATGTATTTTGAATAATCAGGTTTTGTTTGTTTGCCACGTAGAGTAATGGTTTGTTGTTTACGGTGTTTCCAAAATAAGAATTTGGATAGGAATAACCAGAAAGAAGCATCCCGTTATTCCTGAAGGTGTTGTTATTGACCTTATTATTTTTTGCGTAATTAAATTCAATTCCACATTTGTTGTCTACGATTGTGTTGTTCCCAAAAGTACTCGTAAAAACTTCATACGCAGATATGCCAAATGTCCCATCTCGAATTTCATTATTTTCTATACTGCAATTGGAACAATCCACTAACTTAACTCCCCAATGGCATCCAATGATTATGGTATCGGTTAACGTAAAATTTTCTGCAAAAACAATGCCGACTCCATAGGTTTGTTTAGTCGAGGTACAATTATTGAGAAGTGTGAAACCTTGAATGAAGATATTGTCGTAATCATAAGTATCTATTGTTATTTGGCTTGAAGAATTAATGATTGTTGAGGTCTTATTTTCACCAATCAATTGAATTGATTTTTTAATTCGAAGATTCTCATCATAGGGTGATGAATCATCATATACAAACACCGTATCCCCGTCATTTGCATTATCAATCGCATCCTGAATCCTTGTGTAGTTCCCAGATCCACTCCCACCGACATACAACCAGTCCCCTCGTGATGACTGGGATTTCTCTATGTTCTGTGCTCGTGTTGGTGCTATGGTCACACCAACGAACAAGAGAATGATTCCTATTGCCAACCATTTCCTTTTCATATGATTTACTCTTTTTATTAAATTTATTTGGAAATCAACAGACAGGTTCCCAAAAAGCTAT